>JAZOSH010000047.1:0-10112 GCA_045656985.1 Eubacteriales bacterium | reverse complement strand
AAGAATACTACTTGGATTCAGGAAGCTCATCCCGATCTTAGTTACACCGATGACTCACATCCTGAGATAATGTTCATGGATAACAGAGTGCTTCTTCTTAACGCATTTACATCTTTCTTTGATCATATTCTCGGTAAAGAGGTGAATATAAACTTCAGTGCGCTTCCCAACCCCAAGCTTGACAGCGAGCAGGAGCAGTACTGTTCCTTCCCGAATATCGGTAACTCCAGCCTTGTTGCAGTTCCTTATACTGTAATAGATGAGGATAAGGCAGGATTCTGCCTCCAGGCTATAACCGAGGCTTCTACCGATAGCTCTTATACCGCTTACATAGACAAGAAGTGTAAGTATCAGGATGCTTACGACGAGGACTGTGCAAGAATGCTTGACCTCTGCTTTGACGGAGCTATCTATGATATTGCTACTATCTGTAACTTCGGTAACATTTATAATAGTCTCCACATGAAGCTCTCTGTGGCCGGAAACAATGTTTATAAGAGACTTTACGATACATACAAGAAGTCGGCACAGAAGGCTATTGACGAGCTTATTGCTGACTATCAAAAGCAGTAATTATTAAATACTAACTCAGAGCCGCACCCAATGGGCGCGGCTCTTTCTTTTATTCTCTTGACTTTTTTTCAAAAAAAGTTTATACTGTATGTATCTTATTAAATACTAAGGAGAAAAATATGGAATTCAGCGTAAATCATCCCATACTGTTTGTTATTGTAGGCGTGATAATCCTCGCTGTACTTGGACAGTCGGTGTATTTTCTTGTAAAGTCAGTGCGCCGTTCAAAGAAGATAGGTATGGATCAGAAGGTAATTAAAAAGACAATAATTACTGCAGCGATATTTACGATAGCGCCCGCCGTATCTATTGTTATCGCGGTAATTTCGCTTTCACAGTCGCTCGGTCTTCCGCTTCCGTGGCTTCGCTTATCGGTTGTCGGCTCGCTATCTTATGAGGCAATCGCGGCGGCTAATGCAGCGTCCGGAATGGGTAAGACACTTGGCGATCTTGTCGGTAATATGACGGCTTCCGAGTATGTGACCATTGCTATCGTTATGACAGTTTCCATTATGGTCGGTATCTGGCTTGTGCCCGTGCTCGGCAAGAAGATACAGTCGGGGCTTGTTAGCTTCGAGAAGAAGGACAAGCATTGGAGCGATCTTTTGCAGAATGCCCTCTTTATCGGTATGATATCGGCATTCGTTGGATATGTTTTCTGCGATATAGGTAGACTTTGGAAGTCAGAGAATGGCGTTTTTACGACAGTGAAGGACAATGTGGTAACAAATTACACCTCAACCTCGGGTCTTGTTCCCGTATTCGTAATGCTTTCCGCCATGGTAATGATGGCAATTTGCGGTCTGCTTATGAAAAAGCTTAAGTGGAAGTGGCTTAATGACTATGCACTTCCTATTAGCATGGTATTCGGTATGGCAATGGCTATTCCGTTCACAAATCTTTTCGGAGGTGTCATAGCATGAAAAACGCGGTAAAGAAAGAATATACTTATATGGACAGCGTGCACCGCGACGGAAGAATATGGAATCTTTCTATGATGGTGCTCCTTATGGCGTTTCCTATAGTAATTGGCGTGATTTATTCGGCAATACCCGATTGGGCGGCAGTCGGTAAGGGGCTTATTGCAACTGCTCCTATGTACTGGGCAGTCGGAATTATCGAGACGATAACCTACATACCCATGCTTGGTGCTGGTGGCTCATACCTTTCCTTCGTTACGGGAAATATATCGAACCTCAAGCTTCCTTGCGCCCTCAACGCGCTTGATAACGCAAAGGTGCGCGCACAGAGTGAGGAGGGAGAGATAATCTCAACTATCGCTATCGCAGCTTCCTCAATAGTAACGACACTCATAATAATCCTCGGCGTAATACTTATCGTGCCTCTGACCCCCATTCTTTCGTCAGAGATACTCAAGCCCGCATTTGACCAGATGCTTCCCGCGCTCTTCGGCGCACTCGGAGTTGTCTTCGTTTCAAAGAATCTCAAGCTCGCAATGGCACCTGTGATCCTTATGCTCGTGCTTTTCGTCTTTGTTCCCGCGCTCAATGCAGGAACTGTCGGAATTATGGTTCCTGTTGGAGTAGTATTTACTATCATTTACGCAAGAATTCTCTATAAGAAGGGATGGCTCTGATATGCTGGTTCTTTATATAATTTTAGGACTTGTAGCACTCTTTTTGTGCGTTATAATCGTAAGAACGCTCGGCTTTAAACCTCCCAAGGAAGAGAACCGCGAGATCGAGAAAGTAGAAATTGACAGTGAGGCAGCAATATCTGCGCTCGCAGAGCTTGTTAAGTGCAAGACCATTTCGCGTTATACCCACGAGGAAGAGGATGATGCAGAGTTTGAGAAGCTCATTGCTCTTTTGCCCAAACTCTATCCCCATGTTTTCGAAAAGTGCAGCTTCACCCAGCTTGCTGACCGCGGAATACTCTTTTACTGGAAGGGAAGGAGCGAGGGCGAGCCGGCTGTTATGATGGCTCACTATGATGTTGTTCCTGTAAATGAGGATAAATGGGATAAGCCGCCCTTTGAGGCAATAATTGAGGACGGCGTGATGTGGGGGCGTGGTACGCTTGATACCAAGGTCACCTTCAATGGCGTGCTTTCTGCTGCAAATAAGCTTATTTCTGAGGGCTTTGTGCCCGAAAACGATATATACTTTGCCTTCTCGGGCGGCGAGGAGGTAAGCGGTGACGGTGCGCGCCATATCGTAAATTATTTCAAGGAAAAGGGAATAACCCTTGGTGTAGTTGTTGACGAGGGCGGGGCCGTTGTTGAGAATGTTTTCCCCGGAGTCAAGAAGCCTTGCGCGCTTATCGGCATTGCCGAAAAGGGCATGATAGACCTCAAATATACTGTTGAGACAAACGGCGGTCACGCATCTGCTCCCAAGCCTCATACGCCAGTAGGAGTGCTTTCTATGGCGTGCTGTAAGGTGGAGAAAAATCCCTTCAAGTCACATATTACAAAGCCCGTTGCAGAAATGTTTGATACCCTTGGCAGACATTCTACATTTATTTATAGAATGATATTTGCTAATATGTGGTGCTTTGGCGGAGTGCTTGATATGATAGCCAAGAAGAGCGGCGGCGAGATGAACGCACTTATGCGTACAACGGTTGCTTTCACGCAGATGAAGGGAAGCACAGCCGCAAATGTCATTCCCCCCTCTGCAAGCATGGTTTCGAATATAAGACTTAATCCCGCTGACAGCGTTGACGGTGCAGTTACATATATTGAAAAGACAATAGGCGATAGCAATGTGAAGATAGAGAAGATTCAGTCCTCGGAGCCAAGTCGTATTTCCACCACCGATTGTGATGGTTGGCACAAGGTCTGCCGCGCGGTAGCTGACACATGGCAGGGCTCTATCGTGTCTCCCTACCTTATGGTACAGTGCTCGGATAGCCGTCATTATGGCGAGATAAGCGACCGAGTTTACCGCTTCTCAGCAATGGACCTCACAAGTGCCGAGAGAGCGTCGATCCACGGAAACAATGAAAAAATAAGACTTGAAAGCGTTGTGCGAGCAGTAGAATTTTATGTTCGCCTTATGAAACAGTGCTAAAGAGAAATAAACCCCTAAAAAACCGCCGTGTTCACACGGCGGTTTTCCGTTCGTCTGCTTGACAAATAGAGAAAAATAAGATATAATTTATAGGTTAGAGAATTTATGCTTGACTTTCGGAAAGTTATAGGGTATAATTATATATTAGTAAAAGATTGGGAGGAAAAACTTGTGGCAGAAAAGGTAAGCGGTAAGTACCTTATGTATAAGGACAGACCTCTGGTTCGTGAGGGGAATACAATTTGCTATGGCGATATGAATGAGAAGTGTATACTTATTCTTGAGATAATGTCGTATAAGAGTGAGGGTGGAAATCAGGTGCCCTTCAAAATACTCGTTCAGGTGCTTGACGCAAAGGATCAGACAAAGATAATAAAGCAGGGCGTAAAGGAAGGCCTTTATGATGCTTTCAGCATGGGCGTTGTATGGCTTGAGCATGCGCTTTTGCAATAACATAAAATCGGCAGAGATGTTGCATCTCTGCCGATTTTATTTATATTTATTTGCAAGTTCTTTTGCGGTATTTATATCTTTATGAACCTGTGATGAAAGGGCATCTACCGAATCAAATTTTCTTTCGGGACGAATAAATTTCAAAAACTCAACTGTGACCTTTTTGTCATATAGATCATCCGAAAAGTCAAATATATTGGTTTCGGCAACTATTCCTGTTCCGTTTACTGTGGGGCGATTGCCTATATTCGTTATTCCAAAGTGCTTCATTTGGTCAAATGAGATCCTTGTAAGATAAACTCCGTTAGCAAGAGGACAGAGCCCGTCGTCAAGGGCTTGATTGATTGTCGGGAATCCAAGTCTTCGTCCAAGGTGCTTTCCGTTAACAACTGTATTGGTGATAGTATAGTTATGACCGAGAAGCTTATATGCTTCATCAAGCTCACCGCATGCAAGAAGCGTGCGAATAGCAGAAGAGCTGACAGATACCCCATCTATTTCATATGAGGGGAGCGATGTGAAACCAACACCGTTTTTCTTGCAAAGCTCAATAAGAAGCCCTGTGTTGCCAAGTCCACCCTTTCCAAAGGTGAAATTATAGCCACATACGATATGCGCGGCGCCAAGGCGCTTCACCATATACTCGTAAAAAAAGTCCTCGGCACTTACAGAAGCAATTTCCTCATCAAATTTTACCGAAAGGAGAATGTCGGCACCAAGCTCGGCAATGAGACGCTCTTTTGTTTCGGCATCTGAAAGCAAGGGGAGGGAATTCTTAGAATAAAACTTGCGTGGAGGTTCTGCGAAGCTCCAGACGATAGAGGGAATGTCAGACTCTTTGGCGAACTTTACCGCTGTCTCAATAACAGCCGCATGCGCTTTATGAACACCGTCAAAGCAGCCAAGTGCTACTATAGATCTACCGCTATGAGTGTATTTTATATCGGTCAGTGTTTTCATATTATCCCTCCCTTCGTGATTGCTGCAGATATTATATCACATTTGTTTTGATTTGTCAAATATCACAAATAATATATATAAAATATATAATATTATAATAAAAATAAAAGAAATGCAAAATATTGGCAGATTACTATTGCAAAATTGCAAAAAAAGTAGTATAATAAACTGATAATATTATAATGCGGGTAAAGTGGCTTTCTGCATAATTGAATGAATATTTATTTATATTTATTCAATTATTCATGTTCTGCGCGCCGCAAGGAGTGCAAACTTTGAAAACCTCATGCAAAAATGACAGTTTACTTGCGTAAAATTATGAAAAATTGTTGTTTTAAGTATTGACAATTATGCGTCAAGGATGTATAATATTCACATATTAACGAATATATATTCATGTGAGAGGAAATTGTTATGGAAAAGAAAGATATTAAAAAGGTTGTTCTGGCATATTCGGGTGGTCTTGATACATCAATAATCATTCCGTGGCTTAAGGAAAATTACAATAATTGCGAGGTTATCGCAGTAAGCGGAAATGTTGGTCAGGCAGATGAGCTTGAGGGGCTTGAGGAAAAGGCTATCAAGACAGGTGCTTCAAAGTGCTATGTCGAGGACCTCACCGATGAGTTTGTTGACGATTATATAATTCCCACAATGATGGCAGGTGCAAAGTATGAGGAGTATCTTCTCGGCACTTCCTTTGCGCGTCCTGTAATCGCAAAGCGTATAGTTGAGATTGCAAAAGCAGAGGGCGCAGATGCTATCTGTCACGGCTGTACAGGTAAGGGAAATGATCAGGTGCGTTTTGAGCTCACTATTAAAGCATTTGCTCCTGATATGCCTATTATTGCTCCTTGGCGTGAGTGGAGCATCAAGTCGCGTGAGGAAGAAATTGAATATGCAGAGGCACACAATGTTCCTCTCAAGATAAACCGTGAGACAAACTATTCAAAGGATAAGAATATGTGGCACCTCTCTCATGAGGGACTTGACCTTGAGGATGCAGGTAACGAGCCTATGTATGAGAAGGAAGGCTTCCTTGAAATGGGAGTTTCGCCGATTCAGGCGCCCGACACACCTACATATATAACCCTTGAGTTTGAGAAGGGCCGTCCTGTTGCATATAACGGCGTAAAGATGAGCGCAAAGGATATTATTCTTGAGCTCAATAAGGTGGGCGGAGCTAACGGCATAGGACTTCTTGACATTGTTGAGAACCGTCTTGTCGGTATGAAGTGCCGTGGCGTGTATGAGACTCCCGGCGGAGCTATACTTTATTTTGCGCACAACTATCTTGAGACACTTTGCCTTGATAAATATACTGCTCATAAGAAGGATGAGCTTGCAATAACCTTTGCTGACCTTGTTTACAACGGCCAGTGGTTCACACCTCTTCGTGAGGCTCTTTCGGCATTCGTTGAAAAAACACAGGAGAATGTGACGGGTAAGGTTAAGATCAAGCTCTACAAGGGCAATATGATAAAGGCAGGCGCTTGGAGTGACTATTCTCTCTACAGTGAGGAGATTGCTACCTTTGGTGAGGATAATGTATATAATCAGGCAGACGCTGCAGGATTTATCAACCTCTTTGGATTGCCTATAAAGGTGCAGGCGCAGGTAAATAAGAAGAATCAGAAATAATCCTAAAGGAGAAGTTTGCCTACCGTCAAAAAAACGGTGGGCAAACTGTGTATAATTAGCTATGGAAAAAATGTGGTCTGGAAGGTTTCAGAAGGAGCTTGATAGCATCGCTGACGACTTTAATTCCTCAATTCACTTTGACAGCAGAATGTACGAGCAGGATATCAGAGGCTCGCTTGCCCATGCTTCAATGCTTGCTATGCAGGGTATAATTACCGAGCGCGATCTTGATGCTATTTCAGGCGGTCTTGAGTCTATTCTTGCCGATATAAACAGCGGCGTACTTGCTATTGACATGGCTGCAGAAGACATACATATGTTCATTGAGGGCGAGCTTACAAAGCGCATAGGCGATGTGGGCAAAAAGCTTCATACAGCGAGGAGCCGCAATGATCAGGTGGCGCTTGATATAAGACTTTATCTTCGTGATAAGTGCAAGGAGATAATAGAGCTCACACGAGCTCTTGTACTCGCCGTAACCGATAAGGCAGAGCAGAATAAGAGCGTTATTATGCCAGGATATACCCATTTGCAGAGAGCACAGCCGATAACCTTTGGTCATCAGCTTATGGCTTATGCAATGATGCTCTTGCGTGATATTGGCAGACTTGAAGATGCCACAAGAAGAATGAACTATTCGCCTCTCGGTTCATGCGCTCTTGCAGGAACGACCTACAACACCGATAGACGCTATGTTGCAGACAAGCTCTCGTTTGACGGAGTCACCCTCAATAGCATTGACGGCGTTTCTGACAGAGACTTTTGCCTTGAGCTTATGAGCGCATTTTCAATACTCATGATGCATCTTTCTCGCTTCTCCGAGGAGATAATACTCTGGTCAAGCTGGGAGTTTAAGTTTATTGAGCTTGATGACTCATATACAACAGGCTCATCTATAATGCCGCAGAAGAAAAATCCCGATATGGCAGAACTCGTAAGAGGAAAGACGGGAAGAGTGTACGGAAATCTTTTGACGCTTCTTACCACCCTCAAGGGTTTGCCTCTTGCTTATAACAAGGATATGCAGGAGGATAAGGAAGCTGTATTTGACTCGGTAGATACCGTGGTAATGTGCCTTAAGGTGTTTACTCCTATGATATCAACGATGAGTGTTTGTGCCGATAATATGTATCGCGCGGCACAGAACGGATTTATAAACGCGACCGACCTTGCTGACTATCTTGCAAAGAAGGGAATGCCCTTTAGAAGCGCATATAAGATAGTGGGACAGATAGTAGCACGCTGTATAGAAGAAAAGTGCGTGCTTGATAATCTTCCCCTTGAAAAGTACAGAGAGTACAGTGAGCTTTTTGAGAGTGATCTGTACGAGGATATCTCTCTTGAAACCTGTGTAAGAAAGAGAATTTCAGAGGGTGGAACATCAGTTGAGTCAGTTGAGGCACAGATCGCCTATATTAGAAACGAATTAAAGTAAACATAGATAAACGGAGGTAAAAGCGAAATGAAACATTTGCTCAAGCTTCAGGATCTTTCCGAAAAGGAGATAAATGAGATACTCGATCTCGCAGATCGGCTGAAGTATGAAAAGAAAAACGGAATCAAGCACCACATTCTTGAGGGAAAGACACTCGGTATGATCTTTGAGAAGTCATCAACGAGAACAAGAGTTTCCTTTGAGGTCGGTATGTACGATCTTGGAGGTGCGGCGCTCTTTCTGTCATCCCGTGATTTGCAGATAGGACGCGGTGAGCCTGTTGAGGATACCGCAAGAGTTCTTTCGCGCTACCTTGACGGAATTATGATAAGAACCTTTGATCAGGAGGAGGTTGAATCCCTCGCATCCTGCGGACATATTCCGATAATCAACGGTCTTACCGATTACTGCCACCCTTGTCAGGTGCTTGCAGACCTTATGACAATAAGAGAGCATAAGGGCGAGATAGCGGGCAAAAAGCTTTGCTATATCGGTGACGGTAACAATATGACCAACTCACTTATCGTTGGCGGTATCAAGATGGGAATGAGTGTTTCGGTTGCTTGTCCCAAGGGATATGAGCCCGATGCGAAGATAATGGAGTGGGCAGTCGCAACCGGAAGATTTACCTGCACAGATGATGTTCTTGAGGCAGCAAAGGATGCTGATGTTCTCTACACAGATGTATGGGCATCTATGGGACAGGAGGACGAGGCAGAGTCTCGCAAAAAGATTTTCAAGGGCTATCAGATAAATGCAGAGGTAATGGCTGTTGCCGCGCCAGAAGCTATGGTGCTTCACTGTCTGCCTGCACACAGAGGCGAGGAGATAACGGCTGATGTGCTTGAGGCGCATGCAGATGAGATATTTGATGAAGCAGAGAACAGATTGCACGCTCAAAAGGCAGTGCTTGTAAAATGTCTTGGAGAGAGAGGTTGAGTATGAAGAAAGCTTATCTTGTGCTTGAGGATGGTCATGTTTTTGAGGGATATTCCTTCGGTGCGGAGGAAAAATGTATCGGAGAGCTTGTGTTCAATACACAGACTGTTGGATATGTGGAAGCACTTACAGATCCTTCTTATTACGGGCAGATAGTTATGCAGACTTTCCCCTTGGTCGGTAACTACGGAATTATGGAGGAAGACTTTATAGGTACACCTCGCATCAGCGGTTATGTTGTTCGCGAGTGGTGTGACAAGCCCTCAAATTTCAGAAGTCAGTATGACCTTGATACCTTTCTCAAGAATAATGGAATCCCTGGAATTTATGGTGTTGATACCCGTCAGATAACCAAGATCCTTCGTGAGAATGGCGTGATGAATGCCTGCATTTGCTCGGAGATACCCGGTGGACTTGACGGAATAAAGAATTATAAGGTGACGGGCGCTGTTGCGGCTTGCTCTGATGAATTCTCAAGCGTTATTGAGGCGACCGGCGAGCAGAAATATGAGGTAACACTTATTGATTATGGCTCAAAGACAGAGTTTGTTCGGGCACTCACAGAAAGAGGATGTCGCGTAACGGTTGTTCCTTATAACACTCCTGCCGAGGAGATACTTGCCGCAAAACCCGATGGAATTATGCTTTCAAATGGTGGCGGAGACCCTGCTGAAAATGTGTTCTGTATTGAGCAGATAAAGAAGCTTATGGGCAAGTGTGCGATGTTTGGTGTTTCGCTTGGACACGAGCTTATGGCTCTTGCCGACGGTGGTATGACCTATAAGCTTAAGTACGGACACAGAGGCTCAAATCAGCCCGTGCGTGAGGCAGAGGGAACAAAGACCTATATCACAACGCAAAACCACGGTTATGCGGTGGCTTCCGACAGTACAAATCACGGAAGCACAAGCTATATCAATGTAAATGATAAGAGCTGTGAGGGAATTGAATATCCTTCGCTCAAGGCTTTTTCGGTTCAGTTCATACCTGACAGCTGGAAGGGCCAGAGAGGTACAGCATTCTTGTTTGACAAATTTATTGAAATGATGGGAGGAGAAAGATAATGCCACTTAATA
>JAZOSH010000046.1:0-3077 GCA_045656985.1 Eubacteriales bacterium | reverse complement strand
GTTATTCGTGATCTTACCCGTGCTGAAGCGCAGATCATGGCTGACCTCGGCGTAGATGAGACAAAGATGGGACGTAAGGATCACAAGTATGCAAAGCATATTCTCGTGGCTGACAAGACCCCCGGCACTGAGGATATCGTTGAGGAAGCAATTACGGGTGACAACGGTTTGACGCTCACTGAGATGGCTCCGTTTGGAGTCGTTGGAGCGATCACTCCCTCTACGAACCCCTCCGAAACGGTTATCTGTAACAGTATAGGAATGATCGCTGCCGGAAACGGCGTTGTGTTCAATCCTCACCCCGGAGCGATCGCAACCTCCAACTACGCGGTAGACCTCGTCAACCGTGCAGTAGCGGCTGCAGGCGGACCTAAGGTTTTGGTTGCAAGTGTCGTTAAGCCCACGCTTGATACTGCAAACGTAATGTACAAGCACCCTTCAATCAAGCTGCTTGTATGTACGGGAGGCCCCGGAGTTGTAAAGGCTGTTCTCTCCTCCGGCAAAAAGGCTATCGGCGCAGGTGCGGGAAATCCCCCCGTTATCGTTGACGATACAGCAGATATCGCAAAAGCATCAAAGGATATAATCGACGGTTGTACCTTCGACAACAATCTTCCCTGCATTGCTGAAAAGGAAGTATTCGTTTTCGACAATGTTGCAGACAGACTTATTGCAGGTATGCAAAAGAACGGCGCAATCCTTCTTACAAGAGCTCAGGCAGATGAGCTTGCAAAAATAGTTCTTGTTGAGAAGAAGAACCCCAAGACAGGTAAGGTGACACACACTGTCAATCGTGACTGTGTAGGTCGCGATTGTGCGGTCATTCTTGAGAAGATAGGAATAAAGGTTGACTCAGATATCCGTTGCGCTATCGCTGAAGTTCCCTTTGAGCACCCCTTCATCCAGGAGGAGCTTATGATGCCTATACTCGGTATAGTGCGTGTCAAGAATATTGACGAAGCTATTGACCTCGCAGTCAAGGCAGAGCACGGAAACAGACACACGGCTCATATGCACTCAAAGAATGTTGATAATCTTACACGATTTGCACGCGCAGTAGAAACGACCATATTTGTAAAGAATGCTCCCTCCTATGCCGGTATCGGCTTTGGCGGCGAGGGACACACGACCTTCACTATTGCAGGTCCCACAGGCGAGGGTATCACCTCGGCAAGAAGCTTTACAAGAAAGCGCAGATGCGTGATGGTAGACAGCTTCAGAATAATTTAACGCAAATATCATTGAAAGGAAAAACACAATGGATATCAGTGCTTCCCAGATTGAAAGCATCGTTCGCTCAGTCATAAGTTCTATGGGTTCATCGGCTCCCGCTACATGCGGTCCGCTTCCCAAGGTAGCTCATGTCGCAATGCTTACAGGTGCCAAGAATATTGAAGTAAAAGAAATTCCTATGCCCGAGCTTGGCGATAACGACATTCTTGTCAAGGTAGAGGGTGCGGGAATTTGTGGAACCGATGTTCACGAATGGAAGGGCGACCCCTTCGGACTTATTCCCGTCGTTCTCGGACATGAGGGCACAGGCGAGGTAGTCTATGTTGGAAAGAACATCAAGAGCGATACCGCGGGCAAGCCCCTCAAGGTTGGTGATAAGATAGTTACATCTGTTATCAGCTGCGGTGATTGCTATCCCTGCCGTATGGTTCCCGGCAGAACAAATCTCTGTGACAATCAGGGAGTTTTTGGTCTTATCGGCGATAAGAGAGGTGAGTCTGAGGGCAACCGCGCAAACGGTTGGTTTGCAGATTACATGGTGATCAAGGGCGGTCACGGAGTTACTTACTTCCAGGTAAATGAGCTCAATCTCAAACAGAGAATGATACTTGAGCTTGCATGCGTTTGTGTTCATGCTCTTGAACGCGGACAGAAAACAGGACTTCTCAACTTCGGTTCAAAGGTTCTTGTTCAGGGCTGTGGTCCTGTTGGACTTGTTATGATAACAGTTCTCCGTGCAGCAGGTATCAACCACATCATCGCAGTTGACGGAAACGAGGATCGTCTTAAGGTTGCACAGAAGATGGGCGCAAAGACGACTGTTTGCTTCAGAAGACCCGATGAGGATACTCTTGACAAGAGAGTTGCAAAGGTAAAGGCTGTTTCTAATAATGGCGTTGACTTTGCATTCCAGTGCACAGGCGCTCCCGTAGCGGCAGCTGATATTTACAGCTATATCCGTCGCGGCGGCGGCATGTGTGAGATGGGCTTCTTCGTTAACAATGGCGAATATCAGGTAAATCCTCACTTTGCTATGTGTAACAAGGAGATAGACATCGTCGGCTCGTGGGATTATTCTGCAGAGGATTACCCCAAGACCGTTGCCTTCCTCAAGCAGTGCCAGGAAATGAACATCCCGATAGAGGATCTCATCACTCATTCCTTCCCGCTTGATAAGATGAATGAGGCTATGGAAGTCAATGTAGCACAGAAGGGCATAAAGATCTGCTACATAAATGACAAATAATCCGGAGGTTCCGTTATGGCAGCTCTCGGAATGATAGAGGTTTACGGCTACACGACCTCGATAATAATTGCCGACACCGTCGCAAAGGCGGCAGATGTAAAGGTTGTAGCTATTGACAAAAACAAGCCTGCTAATGCCGATCAGGTTGAGGTACCGCTTGTAATGGTTGTCAAGTTTCAGGGAAACGCAGGCGCAGTTCAATCAGCACTTGATGCAGGCGTTGCAGAGGCAAAGCGCAGAGGTCTTTATATAACCTCCGAGGTGATTGCAGGACTTGATCCCCAGGTACAGTGGTTTGCAGACCTTACAGCAACAGGCAGGGACAAATTAAGGAACAATTAACAGTTCCCTACCTCGTAAAATAAAATATAAATCAAATTAATTTTAAAGGAGAAATCAACTCATGAACGAAGCACTTGGAATGGTAGAAACTAGAGGACTTGTAGCTGCAATCGAGGCAGCAGATGCAATGGTAAAGGCAGCAAATGTACAGCTTATCGGCTCCGAGAAGATCGGTTCCGGTCTCGTAAGCGTTATGGTTCGCGGCGATGTTGGCGCTGTTAAGGCTGCTGTTGAGGCAGGCGGTGCTGCTGCTGCA
>JAZOSH010000045.1:0-41193 GCA_045656985.1 Eubacteriales bacterium | reverse complement strand
CAATATTTGTTTATGCCCCTTGTGACCACCCGAGGGGGGAGCAAGGGCTGCGGGAGCTAAACCTTTTGTAATGAAAGTTTTTGGGAGT
The DNA here is from genome assembly GCA_045656985.1 of Eubacteriales bacterium. Classification (GTDB taxonomy): domain Bacteria; phylum Bacillota; class Clostridia; order Oscillospirales; family CAG-272; genus HGM12713. Next base: position 41,105 of record JAZOSH010000045.1, on the reverse strand, counting down.
CCAGAACCCTTTTTTCAAAAAGGGTTTTGGATAATCCTTCTCGTCAACTAACTGTTCGATAAATCAAAATTTGAAAACTGGGGTAATGCTTTATGTAATTTTTCTTGATTTTCGGTGCGTTCTTTTTCTATAAAAAATTATGAAACTATTTACATAATAAAAAAATTATGATATACTAACTATGTATAGGGATTTTCTAAAATGAAAGGAATTACGCCATGAAAACAGACATTCAAATCGCAAACGAAGCAAAAATGCTTCCCATAACCGAAATAGCAAAAATGCTTGATGTCCAGGACGATGAGCTTGAGCTTTACGGCAAGTACAAGGCAAAGATAAATGATGATTTTCTTAAGAGAATGAGCACAAAGCCCGATGGTAAGCTCATACTCGTCACTGCCATAAACCCCACCCCCGCAGGCGAGGGAAAGACCACAACGACTGTAGGCCTCGGTATGGCGATGAAGAAGATAGGCAAGGATGCGATAATCGCGCTTCGTGAGCCCTCGCTTGGACCCGTTTTCGGCGTCAAGGGCGGTGCGGCAGGCGGCGGATACGCGCAGGTAGTTCCTATGGAGGATATCAACCTTCATTTCACGGGTGACTTCCACGCAATAACCGCGGCAAACAACCTTCTTTGCGCAATTATAGATAACCATCTTCAGCAGGGAAATGAACTCGGCATTGACCCCAGAAGAATAGTATTTACAAGAGTTACCGACACCAATGACAGAGCTCTGCGTAACATAGTTATCGGAATGGGCACAAAGGTTGACGGAATTCCTCGTCAGGATCGCTTTATGATCACGGTTGCGAGTGAGATAATGGCTATCCTTTGTCTTGCATCCGATCTTGCTGACCTTAAGGAGAGATTTGGTAACATTCTCGTGGCTTACACTTATAGCGGCGCGCCCGTTTATGCGCGTGATCTTCAGGCAAACGGCGCTATGGCGGCTCTTATGAAGGATGCCATCAAGCCTAACCTCGTGCAGACACTTGAGAACACTCCCGCTCTCATTCACGGTGGTCCTTTTGCGAACATCGCGCACGGCTGTAACTCGGTAAGAGCTACAAAGCTTGCGCTCAAGCTCGCCGATTACACTATTACCGAGGCAGGCTTTGGTGCCGACCTTGGAGCTGAAAAGTTCCTTGACATTAAGTGCCGTAAGGCAGGACTTACCCCCGCGGCAGTAGTGCTTGTGGCAACTGTTCGAGCGCTCAAGTACAACGGTGGTGTGGCAAAGGCAGACCTTGCAAATGAGGATGTTGAGGCACTTCGTCGCGGAGCTGTTAACCTTGAGGCTCACATTGATAACCTTCATAAGTACGGACTTCCCGTTGTTGTTGCAATCAACCGCTTTGGCACCGACAGCGATGCCGAGATTGCTTGCCTGCGCGCTATCTGCGAGGAGAGAGGCGTTGATTTTGCGCTTTCCGATGTATTCGCAAAGGGCGGAGACGGCGGAATTGAGCTTGCACACAAGGTAGTTGAAGCTTGCGAGAAGCCCTCTGACTTCAAATTTATTTATGACGATGATATGTCGATAAAGGATAAGATCCACGCGGTCGCAACCAAGATTTACGGCGCGACTGATGTCTCTTATGATGCAGCTGCTCTCAAGCAGCTCGCTGAAATTGAGGCACTCGACGAGAAGTACAAGCGTTTCCCCGTATGTATGGCAAAGACGCAGTATTCGCTTTCCGATGATGCTGCAAAGCTTGGCAGACCCACGGGATTCACTCTTAATGTCCGCGAGATAAAGCTTTCTGCGGGTGCTGAGTTCATCGTGGCTCTCACGGGTGCTATTATGACTATGCCCGGTCTTCCCAAGAAGCCTGCGGCATACTCCATTGATATTGACGCCGACGGAAATATCACAGGACTTTTCTGATATGGAGCTGTATAAAAATATCATCACCGCCTCGGCAGACGAGACCGAGGCGGTGGGAAGAGCTCTTGCCGAGGAGATACTGAAGGATGCGACCCTCCCGCGCTTTATCGCTATGGAGGGCGATCTCGGTGTCGGCAAGACAGTGTTTGTAAGAGGCTTTACCTCTGCAATATCCCCCGAGTCGGCAGTGCGCTCACCCACCTTTGCACTTGTAAATGAGTATGGCAAAAGAGGTGGAGTCAGAGTATTTCACTTTGATGTTTACCGCATAGCCGACGACGATGACCTTTATTCAACAGGCTTCTACGATTATCTTGAGGAAAAAAATGCCGTTTGCCTTGTTGAATGGAGCGAAAATATAAGATACGCCTTCCCGAAGGAATATTTCACTGTGCGTATTGAGAAGAATGATACAGAGAACACCGAAAAAAGATCGGTGAGCATCTATCTTGAAAAGGTAAATAAGTAATTTATGAGAATACTTGCTTTTGACAGCACCGCGACAAGTGCCTCTGTGGCAGTTGCGGAGAATGAAAAACTTATAGCAGAGCTTACGCTCAATAACGGTAACACCCATAGTCAGACATTGCTCCCTATGGCAGAGTCGCTCTTTCGTATGCTCGACATCACCGCCGACGATATAGACCTTTTTGCCACCTCTGCGGGCCCCGGGTCATTTACAGGCGTCCGTATAGGCGCAGCGACAGTAAAGGGACTTGCCTTTGGTCGAGGAAAGGTCTGTATAGGAGTGTCTACGCTTGAGGCACTTGCCTATAATATGCGCGGCTTCAAGGGAATTATCTGTCCCGTTATGAACGCAAGACGCGCGCAGGTGTATACCGCTATATTCCGTGCAGACGGAGAGAATATTGAGCGCCTTTCGGGTGACGAGGCGATAGCCGCCGCCGAGCTTGATGAAAAGCTTGCCGAATACGGTGAGCCTGTCTATCTTTGCGGTGACGGAATTTCTGTGGCTCTTGAGGAATTCAAAAAAACAGAGCCTATGCCAACACCCGAGGAGATGAGATATCAGTCGGCATATTCGGTGGCACAGGTGGCGCTTTCGCGCTATCTTGCGGGTGAGAGGGGAGACGATGCCTCGCTCTCGCCAACCTATCTGCGTCTCTCACAGGCAGAAAGAGAGCGCCTTGAAAAAATCAATCAGTAGGTGATAAAATGAGAAAAATAGCTATTGGCTGCGACCACGCAGGCATTAAAATAAAGCACACGGTAATTGCACATCTTTGCGAGTGCGGATATGAGTTTGTTGATGTCGGTACTTATTCGGAGGAGAGCTGTCATTATCCCGATTACGCATCGGCACTCTGCAAAAGGATACAGTCGGGCGAATGTGAGCTCGGCATACTCATCTGCGGCACGGGAATAGGAATGTCCATCGCCGCGAATAAGCATAAGGGAATAAGGGCGGCTTGCTGCTCGGATACCTTCTCGGCGCGCCTTACACGAGAGCATAACGATGCAAATGTGCTTTGCTTCGGTGAGCGCGTTGTCGGTCCCGGACTTGCCGTTGACCTTGTTGACGCATTCCTTGGTGCCGAGTATCTTAATAACGGCAATCATGTTATAAGAGTAAAGATGATAGCCGACATAGAAAAGAACGAAAAATAAAATTCCGGAGGTGCGGATATGTGCGCTAAAAGGATAGCGGAAATATTAAGGGCGTTTTCGGGCTCGTCACACCCAAAGAACTTTACCTCTGCCATAATTGCGGCGGGGGGAAGCTCCACGCGCTTTGCGGGGGAGCTTACAAAGCAGATGACCCCTATTATGGGTATTCCCATGATAGTGCACACCCTGCTTGCCTTTGAGCATACCGAATGTATTCATGAGATAGTCATATGCGCCAAGCGCAGTGAGATGGATGTCTATGAGGAGCTTTGCCACCGCCACGGCATAACCAAGCTGACAAAGGTTGTCGCGGGAGGTGCTACGAGACAGGAATCGGTGCTTAACGGACTTGACAATGTAAGCGATAAGTCAAAATTTGTCGCCATAGCCGATGGCGCAAGATGCCTTATCACGCCCGAGCAGATAGAGTCTGTCTGCCGTGCGGCATATAAATACGGCGCGGCAACTGCGGCGCACAGGTCTACAGATACCGTAAAGATAGCCGATAAGAAGGGCTTTATTGACGAAACGATAGACAGAAGCACTGTCTGGCTTGCAGAAACTCCGCAGGTCTTTAAGACCAAGCTTTACCGCGCGGCGGCTTATACCGCCCTCAAAAAGGAGTTTGAGGGAACTGACGACAATATGCTCGTTGAGTTTGTAAAGCATCCAATAAGGCTTGTTGAGTGCGGAAGCAATAATATAAAGATAACCACCAAAGAGGATATGGCGATAGCTTGTGCACTGCTTGAGGAAAGATTTAACGCACAGAGCACACCGGAGGAATGATATGAGGATAGGTCACGGATACGATGTACACAGACTCGTAGAGGAGAGGGAGCTTATTCTCGGCGGAGTAAAGCTTGAGCACAGGCTCGGGCTTCTCGGACATTCGGATGCCGATGTTCTGCTTCACGCCATAGCCGATGCTCTGCTTGGTGCGGCGGCACTCGGGGATATCGGAAAGCATTTTCCTGATAGTGACAAGAAGTATAAGAACGCCGATAGCCTTCTTTTGCTTGCGCGCGTCGGAGAACTTTTGTGTGATGCAGGATATAAGGTTGTCAATATTGACTCAACTGTATTAGCCGAGGCCCCAAAGCTTGCTCCTCATATTGAAAAAATGCGTGGAAATATCGCTCGCGCGCTCGGGATTTCGGTCTGTGATGTCAGCGTCAAGGCAACCACCGAGGAAGGACTCGGATTTACAGGCGAGGAGCAGGGAATTGCGGCGCACGCAGTCTGTCTTATTGACAGAAAGTGATATTTTTTGACAATATCCTCAACAGAAAACGGCAGGGCGGTAAATACCGCACGCGACCGTCGCATCTGCCGATAGTCTCTGCCGCTTCTGCACAATAGCTCGCCCTTCGGTAAACTTCTCACGGCCTTGCTTTTTTACATCTCTGCCGAGAGAGAGCTATTTATTTGAAAATAAGGTAGAGATGACCTCTACCCTAATATGATATGAAAAAGACCGCGCTTTCGTCAAAGGGCGCGAGAAATAAAGGAGAAAAAATATGTTTATAGTTTCGCCCTCGGCGCTTGCAGCCGATTTCGCAAAGCTCGGCGACGAGCTCAAGAAGGTACAGAAGGCAGGAGCTGCCTATATTCACCTTGATGTAATGGATGGCATATTCGTGCCCAATATCAGCTTTGGTGCACCGATGATCTCGTCTCTCCGCAAGTCAAGTCAGCTTATTTTTGATGTGCACCTTATGATAACAGAGCCCCAGAGATACATTGACGATTTTATCAAGGCGGGCGCTGATATTATAACTATCCACTATGAGAGCTGTGATGATCCTGCAGAGGTAATAAGATACATAAAGTCAAAGGAAGTTAAGGCAGGACTTTCAATAAAGCCCGCAACACCCGCAGAGGCTATATACGACCTGCTTCCCATGCTTGATATGGCACTCGTTATGACTGTTGAGCCTGGCTTTGGCGGTCAGAAGATGATGCCGGATATGCTTGAGAAGGTGCGCAAGATAAGAAAGTATGCAGACGAGCATAAGCTTAAGCTTGATATTGAGGTTGACGGAGGACTTACCGCTGACAATGTTGGTATGGCTACCGAGGCAGGTGCGAATGTTATCGTTGCCGGCTCTGCAGTTTTCAATGCCGCAAAGCCGAGCGATGTCATCAAGAAGATGAAGGAAGAGGCGGCAGCACACCCCTACCGCGTATAATATAAAGGACAGGAGAGATGTGCTCTCCTGTCCTTTTATCTTTTTGGTTTATGGCTCTTTTTAGCCCTCTTCTGCCCCGCATAGCCACCGAGAATTGACATAAGGATTATAAGCGAGTGGAACAAAAATGAGACAAAAAAGCCGTATTTTGCCGAAAGCTCGGCAGGGAAGAAAAGAGAAACGAGCATATAGGCAAGCATGAAAAGCCCACCCGAGAAGATTCCGCAAAGGAGCGAGGAGGAGCCGTTTATCCGTGCCGAGATAGCTCCCGCGCAAAAGGCGGAGAGATAAAGGGCGGCAAGGGCAAGCGGTGAGAGAAGGGCGTCGGGGTTAGGTGATGCGTATGCGACGGCGCACATCAGGGTAGCGAGCACTACCGAGATAAATAGGCCAAGTGCGCCTCCCTTTATTGAAGATTTCAGGGTGCGGATAATATCGGTGCTCTCGGGGTCGGCCTGCGTGTGGCGAGAGTCTCTCTTTGTTTTTGATCTGGCTTGCATAGCTATATCCTTTCAAAATGTATTCAGTAAAATATATTAAGAAAGGGAAGAAAAGATACCGAAACAAAAAAATAAGACGCATTACGCTCCTTCTCATAAGGATATTTACAAATTTCGGCAGAGATGTTGTTTTCTCTGCCGATTTGTGTTATAATGGAAGCAACAAAAAGCCTTCCTCCGGGAGGAAGGTGGCACGCGTAGCGTGACGGAAAGAGCCTGCGGAACTTTTCATTTGCGTAAACTTCATTGGAACGCACTCTCCCTCAGTCGCCTACGGCGACAGCTCCCTCCCGGAGGGAGCCTATGGATGCGATTGTGCATCTTTATGGGTATTGGCTTTGCCCTATGCGTTTGTTAAACAAATGTGAAACTGGCGCGATAAATTCCACATTAACTTTTTTTCGGAGGCACCTATATTCGTGGAAGAACTGTTTGAAAGATGGCAGCAAAAATATTCATTTTCAGCATTTATCAAAGATGGTATTGTGGATATCACAAAATATGAGAAGCCACACGTTCTATTCGTTTTAAGAGATATGAACTGTTCGGTTCCAAATGATCTTTGTGAGAACTTACGTCGCAAAGGTAGCGGAGCAAAAACTTGGTGTAACGTGGGACGATGGGCAAAAGCATTGCTTGACAAAAATCAAGAATATCCGTATGATATGTCTCCCAAAAAAAGAATTGAACAAATTAGCCGCATTGCAGTAATGAATATCAAAAAAGAAGGCGGTGGGGCACGTTCCGACGGAAAAATGTTGATCTCGTATGCCGAAGAACAAAAAGAATTGATTTTGGAACAGATCAAAATGTGTCATCCGGATATCATAATTTGTTGTGGTCAAAAAATGAACGGCGCGCTAAGCAATGCCGAAATTTTGGAACAAAAAGTGTTTGGAATAAGCGCAAAATGGGATAAAATTCGTTCTTGTGATCTCCAAAGAGACTGGTGGTATTTCTATGCAGAAATCAACGGCAAAAAAGTACCTATCGTAAGCTTTTGTCATCCACAAGTAACAAACCTATGCGGTAGGAGAGGACACGAAGTTCTTTTTAAACCACTTTATAAAGATATGCAAGTAATCGGAAATAAATTTTTAAGAATGCAGGAATAAAATATATGCACCCCATAATTACATTATTAATAATACTTGCAGTTGCATTAATAGGTCACTTTTTTCCTAAAAGGTATAATGAATATTTCTACAGTGAGTATCGCGAAAATGCGGTATCTATTCCCTTGGCAGTTGCAACAGCAATTTTTTCTTCACTATGGTTAGTATTCATGGATTTGGATGGCTTTTGGTATTGGTTTTTATTGATTGCTTCAATTGTACTTTGCATTATTTCGATTCTACGCGCTGTTTATGTCGGAATAAGCGTAAAAGCGGGGGCATTTGAAATAGTATTTGCAACAATTGCACAAATTTTTGCCGCCGCCGGAACAATCATATTGATTTTAGGCGTTCTTATACTTATTATTGAACTTTTAAGTGGAAAGAAGAGGAAAAGAAAATAATTAAAATTACCCCGACAGAAAAATCTGTCGGGGTTGATTTTTTACTTACTGCGGAGCATTTTTGGCTTATCAGTAGGGGCGTTCTGCGAACGCACGTGGGCGAACGCAGTTCGCCCCTACCGTGTAATTGTTAACTTCCTTATGAGAAGTCCGCATTTGCGGCTTATTTTTTATTTAGTCCTGTGCGTCCTCTGCGTGTACATCAACGCTCTTGACTGCCCACTTGTGGAATCTTATTTTTGAGCGGTCGTGGCTTGTCTCGATAGTGATAGTCTCTTCCTTGATGCTGACTATCTTGCCGATAACGCCGCCGATGGTAGTGATCTCATCACCTACCTGAAGATTGTTTCTCATCTCGTTGATAGCTCTTTCCTGCTTCTTCTGCGATCTCATCGGGAAGATAAAGAGAGCGACCATAAGGAGTATCATAATAAGATAGGGCCAAAGTCCTGCAAATGATTCAAGCATGTTAATATCCTCCAAAAATTATTCAACTTATGATAACATATATTAAAGAAAAAAGCAATAACAATTTGTAAATATTTTAATTAAATGCCCATATTATTAAAAAATTCCCAAAACTGTTGAAAAAATACACGGTATGTGGTATACTAATGTAAATATGATGGAAAAATATCGCTTGGAGGCACAATGGAGAAAAGGAAATACCTTGAATGCGGAAAGATAATAAATACACACGGCTGTTATGGCGGACTCAAGCTTGAGTCGTGGTGCGACTCACCCGATATTCTTGCAAAAATGAAGCGTGTTTATATTGAGAGGGCTGGCGAGTATCAGGAATACAAGGTCAAAAAGGCATCTGTATTCAAGCAGTTCGTGCTCTTTGAGCTTGACGGGATCTGCGATATGGATACAGCGATTTTCCTCAAAAACACTGTGGTTTTTGCCGACAGACGCGATTTTAAGCTTAAAAAGGGTGAATACTTTATTGTTGATATACTCGGCTGTGATGTCATTGACGCAGACAGCGGCAGAGTTTACGGCACCCTCTCCGATATTATTAACCGAGGAGCGTCAGACCTCTATGTTGTTAAAACGGAGAAGGGCGAGGTAATGGTGCCAGTTGTTGATGAATTTGTTGACAGAGTCGAAGTGGGCAAGGCTATATACATTCGCCCGATAGAGGGAATGTTCTGATAAGGTGACGCGATGAGATTTGATATAATGACGCTTTTTCCCGACCTTGTGTCGACCGTTCTTGGTGAGAGCATTATCGGCAGAGCGCAAAAGAGTGGAGCGATAGAGGTCAGGTGCCACAATATAAGAGAATACAGTGAGGATAAGCACCGCCGCGTTGACGATACTCCTTATGGAGGCGGTAAGGGAATGCTTATGATGGCGCCCCCTATATTTAATTGCTTTGAGGCGATAAGAGGGGCGGCAGATGCCGAGCTTTGTGAGGGTTATACCAGACGGGTGGTCTATATGTCTCCGCGTGGCAGAGTATTTGATCAGCAAAAGGCAAAGGAGCTCTCGGGCTATGACCAGCTCGTTATCCTTTGCGGTCATTACGAGGGCGTTGACCAGCGTATTATTGACGAGATAGTTGATGAAGAGATATCAATAGGAGATTTCGTGCTAACGGGTGGAGAGATACCTGCCTGTATCGTGACCGATGCCGTTGCAAGACTTGTTGACGGTGTGCTCTCCGATGCCGAGTGCTATGAGAAGGAAAGCATTTCAGGCGGACTTCTTGAATATCCTCAATATACAAGACCTTATGAATTTCACGGAATAAAAGTTCCCGATGTGCTTATTTCGGGACATCACGAAAATATAGATAAATGGAGGCAGGCAGAATCGGAGAAGATAACCGAGGAGCGCCGCCCCGACCTATACGAAAAATACCGTCGGTGATAAGCCGATAAAGACAATGAAAGGAGGAAGAAAAATGGACGAAAAGAAGCCAACCGCTGAAAATACAGAGAAAAAGGCAGAAGGCTCGCAAAGGATTGCCCGCCGTCGCAACAGACTGTCATATTATTTCACGGCAGGAATAATTATGAGCCTGCTCGACAGACTTACAAATTCGGTATATAAGGCATTTCGCGAGGGATTTTTCGGCAGATTTTTCACCGCATATTCCTCCGAGCAGGAGCTGCTTAATGCAGGCTTTGTAAATGATTATATGCGCGCAGGCGATGGAAACACCAATCTTGCAAGGCGTGTAAGGTCAAAGCTTTCCGAGGGCTTTGAGTCAAGCTTTTTTGTGTATATCTTCTCAAAAATTGGCAAGTGGCTCTTGAGCACCCCGCTTAAGGTATACGGAAACTTCGTGCTTTCCTTTGGACTTTACACAGTATTTGCGTTTTTTGTACGCAGATTTTCAGAGCTTCTTGCCGAGGCAGATGTTGATATGGTGATCTTCGGCGCGGTGACGATAATCGTTTCAATGCCGCTCCTTCTTTCAAAGGAAAGTCTTGCAGAAGCACTTGGAAGCAGCCGCAGTGCTCGCACTCTTCTTTGCGAGGCCTTCGGCTTCAGGGATGAGAGCTTTGAGGTAAAGGCAAGACCATCAAAGCTAAAGGCAAATGCCGCGATAGTGCTCGGTATGCTTTCGGGACTTCTTTCTATTGTGATAGAGCCTATTTATATCGTGCTTGTCATATTCTCGGTGATATTTATATGGCTTGTAATGTCGGTACCCGAGATAGGGGTTATATGCTCACTTTTTGCCTTGCCCTTCCTCTCACTTACCGATAGCCCCTCGGTAGCGCTTGCAGCCCTTGTTTCGCTTACGGCGTTCGGATACGCTATAAAGCTTATTCGCGGTAAGAGACTTTTCAGATTCAGACTTATTGACCTTTCGGTGCTCCTTTTCACGCTTATGATATTTATGTCGGGAGCGGTGTCTGCGGGTGGATCGGACTCAATGAATGAGGCGCTTCTCTCCTGCGTACTGTTGATGATATATTTCCTTGCGGTAAATATGCTTCGCACGGTGGCGTGGATACGCAGAAGTGTGCTGGCACTTGTGAGCTCGGCAACGCTTGTCGCAGTTATAGGAATACTTGAGTATTTATTTGGTGAAGTCACCCGCGAGTGGCTTGACCTTGAATATTTCGGCGACATAAAGGGAAGAGTGGTATCCCTCTTTGACAATGCAAATGTGCTTGCCTTTTATCTCGCGATAATCTTCCCGTTCACACTTGACCTTATATTCAAGAGTAAAACGAGAAGGGCAAGATTTTTGTCGGTATTTGCGGCAACTTCAATATTCCTCTGCACGGTATTCACCTTCAGCAGGGGGGCGTGGGTAGCTATACTTCTCGCGGCGGCGCTATACCTCCTTATAAGAACAAGAAGAGCCTTCAAGGCGTTTGTTGGTCTTTGCTTTGCAATACCGTTCTTGCCGCTTGTGATACCGTCAAATATAGTTAATAGGTTTTTGAGCATCGGTGACCTTGCCGATTCGTCAACCTATTACAGAGTCTATACATGGAAGGGTGCTGCGCGTGCAGCGGTTGACAATCTTTTCGGTGGCATCGGTTACGGAAATGCCGCCTTTGAAAAGGTCTATCCGCAGTATGCATACGCGGGTATTGAGGCGGCAGAGCACAGCCATAACATATATCTTCAAATATGGCTTGGTATGGGCATTGTCGGACTTGTAGTCTTTCTGCTTATAGCGCTGCTTTTCTCGCAAAAGTGCTTTGAGTATATAAAAAATACCGAGTCGCATACATCGGCAGGACTTGTCGGTGCGGCGCTCTCGGCATTTGCGGCGGCACTCGTTATGGGACTTTTTGACCATATATGGTATAATTACAGGATATTCTTCCTTTTCTGGGCGGTGGTCGGAATTGCCGTTGCAGCCGTAAGAACGGGAAATGCCGAAAAGTCAAGAAGACGCACGGATACAGCCAATGAGCCGTCCGCGGCGCAGATAGATATCGTTTAATAAATTGAAAGGAAGAGAGTCAATATGAACAGGTTAAACAAGACGCCCGCTGATGACGGCGCGGCAAGAGTAAGACCGAAAACAAAAAGGTTCAACTTTATTGATGTGCTCATAATACTTGCAGTGCTGCTTGTAATTGCAGTAGTGGCAAGCATATTCATGCCGAAATCGTGGCTTGGCGGCAGCGGCTCAAAGGTCACAAGGGAGATACAGTATACCGTGGAATTTGTCGGCATAACGGGTGAGTTTGCCGATCTTATAGAGGAGAATGACAATGTGGTAGACGCAGTGTCAAAATTCTCGCTTGGAAGTGTTACGGCAGTAGACGGAAGTGCACAGTACGGAGAGCTTCGCTATAATGAGCTTACCCGCTCGGGCGAGTATACCTATTATCCCGACAGATACAATCTTCTTGTTACGGTGACAGTTAGTGCCGAGTACATTGAGGGTGAGGGATATTATGTAAACGACAGACGAATAGCTGTTGGTGAGGCGCTCTCGTTGAGGTTCCCGGATTATGTGGCAGAGGGATACTGCATAGGTATCTCTGCCTTGGATTAAGGAGGCGCGTATGGTAAAGAAGGAATACGGACAGGGCGCAAGAAAGACAGCCCATTTCAATGTTATTGATGCGCTGATAATCGTTCTGCTTATTGCCGTTGTGCTCGGTATCTATTTCAGATTTAATATCATAGACAAGCTTACGCAAAACGATAATCTTGGCAGCTATGCCGTTTCGTTTTCGGTAGAGAACATAAGACATACAACTCCCACTTATATGAATATAGGGGATGAGGTCTATTTTGGTGATACTGATGAGCCTTTTGGCGTGCTGATAAGTGAGTCGGATAATAATACGGCGCTCAATATCACACCCTCGTCAAAGATATTTGTTGACTCATCGGGCAATGTGGTTGAGGTCTATTATTCGGGCGAGGAGGCAAGAATAAATGCCAAGGGAAGAATAGAGTGCAAGGGCGTTTATACGGATGAGGGCGGCTTCTGTGTTGACGGAACGAGATATATTGCCCCAGGACAGTCGCTTGAGATAAAGACAGAGCTTGTCACGGTAACGGTAACTGTAACATCTATTGACGAAATAGTGGCAGAGGAATAATTTTTTTAAACATCACGAATTTATAAAAGCCGAACTGTTCTGCCAATTTTGTGAGCTTTTTGTGTATATATTGTTAAAGAAACAGGAAAAAACACAATAAATTCAGTAAAAGTGCACAAAACTTTGCTATTGATTTTATGCAAAATATTTGATATACTATTAGTAATGATAAGTATTTTTCGGCGTTATCGTCTTAAATGTCTATGAACAGGAGCTTTTTATGGTTAAGAAAGATGTAACAGTAACAAATAATATAGGACTTCATGCGAGACCTGCAACATTCTTTATACAGAAGGCAAATACCTACACCTCTTCGGTATGGGTAGAGAAGGAAGACCGCAGAGTTAATGCAAAGAGCTTGCTTGGCGTTCTTTCGCTCGGCATCGCAAAGGGTATGACAATCACTCTTATCGCTGACGGACAGGACGAGGTAGGCGCAATAGACGGTCTTGTAGAGCTTATTGAGACCGGCTTCGCTGAATAAAAAAGCGTTTTTGGGTGTTGCGCTATCCGCGCAACACCCTATTTTGTTTGAGGGGAGGGGCAGTATGCCACAGAGTGAAGAGAGAAATAATGAGCTTCTGGTAAGAGCAAATGAGCTGCCGCTTTGCCCGGGAGTTTATATAATGAAGGATAGACACGGAAAGGTCGTATATGTCGGCAAGTCAAGAAAGCTTAAAAACCGTGTCTCACAGTATTTTCAAAACAGTCACAAGGACCGCAAAACAGAAAAAATGGTTCGCGCGGCAGAGGATTTTGAGTATATCGTATGCGCCACAGAGATAGAGGCGCTCTCACTTGAAAATACGCTTATAAAGCAGTATTCACCCAAATATAATATAAGACTCAAGGATGCAAAATCCTATCCGTATATAAAGGTCACACGCGGCGAATATCCAAGGGTTAGCTGGACACGAACAAGGCTCTCGGATAAGGCAAAATATTACGGTCCCTATGCGGGCACCTCAACCGTTTTCTCGGTGCTTGATATAATCTATAAAACACTTGGAATCCCCTCGTGTAAAAGGCAGTTTCCGCGCGATATAGGCAAGGAGCGCCCCTGTATATATTATCAGATAGGGCAGTGCTGCGGTGTATGCACGGGCAAGGTCAGTTCCGAGGAGTATGACGCCCTTATAAAATGCGCTACCGATATTCTGCGCGGCAATACATCTCTTGCAGTCAAGGGGCTTACAGCACAGATGGAGGAATATGCCGAGAGCGAGCGATTTGAGGCGGCGGCAAGATGCCGCGATACCATTCGCGCACTCTCAAGACTTGGACAGAGACAGCATGTTGTAGGTGCGCCCGATGCCGAGCAGGATATATTCGGTATCTACAGTGATGAGGCGTGCACCTGTGTCTCGGCAATGTATGTGCGCGAGGGTGCGGTTATTGATAAGCGCGATTTTGTCTTTGGCGCAGAGCAGATAGCCGATAGCGAAACGCTTTCTGCCTTTCTTGTTGAGCATTATAAAATGCGCGATACAGTGCCGAGAAATATTCTTATCTCCTTTGATATGAGCAGTGAGGATATAGACTCGCTCTCTGAATATTTCAGCTCGCTTGAGGGGCATAAGATATCGCTTCGCAAGCCTGAGCGCGGAGAGCTCCGCGAGCTTTGTAAGACTGCCGACGGAAATGCCGCGGAAAAGGCAAGACAGTATAAGATAGAAAGCCAGAAGGATGATACCGCCCTTCTCACACTTGCACATATGCTCGGCCTTGAGGTGCTTCCCGAGAGGATAGAGGCGTATGATATCTCAAATATCGGAAGCGAGAATAAGACGGCAGGAATGATAGTGATAAAGGGCGGCAAGCTCTCTCGCACCGACTACCGAACCTTTAACATAAAGGATGTTGAAGGAATTGATGACTATGCCTGTATGCGCGAGGCGATAGAGCGCAGACTTTCTCATCTTGAGAGCGACGAGTCGGGCTCGTTTTCGGAGTACCCCGACCTCATTTTGCTTGACGGCGGACGCGGGCATGTGTCTGTCGTACGCGAGGTGATGGAAAAGCACGGGGTGGATATTCCGATTTTCGGAATGGTCAAGGACGATTATCATAAAACACGCGCGCTCTGTACCGAGAGCGAGGAGATAAATATCGCCAAGGAACGCTCGGTATTCATGCTTATTTACAAAATACAGGAGGAGGTGCACCGCTTCACCGTTACTAAAACGGGTAATGCGAAGCGCAAGACTATGCGCCATTCCTCACTTGAGAAGATAGAGTGCATAGGCCCCTCAAAGGCGGCAAAGCTGCTTGCGGCTTTCGGAACTCTCGCGGCACTTAAAAATGCCGATGAGAGCGAGATAGCGGCAGTAAAGGGCATATCGGAAAGAGATGCCGAGAGCGTGTGGCGCTATTTCCATAATGAAAAATAAGGTTAGGTAAAATATGAGAATTATTACGGGAAAGTCAAAGGGCGTAAGGCTCGTCACACTTGAGGGCGAGGCAACAAGACCAACCTCGGAGCGCGTCAAGGAAGCGGTATTCTCAATGCTTCAGTTTGACATTGAGGGACGCCGAGTGCTTGACCTCTTCGCAGGTTCGGGACAGATGGCGCTTGAGGCGATAAGCCGCGGTGCGGCAAGTGCCGTGCTTGTTGATAAATCAAGAGAGGCAAATAAGATAATACTCAAAAACATAGATAAAACAAGGTCGGGCGAGGTCTGCCGTGCCTTTTGCATGGACCACGCAGAGTTTATAAGACGCTTTGCGGGAGAAAAATTTGATATAATCTTTCTTGACCCGCCATACGCCGCAGGGCTTTATGCCCCCGCACTCCGCGCGCTTCTTGAGGCTGATATGCTCAAGAGTACATCTATGATAGTCTGCGAGAGCGATAGCAGAGAGATATTCGGTGGCGACAGCGCACTTGCCGAGTGCTTCACGGAGCTTCGCGTGTCGCGCTATTCAAGGACCGTCATCACGATCCTTGCGCCAAAGGAGAGGGCAGATGGATAAGAAATATAAAATTGGCATCGTTCCGGGCAGCTTTGACCCGATAACTCTTGGACATCTTGATATTATTCGTCGCGCCGCCGAGCTTTGCGAGGAGGTGGTGGTAGCCGTTATGATAAATTCCGAGAAGCAGTATATGTTTACCCTTGATGAGCGTCGCGAGCTTGCAGAGCTTGCCACCGAGGAGCTTGAGTGTGTGCGCGTTGTTTCATCTGACGGAATGCTCTTCGCGCTTGCAAACGAGCTGACTGCCGACGCGATAATCAAGGGCGTGCGGAACCGAGCTGACAGGGAATACGAGCTTATGATGGCTTCCTACAATTCGGCGCACTGCAATGCCGAGACGGTACTGCTTGATGCCGACAGCACACTTACGGAGGTCAGCTCAACCGAGGCTCGCAGGCTTATTGAGTCTGGTGAGGGGCTTGAGACTATCCTTTCCGCATCTGTTGCCGAAAGAATAAAAAAGAAATGTTCTAAATAAAAATATCCTCCCATATATTTTATTGACAAATATATCGGGAGGAATTTTTTTATGGCGGAACATTCAATCTACCGCGACATAGCAGAGCGCACGGGCGGCGATATATATATCGGGATCGTAGGCCCCGTACGCACGGGAAAGTCAACATTTATCAAGCGTTTTATGGAGGCACTTGTATTGCCGAATATAGACGACAGCTACTCCAAGGAGAGAGCAAGAGACGAGATGCCGCAATCGGCGGCAGGGAAGACGGTAATGACCACCGAGCCGAAATTCGTGCCCGATGAGGCAGTAAGCGTTAGCCTTGACGGCACGGCAACGATGCGCGTTAAGATGGTTGACTGTGTGGGCTACATAGTTGACGGTGCACTCGGTACTATTGAGAACGGTCAGCCAAGAATGGTTCACACTCCTTGGCAGGAAGAGCCCATGCCCTTCAAGGAAGCGGCAGAGATGGGAACACAGAAGGTCATTCGTGAGCATTCTACGATAGGTATGCTCGTCACAACAGACGGAAGCATCGGTGAGATAGACCGTGAGAGCTATGTGGCAGCAGAGGAGAGAATAGTGGGTGAGCTCAAGGCGCTTGGTAAGCCCTTCGCTATAATTCTCAATTCGCGTCAGCCAAATAGTGAGCAGTCAATAGCACTTGCTTATGAGCTTGAGGAAAAATACGGTGTTCCCGTTGCACTTGTCAGCTGTCTTGACCTTGATGCGGAGGATATAAAACATATTCTTGAGCTTGTGCTCAATGAGTTTCCCGTGAGTGAGATCAAGGTGTCGCTTCCCTCGTGGTTCGGTGCGCTTGAGGACGATCACCGCATAATCTCGTCAATTGAGGAAAGCATTGCGCAGTGCGCTGACAAGATACGCAAGGCGGGTGAGCTTCGTGAGGGCTTCGGCACTCTTGCAGATAACGAATATGTGGGTCACTTCACTGTTGACGAGATAGATCTCGGTACAGGAAGGGCACATGTAAGAGTTGATGCGGCAGACGGACTTTACTATTCCGTCATCAGCGAGCTCACAGGCTTTGATATTTCCGATGAGGAGGAGCTCGTATCGCTTCTCAAGGAGCTCTCTGTAATGAAAACGCGTTACGACCGTGTGGCAGAGGCACTTGATATGGCAGAGGAGCGCGGCTACGGTATAGTTATGCCCTCTATTGAGGAGCTTCGTCTTGAGGAGCCCGAGATAGTCAAGCAGGCGGGCGGCTACGGAGTGCGCCTTGGCGCATCGGCAAAGTCGATACACATGATAAGAGCAAATATTGAGACAGAAATAAATCCGATCGTGGGAACAGAGGCACAGTCGGAGGAGCTTATAAAATATCTGCTTCGCGAATTTGAGGAGGATCCCTCAAAGATCTGGGAGTCAAATGTCTTTGGCAAGAGCCTCTATGAGCTTGTCGGCGAAGGGCTACATACAAAGCTTGAGCATATGCCCGAGGAGTCACGCTCAAAGCTGTCCGAAACGCTTGAGCGCATCATAAACGAGGGCAGCAACGGTCTTATTTGTATCATTCTGTAATTGCTGACAAAAGGGGAGCACGCCATGTGCTCCCCCTTTCAAATTTTTGATTACTACAAAAAAGCAGACCTGCAAGCAGGTCTGCTTAATTTTTTTTATGTAATTTTTTGATTACTCAAGTTCGTTCTTCTTGCCCGAAATCATAAGGTTTGTAAGGATACCGAGAATGAGAGCGCAAGCAGTAGTTGTAATAGTTATCTGACCAAATGTGAGGACAAGTCCGCCAACACCGGAGATAAGGATAACCGAAACAACGAAGAGGTTCTTGTTTTCGTTAAGATCTACCTTCTGTATCATCTTGAGTCCGCTTACTGCGATAAAGCCGTAGAGAGCGATACAAACGCCACCCATTACGCAGGAGGGTATAGTGTTAACGAAAGCAACGAAGGGAGCAAGGAAGGAAATTGCAATAGCGCAAATTGCAGCAGTAACGATGGTGATTACCGATGCATTACCTGTGATTGCTACGCAACCTACCGACTCGCCGTAGGTGGTATTGGGACAACCGCCAAAGAAAGCACCTGCCATAGAACCAACACCATCTCCAAGGAGTGTGCGGTGGAGGCCGGGCTCTTCAAGAAGGTCTGTCTCAATGATAGAGGAGATGTTCTTGTGGTCAGCAAGATGCTCTGCGAATACAACGAAAGCAACGGGAACATAAGCCACTGCAAGGGTTGCTATGTAAGTGCCGTTTATTTCGGAGAAGCCACCAAGAGCGTTAAGGAATGTGAACTCGGGAAGAGTGATAAAGGTTTCAAATGCAACCTTGCCCTCGGGAAGAAGAGTGTTGAATGCTGAGAAATTGATAACCTTAAGAGCATCGATGCCTGCAGCGTTACCGATAACGGTAAATACTGTTGCAACTGCATAGCCTGCAAGAATGCCCATAATAAAGGGAATAAGCTTCATCATCTTCTTGCCGTATACCGAGCAGATGATAGTAACTGCGAGGGTTACAAGACCGCAAATGATAGCGATCTTGGAGTTGCCGCCGGCGGGAGCTTTCTGAAGGTCGCCGATAGCGTTTCCTGCGAGAGAAAGTCCGATGATAGTAACTGTAGGACCGATAACAACGGTAGGCATTACCTTGTTGATCCACTTAACACCCGCAAATCTAACTATGATAGCAATTATAACATAAACAAGACCTGCAAGGAAAGCACCGATGATAAGACCGAGGTATCCAAGAGCCATAGTAGCAGCGCCTGTGAATGCTGCCGCCATAGAACCGAGGAACGCAAAGGACGAGCCAAGGAAAACGGGGCTCTTGAACTTTGTGAAGAGCAAGTAAACGAGTGTACCGATACCTGCACCGAACAGTGCTACAGAAGAGCTCATAGGGTTCTCAAACGCCCAGGTGATAGTGCCATCCGAGATAGCCTTTTCTACCGCGCCGTTTGTGATAACGGGAACAACGAGGGTAGCTGCCATGATAGCAAGAAGCTGCTGGAACGCGAAGACGAGGACCTGACCGAATTTCGGCTTGTCCTTAACATTGTAGATGAGTTTCATAGTTTTCTCCTCCTTAATTTTGAGTCCTGCCAAGCAAATCTTGCGCGCAACGAGCACGGGGGGTGCGCTTTTTTTATCTTCAGCATAAAAAAACCGCCGCACAACCAAAAAAGACTTGGCGCTCGGCAGTATCGAACAGTGAATATTTTTCACTAATCGCAACCGCCGAATTAGTGGACATTTTCTTCCCGATAATTATATCATACAATGATGAAAAAGTAAATAATTTTTTTGACATTTTATGACGAAATATTAAACAAAAAATTGCACCAAAATATAGTCATTTTTACAAAAGAAGGAGGGCGTGCTGAAAGGGCCGAAAAAAAGATAAAAAATACCCATCTTTTCGTTGACAATTATGTATATATAATGTTATAATATTTATATTATGGGTAACTGTTTTTTTGGGGCAGTTCAGCAGATATTATGGGGTAACATTGTATGAATTTAACTCAGGAATATATAGATACGGTACGCCGCAACAGAGAGAGGACAGTAGTGCTTGCAAGGCTTACATTCTTCGTTGTCACGGCGGTGATGCTGATGCTTGCGATAGCGCTTATCGTCAATGCCTTCGGTGCAAGACATACATTGCGTCTTGAGGCGGGAGAGGAGCTTCCCACTGCGGAGGAGATTTCGGGCAAGAAGAATGCAGATTTTGATTTTGGCGAAGAGGAAATTGACTTTTCGGAGGTTGGAGACTACACCTTCCATATTATCTACGGCAACTCAAAAAGGATGAAGATAAAGGTCAAGGTAAGGGATACTGAGGCGCCGAAGGGCAACATAAACAGACTTTACCTTCACAACGGAAGCTCGGCAATGCCAAAGGCAGAGGATTTCTTTGATGAAATAAGTGAAGCCTCCGATTATACAGCAAGCTTCAAGAATGTCCCCACGCTTTCGGGCAACGGCGACTATCCTATAACCGTCGTGCTTGCCGATGAGCACGGCAATAAGAGGGAATATGAGACCGTACTTTCTGTGATAAATGACACCGAGGCGCCGAGAATACTTTGGGACTCAAAGACCGTTGTCGGCTATATCGGAGAGGGAATATCCTACAAAAATGCGGTCACTGTGACAGATAACTGCTTTGGTGTCAAGCTTGAGTGGGATTCCTCTGGTGTTGATATGACCAAGGAGGGCAACTACACAGTATCCTACAGAGCGACCGACGCGGCAGGGAACAAGGTGTCGGCAATAATTCCCGTGGTCATCTATTCTATGCAGATAACAGATGACAAGCTCAATGCGCGCATCGGTGAGCTTGCAAGTCAGCTTGGAATGAGCAAGAGCCTCTCAAAAGAGGAGCTTTGCAGACTCATCTACGGATATGTAAATGACCCCACCGCAACTGCCAGCACGGCAAACTTTACCTATGTAGGTCATTCGAACGACAAGAGCCGTGCCGATTGGCGACGCGAGGCGTGGCTGACGCTTGATAACGGTCAGGGAGATTGCTATTCCTACTTTGCGCTCTCAAAGGCATTCTTTGAATATTTCGGTATTGAGAATAAGGACATAGAGAGAACAAAGGGCCTCACCTCCGACACTCATTTCTGGAGCATGGTCAAGGTTGATGGTGGCTGGTATTTCTTTGACGCAACGCGCTATGCGGGCAAGTTTACTCTTGGCGGCGATAACGGCTGTCTGCTTACCTATGCACAGCTCAAGGCGTATAAACTGAGTGCGGCAAGTGCCCAAAGATACGGTGACAACTACTATGCCTTTGATGAAGCTTCCTATCCCACTGCGGCTACAAAGATAATTAACGACAAATTCACCTGGAAATAAATTCGGAGATATTATGCAGACAAATATTCTTGAATATCTTGAGAATACAGTAAAAACTCACCCCGATAAAACGGCGTTTTCAACGGGCAAGGAGGATATGAGCTTTTCTTCGCTCTACCGCGCCTCACGCGCTATTGGCAGCTATATCTGCCGCGAGTATCCTGACATTCGCCGTGCACCTGTTGTCATCTTCATGGACAAGCACCCGAATACTCTTGCCGCATTCTTTGGCGTTATCTATTCGGGAAACTATTATGTTTGCCTTGATGAGAAGATGCCCGAGGGCAGAGTGACGGCAATACTTGAAAATCTATCGCCAAACCTCATAATTGCCGACAAGAGGAATATAAAGAGGGCAGAGAGTCTTGCAGGCGGTATAAGTGTAGTGCTTTATGACAGCATCGCAGATAAGGAAAGCGACGATGAAGCTCTTTCGTTCGTTCGCGCACGGCAGATAGATACTGACCCGATATATGTGGTATTTACATCGGGCTCAACGGGTGTACCAAAGGGTGTTGTGGCGTGCCACCGCTCGGTGATAGATTATACAGAGCATCTTTGTGAAGCGCTTGGTTTTTCCGAGGATACGATTTTTGCAAATCAGACTCCCCTTTATTTTGATGCACCGCTAAAGGAGATAATGCCAACTCTCAAATACGGCGCGACCACATATTTTGTTCCAAAGTTCTGCTTCTCTTTCCCCGTAAAGCTTATTGAGTACCTCAATCAGTACAAGGTCAATACTGTCTGTTGGGTAGTATCTGCATTCGTGCAGGTGTCAAGCCTCGGTGCACTTGAAAAATTCAAGCCCGAGTATCTGACCACAGTGGCGTTTGGCAGTGAGGTGTTTCCAAAAAATCAGTATAAGCTCTGGAGAGAGGCTCTGCCCGAGGCAAAATTTTATAACCTCTACGGGCCTACCGAGGCAACGGGAATGTCCTGCTTCTGGCGTGCCGACCGCTCTCTTTCGGATGACGAGCCTATCCCGATAGGAAGGCCCTTTAAGAATACACGCATCTATCT
Organism: Eubacteriales bacterium; assembly: GCA_045656985.1. Classification (GTDB taxonomy): domain Bacteria; phylum Bacillota; class Clostridia; order Oscillospirales; family CAG-272; genus HGM12713. Next base: position 19,018 of record JAZOSH010000045.1, on the reverse strand, counting down.
GCTTGACGAGGGCAGGGAGGTGCCTTGCGGAGAGAGCGGAGAGATCTGCATTGGTGGTACCTGTCTTACGATGGGATATTACAATGCGCCCGAAAGAACAAATGAGGTCTTTGTGCAGAACCCCACGAATACCGCTTTCCCTGAGCTTCTTTACCGCACGGGCGATATAGGAAGATATAACGAATACGGTGAGCTTGTGTTTGTCTGCCGCCGCGATTCGCAGATAAAGCATATGGGACATCGCATAGAGCTTGGCGAGATAGAGTCGGCAGCTCTTGGCAATAGCGCGGTCAGCCGTGCTGTCTGTCTGTATGACGCAGATGAGAAGCGAATAGTGCTTTTCTATGTCGGAACAACCGACGAAAAGGAGCTTGCGGTATATATCGGCGAATTTTTGCCAAGATATATGATGCCCGCAATAATAAAACACCTTGACACCATGCCACTTACCGATAACGGCAAGATAGACAGGCGTTATCTCAAGGAAGTAATGAAGGAACTGAACTGATAGCTTTGTGGCTTTCCCGATTTTATATAAACCGAAAAGGATGATAAATATGGAAAAACTGATAGAACTTTTAAAGGAGCTTCACGACGAAGTGGATTATGAGAACGAGGAGTCGCTTGTTGACGACGGAATACTTGATTCGCTTGATATAGTAACACTCATCACCGAGATAAGCGACCGCTTTGATGTCTCAATTCCCGCCGAGGAGATAATCCCCGAGAATTTCAATTCTGCAAAGGCACTCTGGGAGCTTATCGAAAGACTTGACGAGGAATAAAAATACATTCAAAAAACCACAAATAAATTGTGATTTTTCGAGAAGTTAGTTGACGAGAAAAATTATCCAAAACCCTTTTTGAGAAAAGGGTTCCCGACTCCCAAAAACTTTTAATGGATTGGACTTGGCTCCCGCAGCCCTTGCTCCGCTCTTCGTGCTCACAACGGGCATAAACGAACATTGTCTGCACAAGTCCAAAGACAGGAGATTTTTTGCCAAGCTTTTTGCAAAAAGCTTGCCGCCGGAGGCACGCGTCCTCTCCGATAAATCAAAATTTATTTATAAATAATCAATAAAAGAGGCGAAAAATGCTTTTTACATCTTATGAATTTCTGGCTTTTCTCGCTCTCGTGCTCCTGATATACTTTATCGCTCCAAAAAGGATGCAGTGGATAGTTCTGCTTGTGGCAAGCTATCTTTACTATTTTCTTGCGGGCGCGGAATATCTCATCTTCATTCTCGTCACCACGATTTCTTCGTGGGGCATAGCGAGGATAATGGATGGGGTATCAAGACGGGCTGCGGAATACATTGACGCACACCGCGAAGAAATGGACAAGGAGGAGAGGAGGGCGTATAAGGCGGCGCAGAAGAAGAAAAATCTGCGCATTCTCTGCGTTGGACTTGCCCTTAATTTCGGAATTCTCGCAGTGCTCAAATACGCGGGCTTTGCGGTAAGCAACCTTAACTCACTGCTTCATCTTTTTGGCTCGCAAAACAGTATTACTGTTCCGTCGCTGATATTGCCGCTCGGTATATCCTTCTATACATTCCAGACTATGGGTTACCTCATAGATGTTTACCGAGGCAAGACCGAAGCAGACAAGAATCCCGCAAGACTTGCCCTCTTTGTCTCCTTCTTCCCACAGCTCGTTCAAGGACCTATCTCAAGACATAGCGACCTTGCTCATCAGCTCTATGAGCCTCACCGCTTTAACGGCGCGGCATTCTTTTCGGGAATGCAGAGAATACTCTGGGGATATTTCAAGAAGCTTGTCATTGCCGACAGGATACTTGTCGTTATGAAGGAGCTACTCTCAAATACCGCAGAGTATGACGGAGCTTATGTTCTCCTTCTTATCCTCATCTACTCGGTTGAGATATATGCCGACTTTACGGGCGGTATTGATATTACGATAGGTATTGCCGAGGCTATGGGAATAACCCTCAAGGAGAATTTCAGGCATCCCTTTACCTCAAGGTCTACAAAGGAATATTGGAACCGCTGGCATATCACAATGGGCTCGTGGTTTACCGATTACATATTCAACCCTCTTTCTGTGGCAAAGCCTATGCAGTCGCTCTCAAAGAAGGTGCGCCGTACCTTTGGCGACGGAGTAGGAAAGAGATTTCCCGTCTATGTTGCTACTATCGTCACATGGTTTTTGACAGGACTCTGGCACGGCGCAAGTTGGAATTTTATAGTTTGGGGACTTCTCAATGGTCTTGTAATTCTCGTTTCGCGTGAGCTTGAGCCGCTTTACAAAAAATTCCGCACAAAATTCCCGCGCCTTACCGCAAGCAAGCCTTATGGTGCCTTTATGATAGCAAGAACATTTCTTCTCATGGGCGTTATCCGCTCGCTTGACTGCTACAGAAATGTGCCGATAACCTTTTATAAGTGGTCGACTATGTTCACCACCTTCAATTACGGCTCGCTTTTTGCGGATGGACTTGATAAGATAGGCTTTACGGCAGAAAATCTCATTATAGTAGTAATAGGAACGGCTATTGTCTGCGCCGTGAATATGATCACTCTCAAGTGTGGTGACGGCGTGCGCCAGTCGGTTAACAAAAGGCCTTTCCTATCCTATTCGCTATTCGCACTCGTGCTTGTTTCGATATTGCTCTTCGGGGCATATGGCATAGGCTACGATGCATCGCAGTTTATCTATAATCAATTTTAATTTCGGTGTTTTGATAATGAAGAAAAAAATAATCGCGGCTCTGTCTGTGGCGCTTGTAACGCTTTTGTTGCTTGCCCTTCTTCAGGCAGTGCTGATGCCAAAATACATAGACAACCCCGAGGGAACACTTGTCGGTGACTATTATGACGAGGCAGGCGGCAACGATGTCCTCTTTCTCGGCGACTGCGAGGTATACGAAAGCTTTATACCCGCCCTTCTCTTTGAGGAGTACGGAATAACCTCATATGTGCGCGGAAGCGCGCAGCAGCTCGTCTGGCAGTCCTATTATCTACTAGAGGAGATGCTTCGCTGTGAGACGCCCCGTGCTGTCGTCTTCAATGTCTACGCAATGAAATACGGCGAGCCGCAGAGCGACTCGTATAACAGAATGACGCTTGACGGAATGCGCTGGTCATCCTCAAAGGTGGGGGCGATAAGTGCTTCTATGACAGACGAGGAGCATTTTCTTGAATATGTTTTTCCTCTGCTTCGCTTCCATTCAAGAATAAGCGAGCTTTCGGGCGAGGATCTGCAGTATGCCTTCGGCACAAAGTATGTTTCGCACAGCGGCTACCTTATGCAAAAGGGTGTTGTGCCGATGACTACCGAGCGTGAGGGAGAGGATCTCTTTGATTACACCCTTCCCGAAACAGCATTTGACTATCTTGATATGATGCGTAAGCTTTGCGAGGAGAAGGGCGTTGAGCTGATACTCGTAAAGGCTCCCACAAACCACTGGAAATTCTGGTGGTATGATGAGTATGACGATCAGATAAAGAGTTATGCCGATACCCACGCTCTTAAATACATCAATTTCATTCCTCTTTGCGATGAGATAGGCATAGATTTTGCTACAGACACATACGATGCAGGTATGCATATAAATGTCTATGGAGCAGAGAAACTCACGAGATATTTCGGCAAGATGCTTTCGGAGGAATTCTCTATTCCAGACAGACGAAGCGAGTCGGAGACAGCGGCTCTCTGGTCGGAGAGAATAGCGAGATATTATGCCGACAGAAATGAAGAATAAAACCCTGATGAAAGGAAAATAAATATAATGAAAAGATTTTTAGCACTCGCACTGACTGCTCTGCTTATCCTTACTCTTGTTGCCTGCGGCACTCCCGAGGATAAGGGAAATACTGCAGCCCCCGATTATTTTATAGAATATAAGGGAGTTAAGGTTGAGGTCGGCGTCGCCGCCGCTCCGATAGTTTCGGCAATGGGCAGCTACACAAGCGAGGACGGAGAGGCGTGCGGAACCGACGAAAAGGATGTTATATACACCTTCTCGGGCATTGAGCTTGAAACTCATGTCACTCCCGAAAGCGAGCTGATAAGACGCATAAGACTGCTTGATGACAGTGTTAGCACTCCTGAGGGTATAGCGATAGGCTCAACAAGGGACGAGGTTATTGATGCTTACGGCAAGGAATATACCGAGGGCACGGGCGGAGCTATAAGATATAGCGGTGCGCACTCAACTATAGAGTTCCATTTTGGGAACAACGGAACGGTGGTCAACATTTATATAAGAACGAAATAAATTAGCACTGTTCATAAATAATTAACAAAAATGTTTGTGAAAACCCTTGACAAAAGGCTCTGAAAGTGATAGATTTTATACAGTGATTTGGCACTCAATCAAAAAGAGTGCTAAAAATCGGGTGTAAAATCGTCTTGCAGAGCCTTTTTGCTGTCAAAAGGGCTTGTGAAAGGAAAGGGAAGGTGAGCATGATGCTTTACGATGAGTTGAGCGAAAGAAAAAGAATAATCCTCAAGGCAGTCGTTGAAGCGCACATAGAGGGCGGCGAGCCTGTTGGCTCAAAGTATATAGTTCAGAACAATCTTCTCTCCTGCTCGTCAGCTACGATAAGAAACGAGATGGCGGAGCTTGAGGAGATGGGCTATCTTGAACAGCCTCACACCTCGGCGGGAAGAGTGCCGAGCGAGCTTGGCTATCGCTTCTATGTTGACACCCTTGCAAGTCAGTATGACACGGCAACAAGAGAGGTCGCGGCGGTAAATCAGCTTCTCAAGTCAAAGATGAGCGAGATAGACCAGATACTTGAGTCTGCGTCAAGGCTTGCCTCAAAGCTTACAAACTATACAGGCATTGCGATAAAGCCAAAGGCGTCGTCGGTAAAGATGTCAAGATACGAGGTGATCTCGCTTGACGACAGCAGCTTTGCTGTAGTAATGATAACCTCGCACGGCAATGTAAAGACCAAGAAGACTAAAACGCAGGAGAAATTCTCGGAGGAGGCGGTGGCAAAGCTTACAGCACTCCTTAATGCGCATCTTGTGGGCCTTTCGGCGGATATGATAACACTTCCGCTGATAGTTCAGCTTGAAAAGGCAATGGGGCCCGAGGGCTTTATGGTAAATGCGGCTGTCAAGTGCATATATGATGTGATGAGCGAGATAGACGGCGGAGAGCTTCGCTATTCGGGTGTCAGCAATCTTCTCAACTATCCCGAGTATTCGGACACGCAGCAGCTTGGCAGATTGCTTGGCACACTTGAGGAGCAGGACGAGATACTTGATCTCGTTTCGGACTCGGACGGTGACGGTATAAATGTCCTCATCGGCTCGGAGAGCTCGGTGCAGGTCATGAACAACTCGTCGCTCGTCTTTAAGCCAATAAGGAAAAACGGAAGGACTGTGGGCGTCATAGGCGTGCTCGGCCCGCTCCGAATGGATTATAAAAATGTTCTCCGTACTATTGACGAGATAGGCGGCAGCATTGCTGATATGATAGGAGACGCAAGGGAACTCAAGAAGGGAGAGAATGATGACGGACAAGATGAATAATAACGAAGAAATGCTTGAAGCAGAGGAGACGGTCGAGGAAAACGAGACCAAACAGAACGCAGAGAGCGAGGAGACGGCAGAGGAAAAGCCGAGCCGTGCTGACAAGAAAAAGGTAAAGCAGCTTGAGGAGGAGCTTTCCGATAAGGAAAAGGCGCTCGCCGAGGCTAATGACAAATATGTAAGACTTTTCGCCGAGTATGAGAATTTCAGACGCCGCTCGGCAAAGGAGAAGGAGGGCATATACGCCGATGCGTATATAGACGCTCTCACACAGATACTTCCCGTGCTTGACAATCTTGAGCGCGCGGCAGGATATGAGAACGCCGATGCGGCGACACTCGCAAAGGGTCTTGAGCTCACACTTAAGAGCTTTTCGGAGACACTCTCAAAGATGGGAGTTAGTGAAATAGAGGCACTTGGCAAGACCTTCGATCCCAATCTTCACAATGCGGTTATGCATGTTGAGGATGAGGCGCTCGGCGAGAGCGAGGTCGCAGAGGTATTTGCAAAGGGCTATATCAGAGGAGACAAGGTGCTCCGTCATTCAATGGTTAAGGTTGCCAACTGATATAGGGCAAATAAAACAATAAGATCCAACAAATAATAAATAAGGTAAATAATAACCCAAGGAGGAAATTACAATGGGAAAGATCATAGGAATAGATTTAGGTACAACAAACTCCTGCGTCGCAGTTTTTGAGGGCGGCGAGGCAACAGTTATCCCCAATCCCGAAGGAGCAAGAACAACTCCCTCGGTAGTAGCATTTTCAAAGACAGGCGAGAGAATGGTAGGTCAGGTCGCAAAGCGTCAGGCTATCACTAACCCCGACAGAACAGTCATCTCCATAAAGAGAGAGATGGGAAGCGCATATAAGAAGGCTATTGACGGCAAGTCATACACTCCCCAGGAGATCTCGGCAATGATACTCCAGAAGCTCAAGGCTGATGCAGAGGCATATCTCGGCAGCCCTGTGACACAGGCAGTTATCACAGTTCCCGCATACTTCTCCGACGCGCAGAGACAGGCAACAAAGGATGCAGGTAAGATAGCAGGACTTGAGGTTCTCCGTATCATCAACGAGCCCACCGCGGCAGCACTTGCGTTCGGTATGGATAAAGAGGTTGACCAGAAGATAATGGTATTTGACCTTGGCGGCGGAACATTTGATGTATCGCTTCTTGAGATCTCTGACGGCGTATTTGAGGTTCTTGCAACTGCAGGTAACAACAAGCTTGGTGGTGACGACTTTGACCAGAGAATTATCGACTGGATGGCAGACCGCTTCAAGAGAGAGAACGGACTTGATCTCCGCAATGACAAGATGGTAATGCAGAGACTTAAGGAAGCTGCAGAAAAGGCAAAGATAGAGCTTTCCGGTATGTCAAGCACAAACATCAACCTTCCCTTTATCACAGCTACAGCTGATGGACCTCTCCACTTCGAGGCAACACTCACAAGAGCAGAGTTTGAGAAGATAACAGCAGACCTCGTTGAGGCAACAATGGGCCCCACAAAGCAGGCACTCCGTGACTCGGGACTTTCTGCGGGCCAGATAGATAAGGTTCTCCTCGTTGGCGGTTCTACAAGAATTCCCGCAGTTCAGGAGGCAGTTAAGAAGTTTATAGGCAAGGATCCCTTCAAGGGTATCAACCCCGATGAGTGCGTAGCTCTCGGTGCGGCAATTCAGGGCGGAGTTCTCGGCGGAGATGTCAAGGATCTCCTTCTCCTTGATGTAACACCCCTTTCTCTCGGTATTGAGACAATGGGAGGCGTATTCAATAGAATTATCGACAGAAATACAACTATCCCCGTAAAGAAGAGCCAGATCTACTCCACCGCAGCTAACGGACAGACCTCTGTTGAGATACATGTTCTTCAGGGTGAGCGCGAGATGGCAGCTTACAATACAACACTCGGCAGATTCGTGCTTGACGGCATCGCTCCCGCGCCCCGTGGAGTTCCCCAGATCGAGGTAACCTTTGATATTGACGCTAACGGTATCGTTAATGTAACCGCAGTTGATAAGGGTACCGGCAAGGAGCAGCATATCACAATCACATCCTCAACAAACATGTCGCAGGATGACATTGATAAGGCTGTAAGAGACGCAGAGAGATTCGCAGAGGAGGACAAGAAGCAGAAGGAGGCGGTAGAGACAAAGAACCGCGCTGATTCTATGGTTTACCAGAGCGAAAAGACTCTTGAGGAGATCGGTGACAAGGTGGCAGAGGCTGATAAGGAGCCCGTTAAGGAAGCTATTGAAAAGCTCAAGGCAACAATGGCAACCGATAACACAGAGGCTATAAAGGCTGATACAGAGGCTCTTGAGCAGGCATTCTACAAGCTCTCCGAGAAGCTCTACGGTCAGGCAGGCGGCGCACAGGGCTTTGACCCCAATATGGGCGGCGGTGCAAATGATGGCGGTGACGGCACATATTACAATGCCGATTACGAGGATAAGACCGACAAATAATTTAAGCTTAATAGCGGCGGGAAAGGGTAAAAATGCCCTTTCCCGCGAAAGCGTATATAAATCTACTTACGATGGCCGCAGGTGCGGCACGGGAGAATTATGGCAGACAAAAGAGACTATTACGAGGTACTCGGATTAAATAAAAATGCGGACGATGCAGCTATAAAGAAGGCATACCGTTCGCTTGCAAAGAAATATCACCCCGATATGAACCCGGGTGACGCCGAGGCGGAGATGAAATTCAAGGAGGTCAATGAGGCATACGAGGTGCTCTCAACCCCGGATAAAAAGGCAAAGTATGACCAGTTCGGTCACGCGGCATTCGATCCCGCAAGCGGTGGGGCCGGCGGTGGCTTTGACTTTAGCGGCGGATTTGGAGACTTTGGCGATCTTGGCGACCTTTTCGGAAGCTTCTTTGGCGGAGGCTTTGGTGGCTCGTCATCTGCAAGGCGCAACGGACCTATGAGGGGCGAGGATGTCTCAGCGCGTGTAACGCTTACCTTTGAGGAGGCGGCGTTCGGCGCCAAGAAGGATGTAACATACAACAGAATACAGAAGTGCTCCGACTGTGACGGAAGCGGTGCCGAGAAGGGAACAAAGGCAGAGACATGTAGTGCCTGCGGTGGCTCGGGACAGAGAAGGGCAACGCAGAGAGTGGGCGGAATGGCATTTCAGACCACCGTCACCTGTGAGGCGTGTCGCGGCAAGGGAAAGATAATAAAAAATCCCTGCTCAAACTGTCGAGGTACAGGCTTTGTCAAGGTTACAAAAAATCTCTCGGTCAATATTCCCGCGGGAATTGACAACGGCGAGAGGATAGCGCTTCGTCAGCAGGGCTGTGACGGAAGAAACGGCGGACCCGCAGGGGACCTTATTATCACTGTAAATGTGCGAAAGCACAGTGTCTTTGAGAGAGACGGCTACGATGTCTACTGCGAGGTGCCGATAACGGTATCCGAGGCGGTGCTTGGTGCCGAGATAGATGTTCCCACACTTGAGGGCAATGTTAAATTTACCGTTCCCGAGGGAACACAGCCGGGTACAAGATTTTCGCTCAAGCAGAAGGGCATACCTTATGTAAACAATAAGAACCGTCGCGGTGACCTCTATTTTGATGTAACAATTGAGGTGCCGAAGGGGCTTAACGAAAAGCAGAAGGAAAAGATGCGCGAATTTGCCGACGCCTGCGGCGAGAGCAACTATTCAAAGAAAACAGGATTTTTTAAGAGGATATTTGATAAAAAGTAAGACACCAAGGAGAAGAAAATGGATAAGGATTATGTTTGCGAGGATTGGGGAGAGGAGAACGAGTGGACACAGATAAAGGTCACGGTGAAGCTTCCCCAGCTTGACGAGCTTTCGTCGGTCATGAGTATGTACAGTAATTATCTTCAGATAGAGGATTACAGCGACATTGACCTAAAAACCTGCTATGGCGACCTTATTGATGAGTCTATACTGAATGCAGATAAGACGATAGCCTCGGTGTCTGTCTACCTTGCGGGCAGGGGACATGCCGACACAGTAAACGAACTTCGCGCACGCCTTGCAGAGCTTCACATTGACGGAACAATTGAAGTAAACGGCGTGAACGAGGAGGACTGGGCAAACTCGTGGAAGGAATACTATAAGCCGATAAAGATTGGCGAGAGAATAGTTATCGTTCCTGCGTGGGAGAAATATAATGCTGCCGAGGGTGAGATAATTGTGAAAATGGACCCCGGTATGGCATTTGGCACGGGAAATCACGAGACGACAAGACTTGTCATCGGTCTTCTTGAAAAGTATATAAAGGGTGGCGAGAGGGTAGTTGATGTAGGCTGCGGAAGCGGAATACTCGCTATCTGTGCACGCAAGCTCGGTGCAGATATGTGCCGCGCGTACGATATAGACCCCGTTGCAGTAAAGGTCGCGCGCGATAATATAAAGGAAAGTGGTGAGACCGACATCAGCTGTGATGTTTCCGATCTGCTTCGCGGTGTTGACAGAAGTGACGGTGGCTATGATGTGGTATGTGCCAATATCGTTGCCGACATCATTATAAGAATGACCCCCGATGTGGCAAAATATATGAATGATGACGCAGTGATACTCGCGTCGGGAATCATAGTTGAGCGCTCACAGGATGTTGTAGACTGCTTTGAGAAGAACGGATTTTATATTGCCGAGCGTGCCGAGGAAAACGGCTGGTGCGCCCTCGCAGTGAAGAAGAAATAAGTATGAATAAAACGGGAGGAATACCCTCCCGTTTTTTGTATGTCAAAATTAAAAATTGAGAGTTATCGGAGAGACGAACTCTTACGGAGAACCCAAGATTAAAAGTTTTGGTCGAGCTTTTGAAAAAGCTCGTGGGTCATAGGGTGGCTCCCTAAAAAACGGTGCTTTTCTTTTGGGGCTTATTCCTTTCGCTCCAAAATATATCGTAAATTCAGCTTGCGGTATTGTATATCGCCCGCTTTTATGATATAATTTATACAGAAAAACTTGAGAGGTGCTTTATGCCGAGATTTTTTATAAGACAGAATCAGATAGAGGATAATAAAATACGCATAATCGGTGACGATGCGCGTCATATATCGCGCTCGCTTCGTATGGCGGCGGGCGAGAGCATTACCGTCTGCGATATGCAGGGAATAGAATACGACTGCAGACTTTGCGAGTTCCTTGAGGACAGCGTGCTTGCGGAGATAATCTCATGGAAGCCCTCTGAAAACGAGCCGAAGGTAACGGTGAGACTTTTTCAGGCACTCCCAAAGGGAGATAAGCTTGACACAGTCATACAAAAGGCAGTTGAATGCGGCGTTTTTGAGATAACTCCCTTTGAGAGCGAGCGATGCGTTGTCAGAATGAAGGCAGAGGCCGAGGACAAGAAAACTCAAAGACGGCAGAGAATATCCGAGGAGGCGGCAAAGCAGTGCGGCAGAAGTGTTATCCCCGAGGTAAGACGCACTGTGGACTTTGACGAAATGCTTAAAAGAGCGTCGGAGAGCGATGTCTGCCTCTTTTGCTATGAGGGCGACGGAACAGAACCCCTTGGCACTTTGCTTGAGAGAATAGTCAAGCAAAAAGGCCAGAGCGATAAACGACTTACATTGTCTGTAGTAGTTGGCAGTGAGGGTGGATTTTCACTTTCCGAGGCGGGGAGGGCAAAAGACGCCGGATTTATTCTGACAGGACTTGGCAAGAGAATACTCCGAACAGAGACTGCTCCACTCTTCGTTTTGGCGTCTATCGTCTGTTTTACCGAATTGATGTAACTATTTTTGGAAAAATTTGGGCACTATTATAACTAACTTATACATATAAATTTAATCATCTATTCATTTTTGGTTCATTTTTCGCCCAAGTGAACAAAAAAATTGTGAATTTTTATAAAAAATATCAAAAAACCTATTGAAAAATCACAAAAAGTGTTTTATAATATAGTGCACAACGCACAAATCGGTAAAATAAGCTAAATGAAAGGCAGAGTAAAAATGTCAAACAGATTGTTTCAGAGCGTTATCTATCAAATGAAGGACGCTTTCGACAGAGTAATTGGAGTGCTTGATGAAAATGGAGTCGTAATATCCTGCTCCGACCTTGCAAAGATGGGCGATATAAGACAGGGAGTTCGCGAGGAGCTTTCCTTCTCAAGTGAGATAGCAACCATTGACGGCTACACATACCGCTACCTTGGTACAGCCGCAAAGAGCGAGAATATAGTTTTCGTTGAGGGCGAGGATAAGATGGCAGAGAAGATGTCAAAGCTTCTTTCGGTATCTCTCGGCAATATCAAGAGCCTCTATGACGAGAAGTACGACAAGGGCTCGTTCATAAAGAACATCATCCTTGACAACATTCTACCCAGCGATATATACATAAAGTCAAAGGAGCTTCATTTCAACAGCGATGAGTCGCGCATAGTATTCCTTATCAAGTTCTTTGGTAAGACAGATATGATGCCCTTTGAGATGCTTCAGAATATGTTCCCCGATAAGACCCGCGATTATGTTATCAGCGTAAGCGAGCAGGATATAGTGCTCGTTAAGGAGGTCAAGCGCGGAACAGATATAAAGGAAGTAGAGAAGATAGCTGTAAATATCACCGATACCCTCTCCACCGAGTTCTATACAAAGGTGGCTATCGGTATCTCGACCGTTGTTGATAACATCAAGGACCTTGCAAAGGCATATCAGGAGGCGCAGGTAGCCCTTGAGGTCGGCAAAGTGTTTGAGACAGAGAAGAATATCATCAGCTATGAGAACCTCGGAATCGGCAGACTTATCTATCAGCTTCCCACCACCCTCTGCGAGATGTTCTTGCAGGAGGTATTCAAGAAGGGCAACCTTGATTCCCTTGACAGAGAGACTCTCATGACCATTCAGTGCTTCTTTGAGAACAACCTCAATGTGTCGGAGACATCAAGAAAGCTTTTCGTTCACAGAAACACTCTCGTATACAGACTTGAGAAGATACGCAAGCTCACAGGGCTTGACCTTCGCGAGTTTGAGCATGCTATCACCTTCAAGGTAGCGCTCATGGTAAAGAAGTACCTCAACTCAAAGCCCGCAAAGTTTTAACATAAGATACGGGGCTTTAGTATAAAATAATACCGTAACATGACGGAGGTGTCTTAAGGGCACCTCCGCTGTTGTGGATTTATTGAGTATCGGTAGCTTTTTGACTTTTTTATTTAATCAGAAATAAGGCAAAAAGGAGTCGGAAAAGTGTCTGAAGAAAACAAGAATATAAATGATGAGGCGGCATATAGCTTTGATGGGTCCTTTGATGAGGTCGGCATTGAGCGTTATATAGATGAGGAGCCGCCAAGAAGAGAAAAAAGAAAAATATCGCTTGGCGCATTTTTAATCTCAGCGGTCGCACTTGTGCTTGTCACCGCAATGCTTACATGGACGGTAGCAATGGGCGCATATCGTGGCGCGCTTGCCGATGCCATTGGCGGCGGTCTTGTGCAGGGTGAGCCTGTGGGAGACGATATAGCGGCAAATGTAGATGTAATAAATTCCTTGTTTGAGACCTATTCTTATTATGGGCTTAACGACGAGGAGCTTGTATCAGAGGTGCTTCGCGCTTATGTTGCTGCAACGGGCGACCCGTATGCTGTTTATTATACTGAGGAGGAGTTCGCCGCACAAGAGGCGAGCGCAGCAGGTAATACAACGGGTATCGGTGTGACCGTCACATACACCACACTTGATTATGAGGGAAGAAACTGCCAAGTAATAAGAGTTATCGCGGTCGTTCCCGATGGACCTGCATATAAGGCGGGCATCAAGACGGGGGATTACATCTTCTATATAGGTACCGATGTAAATACCCGTGAGTCGATAGACTCGCTTGGCTACGATGAGGCGAAAAATCGCATTTTAGGCGAGGTCGGCACGGTAGCAGAGCTCACAATTCTCCGTCAGCAGGATAACGGAAAGCTTGTTGAATTGCCCTTCTCAATCACGAGAGAGGTCGTAAAATCCCTTTCGGTCACTTCACATATCTGCGAAACAGATCCTTCGGTCGGTATTGTGAGAATATCGGAGTTCAATCTCACCACCCCGAAACAGTTTGAGGAGGCGGTTGACGCCCTTGTGGCAGAGGGAATAAATAAATTTGTCTTTGATGTAAGATATAATCCGGGCGGCTCGCTCGTTTCAATCGTTGCGGTGCTTTCCTTCTTCTTTGAGAGAGGAGATGTGCTCCTTTCAACGGCAACGAGGGGTGGATACGGTGAGACGATAATAGTAAAACCCATAAGTGAGTATGAGGACGAATACGCCTACTGCAATGTGGCAAAGGCGGATATAGGAAAATATAAGGACCTTGAGATCGCGGTGCTTTGCAATGAGAACACAGCAAGCGCAGCAGAGCTCTTCACGGCGGCATTCAGAGATTACGGTAAAGGCGCTATCGTGGGTACGCTGACCTACGGAAAGGGAAGTATGCAGACAGTGCTTCCGCTTGACCAATTTGGCGTTGAGGGCGGCTTGCGCTTTACCACGAGCGTTTATTTCCCACCCTGTGGCGAGAGTTATGAGGGCATCGGAATTACTCCCGATGTTGTTGTAGAGCTTTCTGAGAAGGCTTCAATGATAAACTTTTACGAGCTCTCCGATGCTGATGACAATCAGCTCGCGGAGGCCATAAAGACATTTAAATAATATTTTAAGGAGAGATATAACAATGGCAAAGGAACAGCTTTATACACCCGAAGGTTACCAGAAGCTCGTTGACGAGCGTGAGTACCTTATAAAGACAAGAAGAGAAGAGGTAAAGAACGATATTGCGGTAGCAAGATCCTTTGGAGACCTTTCCGAGAACTCGGAGTATGACGAGGCAAGAAATGAGCAGGCAAAGGTAGAGGCGAGAATCAAGGAGCTTGATGAGCTTATTGAGCATGCCGTTATCATTGACGAGTCCAAGATTGACACAAGTGTTGTCAGCATCGGTTCAACTGTAAAGGTTGATAGCGACGGCATGGAGATAGAGTATAACATAGTTGGCTCTAATGAGGCTGATCCCTTCAGCTTCAAAATCTCCGACCTCTCGCCCATAGGCAAGGCGCTTATCGGCAAGAGAGAGGGAGACAGCGTAACAGTAGAGGTTCCCGCGGGCGAAGTGTCCTTCAAGATCCTCTCTGTAACAAGAACAAAGGACTAATAAAGACGGCGGGGGTCGCGGACAGCGTCTGCAGACCCCCGTATTTTAGATTTTTCAAGCAGGTGCAAGATGGAAAATAACGAAAAAAGAAACGCAGAGGAGATAAAGCTCGGCATTAAGGTGCCCGCGTGGCTTGACAACTTCTGGTATCATTATAAATGGCATACGATCATAGCACTTTTTGCCCTTATCGTGCTTCTTGTCGGTACACTTCAGATGTGTTCGCGCGAGAAGGAGGATATAAATATTCTTTATGCAGGGCCTCTTTTCATCACAGACAGTATGCAAAGCGAGCTTGAGGCTGCACTTGAGGCAGGAGCCGTCAGCGACTTTGACGGAAACGGAGAGACGAATGCGGTGCTTTCAAGCTACCTTATTTACACCAAGGAGCAGATAGAGGCAATTGAGGCAGAGACCGATGAGAACGGCTATCCTATAAAGGTGGACAGAGCCTATGTCACACAGAATAACGAAAACTTTTACGATCATATAATGACTGGTGAGTGCTCTGTATGCTTGCTTGATCCCTCGCTTTACGAGTCGCTTCTTGAGAGTGACAGACTTGCCGAGATAGGCGAGGGCGTGTACGGAGTGGCACTTCGCGATACGGCACTTTATGAAAGCTTCGCCGTGCTTCGCACCCTCCCCGAGGAAACAGTGGTATGCCTGCTTCGCAAGAATTTTCTTGTGAGTGATGAGGTGTATGCAAATGACCGCGCCACCTTTGAGGCTATTGTGGGTATAAGCAAATGAAAATGAGTATGAAGGCTAAAATGATCAATATGGCGTTGCTTTTTCTCACCGCGATGATATGGGGCTTTGCCTTTGTGGCACAGTTCTTCGGCGCGGAGGAGGTTGGCCCACTTGCAATGAACGGACTGCGCTTTCCTCTCGGAACACTCTCGCTTTTGCCTGTGGCTCTTATCTTTGAACGAGGAAGGGTGTCGCGCGAGGAGCGAAAAAAGACGGTGCTTGCATCGCTTCTTTTGGGAAGTGTGCTCTTTGCGGCATCAACACTTCAGCAGATAGGTATAATCGTATCGGGAAGCGTTGGTATATCAAGCTTTATAACGGGACTTTACACAGTCCTTATCCCTATCGCGTGCTACATACTTTTCAGAAAAAAGACAGGTCTTAATGTGCTTGTTGCGGCAGTCCTTTCGGTAATAGGAATATTTATGCTCTGCGTTAAGCCCGAGGAGGGACTTTCCTTTGGACTTGGCGAGCTGCTTTTACTTATCGGCGCGTTTTTCTGGACAGCACATGTTATAATAGTTGACAGACTTGGTAAGGAACTGCGCCCGCTACACTTTTCGTTAGGTCAGTTTACCGTTTGCTCGGTGCTGTGCGTTATCTCAATGATGATATTTGAGCGCCCCGATCTTGCGTCTGTTGGCGCGGCGATGCCCTCAATACTTTATGCGGGCGTTATGTCTGTCGGTGTCGCTTACACGCTTCAGGTGGTAGCGCAGAAGAAGGCGGACCCCACCTTTGCGGCAATAATCCTATCAACAGAGGCGGTATTCGGCGCTATCGGCGGAGTTGCTTTCGGCATTGACAGCATATCCCTTGTAGGATATCTCGGGTGTGCAATAATTTTTGTGGGAATAGTTATCTCACAGCTTGATTTTAAGAAATTCAGAAAAAGAGAAGCTCCCTGTGAGCTTAAAAAATAATAAATTACCCTTTGTGCGTCAATACTCTCCATAAGAAAAGGGGGGTGGAAAGATGCGAAAAAAGGAAAAAAGGCAGGATTTCAGGATAGGATTTTTCTGCGGACTTGCTATCTCGGGAATTATTGCGGTGGCGCTTTTGCTCATCCTTAATTTTTAGAGACGGCTCAAATTGCGGTGGTAGAATGAGACTTGATAAATTTTTAAGCGTAACCGGAACACTCTCGCGAAGCGAGGCGAAGCGCGCG
Organism: Eubacteriales bacterium; assembly: GCA_045656985.1. Classification (GTDB taxonomy): domain Bacteria; phylum Bacillota; class Clostridia; order Oscillospirales; family CAG-272; genus HGM12713. The sequence continues at coordinate 2,460 of JAZOSH010000045.1, read as the reverse complement.
GTGCGTGCGGGCAGGATTCGCATTTGCGGAACAGTTGCGAAAAGCGGGGACACCCAGCTTGATCCCGAACGCGATAAGGTCACCCTTGACGGCATCGAGATAGTCTACCGCCGCTATACTTATATAATGCTAAATAAGCCCGAGGGCTATGTCAGCGCCACAGATGACAGAAAAGATAAGACGGTGCTTGACCTTTTGCCTCCCGACATGAAAAAGGATACGCTTTTTCCGTGCGGAAGGCTTGATAAATACACACTTGGTCTTATGCTGATAACCGATGACGGAGAGCTCTCTCACCGTCTTCTCGCACCGAAGAGCCATGTCAGCAAGAGCTATCGCTTCAAGGCTATGAGAGAGGTGAGCGAGAGCGAGGCAGATGAGCTTCGCGCGGGCGTTCACATTGAAGGTGGATATCTTACAAAGCCATGTGAGCTCACACTTGACGAGGGGCGTGACGGCGGCATCATAACACTTCATGAGGGTAAATATCATCAGATAAAGCAGATGCTTGAGGCAACGCACAACAAGATAATCTATCTTGAGCGAATAACCTTTGGTAGCCTCTCACTTGACAGTGCGCTTGCACGCGGCGAGTGGCGCTATCTTACAGAAGAAGAGACAGAGGCGCTAATTAACGACGGAAACAAAACCAACTGAATGCAGATACATTGAAAGGAAGAAAAATGGACATTATCAAAAAGCTGGCAGAGGAATTTAAGCTGGGCGTGGAGCAGGTAGAAAAGACCGTTGCGCTCATTGATGAGGGCAATACCATACCCTTTATCGCGCGATACAGAAAAGAGGTAACGGGCAGCCTTGATGACACCGTGCTTCGTGAGCTTGATGACAGACTCACATACCTTCGTAACATTGAGAAGCGCAAGGAGGAGGTAAAGGCACTTATCGGGGAGCAGGGCAAGCTTACCGACGAGCTTATCGCTGCTATTGACGCAGCGCAGACAATAACCGAGGTAGACGATATTTACCGTCCCTACCGCCCTCACAGAAAGACAAGAGCCTCTGTTGCACGCGAGAAGGGACTTGAGCCTCTTGCTGAGCTTCTTATGCTCCAAAGCGAGAAATACGAGCCCGAGATAGAGGCAGCCGCGGCTGAATATATCAGCGAGGAGAAGGGCGTGGCGTCTGCCGAGGAGGCACTTGCAGGTGCCTGCGACATTATCGCGGAGGGCATCTCGGATAATGCAGAGTACAGAAAAAACATAAGAAAGATAACCTTTGATAACGGTATCATCACCACAACAGGTACGATGGAAGAGGACTCTGTTTACAGTAAGTATTACGAATACAGCGAGCCCGTAAAGAAGATACCCCATCACCGTATACTCGCTATAAACCGCGGCGAGAAGGAGGACTTTCTCAAGGTGGATATCGGTGTTGCCAAGGAGCTTGTGCTCAATTATCTTATGTATATGGCAATCACTAACTATAAGAGCCCCGCGTATAGGTATGTAAATGCGGCGATAATTGATAGCTATGACAGACTTATCGCCCCCTCTATTGAGCGTGAGATAAGAAATGACCTCTTTGACGCAGCAAGCGAGGGTGCAATAAAGCTCTTCTCGGATAATCTCAAGCATCTGCTTATGGCATCGCCCCTGAAGGGTAAGACTGTGCTTGGCTTTGACCCCGGATATGTAAACGGCTGTAAGACGGCAGTAGTTGATAAGACAGGCAAGGTGCTTGATACCGCAGTGGTATATCCTACCACAAAGTCAAAGGGCAGAATTGAGGAAGCAAAGCGCATCATAAAGTCGCATATTGCGAAATATGGCGTTGATGTTGTTGCAATCGGTAACGGCACGGCATCAAAGGAGAGCGAGCTCTTTATTGCCGAGGTGCTCCGTGAGATGAATACAGACTGCAAGTATATCGTAATCAGTGAGGCGGGCGCATCTGTTTACTCGGCTTCAAAGCTTGCGGCGGAGGAATTTCCTGATTTCGACGTAATGCAGCGCTCGGCTGTATCTATCGCAAGAAGATTGCAGGACCCGCTTGCAGAGCTTGTTAAGATTGACCCTAAATCTATCGGTGTAGGTCAATATCAGCACGATATGAAGCCTGCTCGTCTTGACGGTGCCTTGCAGGGTGTAGTTGAGGACTGTGTAAACAGTGTAGGCGTTGACGTAAATACCGCATCTTACTCGTTGCTTTCCTATATTGCGGGAATTAACACGACCGCCGCTAAGAATATAGTAAAATACCGTGAGGAAAACGGAGAATTTAAATCGAGAAGCGCTATATTAAAGGTTCCGAGAATAGGAGCTAAGGCGTTTGAACAGTGTGCGGGATTCTTGCGTGTGCCTCACTCCAAGGAAATTCTCGATAACACGGGCGTACACCCCGAATCCTATGAAGCCGCACACCGCTTGCTTTCGCTCTTCGGTTATACCGAACGGGACGTGGCGGAGGGAAAGCTTGGCGATCTTCTTGCTAAGACCG
>JAZOSH010000044.1:0-23331 GCA_045656985.1 Eubacteriales bacterium | reverse complement strand
CCCGGGTTCGAATCCCTGAAGGTGCACCAAAAACAAAAACGAGTAGCAACGCTACTCGTTTTTGTTTTTTATACATACTTTATGATGATGCCCCCCTCATTTTCGTTAAACGAAAATGATACGTTTGCGCTCTGCAATCTTCGACTAATGTTGTACTTTGGCGCAAACACCGAATCCCTGAAGGTGCACCAATTTCCTGACCTTATGGACTCGAACCTGTGACTTTATGATAACGTATTGAATTTATAGAAGTTTTGTGATATAATATGATAAAGAAAGGCGGCGCTATAATGAGAAAAATCCTTGATAAAATGTTTGAAAACAAGAAGCTATCTATCCTGATACCTATAATTAGTTCAGCGCTTCTATATTTGTTATTTATAATATTTGGCGTGGCAGAAGATAAAATGAATATCATAATTGCCACACCTGTAGCTTCTGTCTTTTGGTTTTTTGGTGCGTTTCTTGTTGTTTATGTTCAAGTAAAGAATAAGAGCTGTCCCGAAGGATTTTTGAATTTCGTTGAATTTGTGGCGACGTTATTCTTCGGGATTTATTCAATTGTCGATGCAATATCCGTTGTGATAAGTGGCTTTCAAAACTTTACTCCTATAACAGCTGCCGGTTTACTTACGTATGCATCTATAGCTTGGGCTCATAGTAAAAGAAAAAAATAAATCGTTTTTATATACGTTGATTTTTTTTGATGCTTCTTGGATATTGAATTAACAAAGGTTCGAAATTGTTGGGACAACTCATCGCACCTTTAGCTCAGTTGGTAGAGCAACTGACTCTTAATTTCGCCTGCGGCGAATGTTGCAGTGGGGCCCGGGTTCGAATCCCTGAAGGTGCACCAAAAACAAAAAGAGAGTAGCAACGCTACTCTCTTTTTGTTTTTGACGTATACTTTACAATGAAGAACCCCGCTATTTTGCCTACGGCAAAATAGAGAGCTTGCGCTCTACAGACTTTGAATAAAGCAGAACCTTGGCGCAAGCATGGGTTCTGAATCCCTGAAGTCCTCACCTCACAGGTTCTGAATCCCTGAAGGTGTCACCATACAGGTTCTGAATCCCTGAAGCATCACCCTCAAGAGTTCTGAATCCCTGAAGTCCTCACATCACAGGTTCTGAATCCCTGAAGGCGCACCAAAAATAAATCCCCCGTTTTACGAGGGGATTTGTTTTTTTGCTTCCTTTACGTCACTCAAATACGAATTCATCAATCGTAACGTCACCGTCAAAGAAGAGCCAAAGCGGATGCGTACCGTCAATGTTTTTACAGTTTGTAGCCGTCCACTCAAAATCGGTATTGTCAATTTGGACGTGGGATATTTCCTCATTTTTGTCGATTTTAAGAGTAATGCTGCCTTTTCCTTTTGCGAACACCTTAAACGTCGAGAGATTTTCTTTGCCAAAGTCAACGTATTTGTACTCTGCCCAGTCGGGTGTTTTCCAATGCCCGCCGCTTTTTGATATCAGCACTTCCTTTTCGCCGATTTGATCGATCTGGCATTTCCCGATCATACGGCAGGCTGCTCTTGCACGAATCGGAATGCGTGCATCCACCGAAGCAAGCGCTCCTTGTGAGGTCTGCTCAACCTCGTGAATGAATCCGTTTGCGTCAAAGCTTATTGGCTCGGCGCAGACTCTTCTGCAAGTTTTGAGACCTTGAGACGATCGATGGTAAAAGACGTACCATTGACCTTTGAATTCGGCAATAGAGCCGTGGTTGTTCCACGTATTTGGGTCGCAGAAGACGTTGTCTATGATCACTCCGCCCTTTTTATACGGTCCCAAGGGCGCGTCTGCTATGGCATAGGACATACAGGTCGCCTTGCCGCGAGAAATATCGGTGTAAACCATATAGTATTTATCCCCACGGCGGCGAATGCTTGCGCCCTCGTGGAATCCATGTTCCCATTCGGTAATAATTCCGTTCTCAAGGCTTTCGGGTATGATCTTTTTCATATCCGAGGAAAGCTTGGCGCCACGAAGTGAAAATTGCCCCCAAAAAAGATATCCTTGTCCATCCTCGTCGATAAAGACTGTGGGATCAATACCGTCACCGTCTGCACCTTCTATTCTATGAGCTACCGAGAACGGTCCCGTCGGGGAATCTGCCACGGCGACGCCTTCTACATTTGGATTTCCGCAAACGTAGAGATAGTATTTGCCGTCCTTTTCGATGGCATCGGGCGCGTACAGCTTAGCTTCCTTGTTCCACGGAATTCCATAAAAAACTTCGTCGTTGCGGAAGATAACGCCGTGGTCTGTCCAGTTTTCCATATCGTCAGTAGAAAAACAGTGCAAAACGTGAGAACAATAGTCGGGATCGGCACAAAGGTCCCATGAGCCGTACAGGTAAAGTCTGCCGTCAGGCATAACACGCGCCTCGGCATCAGGCATAAAACAATTTTCAGGCAATAATGGATTCATATATTTCTCCTGTTCTTTGGTTAAACTTGGGGCTCTGAATGCAGTAATTATAGCATATTTTTATAAAAAATGCAAACTTTTTGATGATATTTTTTTGTTTACGTACTTAGTTTGCAGAGCGAGATTTAGTTTCAAAATCCCAGAATGTGTCACTGTTCGAAGAAAAGTCTTTGCACAATATCCGCGTCCGAAAAGGCCCTTAGGAAATATCTTTCTCAAAAAATCTCAAACATCTTTACAAATCCTGTAATAAGTTGTATAATAACGATGTAATATTATTAATGTAGAAACATTAAGGAGAAAAATATGAAACTGATCATCAAAGACAATTATGATTTAATGTGTGAGAGGTATCGTTGACATATCCTTTTTCATATCTTTGAAAGATAGGTTTATATTCCGCTCCGCATCTACGCATACTAACCTCGAAAGAGGTGATATTATGGAATCAATTTGGGTGCAGAGCGTGGAGCGTCCGACCTTTCGGAGACTTAAAGCCAATATAAAGACCGACGTGCTCATAATCGGTGGCGGTATCGCAGGGATTTTATGTGCACATGCGCTGACGAACGCGGGGGTGAGCTGTATTCTCGTCGAGGCGGGGAGCATCTGCAGTGGTATCACGAAGAATACGACGGCAAAAATTACACTTCAGCACGGGCTTATCTATGACAAAATGATAAAAAGATTTGGCACCGAGGGGGCGCAGAAATATCTTGCGGCGCAACGGAACGCCATGAGGCAATACCGCGAGCTGTCTGAGAAGATTGACTGCGGTTATGAAATAAGGGACGCCTATGTCTATTCACTGTCAGACGAAAAAAAGCTTGAGGGCGAGACCAATGCGCTATTGAGGCTCGGTTGTAGGGCAGAGTTCGTGAAAACTACTGAACTTCCGTTTTCGGTGGCAGGGGCGGTGAAGGTAGGGGAGCAGGCGCAGTTTCATCCGCTGAAATTCCTTTTTGCTCTCTCAAAGGGTCTGCCCATCTATGAAAACACGAAGGTGCTTGAGTTAAGGGGCAACATAGCGGTGACGACATCAGGCAGGATCTTAGCCGACAAGATGATCGTTGCGACGCATTTTCCCTTTATAAACAAGCATGGCTCGTATTTTTTGAAGATGTATCAGCACCGTTCCTATGTTTTGGGGCTCAAAAATGCACCCGTGCTTCACGGAATGTATGTTGACGAGAACGAGAAGGGACTGTCATTCAGAAGCTATGGAGAGCTTATGCTGATCGGCGGCGGATCGCACCGAACAGGCAAGAAGGGCGGAAATTGGAGGGAACTATCGGAATTTACGGCGTGTTACTATCCCCGCTCACGCGAGGTCTGTCGGTGGGCGACGCAGGACTGTATGACGCTTGACGGTCTGCCTTATATCGGGCGCTACTCGTCCCGCACATCGGACATATATGTGACTACGGGCTTTAACAAATGGGGAATGACCTCGGCTATGGTAGGAGCATCTATTCTCTGTGATATGGTGCAGGGAAACGAGAACGAATACGCGTCGGTCTTTTCTCCTTCGAGAACTATTCTCCGTCCGCAGCTTGCGATAAATGCCACCGAGTCACTCATCGGTCTTCTGACGCCCACCGTACCGCGCTGCCCGCATCTTGGGTGCGCGCTCAAATACAACCGCGAGGAGCATTCGTGGGATTGCTCCTGCCACGGCTCACGCTTTACCGAAACGGGTGAGCTTATCGACAATCCTGCGACCGACGATAAGAAATAACGGGGGAGGGCAGTATCTTATGAGAGACTGCCCTAGTCTTTATTCAATTCGTGTAGAAAAGTTAGCGGTGAAGCAATAAATTTGTGCCATATTTTTTAAAAAAGGTATTGACAAAAGATGACAGTAGTGATATAATTGTAAAGCTGACAAAACAGCATGCACCTTTAGCTCAGTTGGTAGAGCAACTGACTCTTAATCAGTGGGTCCCGGGTTCGAATCCCTGAAGGTGCACCAAAAAGAAAAGAGAGTAGCAAAGCTACTCTCTTTTCTTTTTAATGTATACTCTATGATTCAGAACCCCGCCATTTGCAGAGCAAATGGCAAAGTTTGCGTAGGTAAATGGGATATTTATATAAACAAACTCGCAAACATGGGTTCTGAATCCCTGAAGCTTAACACCGAAGCGGACCGTCGAGGACGCCTGGCCCTACAAGGAAGTGCGGTTTCTAAATCCCTGAAGATAAACTTCAATGTCCGTTTTCTCTTGCTATTTCCAAAAAAATTCTACTTTATTATTGACAATAGTGTGTTTGTGTGGTAAAATTGTAAGGTAATAGGTTAATCCAAATTAATTACCGTAAGGAGTTTTAGTTATGAAGAGAATCAAGACAGTTGAAACAAAGGATATCAAGAACACCGTTAAGGGTGGTGGCTGCGGCGAGTGCCAGACATCTTGCCAGTCTGCTTGCAAGACATCTTGCGGCGTTATCAATCAGAACTGCGAAAACAAGAATAACTAATAAAAAATTTTGCATAATATAAAACGCTGTCTTGTTTAAGCCAGCGTTTTATGTTTGAGGAGATAAAATGGTACATCAGTATAAGCTTGACGACTATAATATAGTGCTTGACACCGCAAGTGGCTCTGTACATTCGGTTGACGAGGTGGCATATGATATTATAGCTATGTATAAGACACATTCGCCCGAGGAGATCGTGGCGGCTATGCTTGAAAAATATGCACACCTTGAGGATGTTACCCGTGAGGAGGTGCTCCTTTGTATTGACGATGTTAAGGATCTTGAGAATGCAGGAAAGCTCTTTTCAACCGATGAGTATGAGCAGCTTGCATATGATTTTAAGAATAACTCAAGTGTTGTAAAGGCGCTCTGTCTGCATGTGGCGCACACCTGTAATCTTAATTGCTCATATTGCTTTGCAAGTCAGGGCAAATATCAGGGCGAGCGCGCTCTTATGAGCTTTGAGGTGGGTAAGCGCGCTCTTGATTTTCTCGTGGAAAATTCGGGAACGAGACACAACCTTGAGGTTGACTTCTTTGGTGGCGAGCCTTCGCTCAATTTTGAGGTGGTAAAGCAGCTCGTTGAATATGCGAGAAGCATTGAAAAGGAAAAAAACAAGAATTTCCGCTTTACATATACCACAAATGGAATGATCCTTACCGATGAGATGATAGAGTTTCTCAACCGCGAGATGCATAATGTGGTTCTTTCACTTGACGGACGCAAGGAGGTCAATGACCGCTTCCGCAGAGATTACAAAGATGAGGGAAGCTATGACACGATAGTGCCTAATTTCAAGCGCCTTGTAAAGAGCCGTGACGGCAAGGGATACTATGTGCGCGGAACCTTTACTCATAATAATGTTGATTTCACAAACGACCTTTTCCATATGGCTGACCTTGGATTTACAGAGCTTTCTATGGAGCCTGTTGTATGTCCGCCCGATGACCCCTGTGCTCTTACAGAGGAGGACAAGCCCTTGCTCTTTGAGCAGTACGAGATACTTGCCCGTGAGATGCTTAAAAGGAAGAAGGAGGGCAGACCCTTCACCTTCTATCACTATATGATAGACCTCAAACACGGTCCTTGCATATACAAAAGAATAACCGGCTGTGGCTCCGGAACAGAATATATGGCTGTAACACCTTGGGGAGAGCTTTTCCCTTGTCATCAGTTTGTAGGTGACGAGAAATATAGCCTTGGCGACATTTGGAACGGCGTTAAGAACAAGGAGATACAGGACGGCTTCCGCAAGTGCAACGCATACGCGCGCGAGGAGTGCCGCGAGTGCTGGGCAAAGCTTTATTGCTCGGGCGGCTGTGCTGCAAACTCCTACCATGCAACGGGAAGCATCGGCGGCGTGTACAAGTACGGCTGTGAGCTCTTTAAAAAGAGAATGGAGTGCGCTATCATGATGCAAGTGGCGGAGAGCGAGGAGAAATAATGAAAACTCCCATCGTTGATTTTGTGAGGCAGTATGCAACTTCGCAGGCGGTGCGCTTTCATATGCCGGGTCATAAGGGCAGGGCATATCTTGGCTGTGAAGCGCTTGACATCACAGAGATAGGCGGGGCCGATGTTCTTTATTCGGCAAAGGGAATAATAAAAGAAAGTGAGGACAATGCCTCTTTACTTTTCGGTACTGCGCACAGCTTTTACTCAACAGAGGGTTCAACACTTGCGATAAAAGCAATGCTTGCCATTGTTGCCGAAAAGGACGGGTATATTCTTGCCGCACGCAATGTGCACAAATCCTTTGTGTATGCCTGCGCGCTTCTTGATATTGATGTTGAATGGCTTTATCCTCGCGAGTTTCACCATCTGTGCAGCTGCAGGATAACGGCTGACGATGTAAAAAGGGCACTCAAGAGTGCCGAAAAACGCCCCTGTGCCCTTTATCTTACCTCACCCGATTATCTGGGCGAGATTTTGGATATTGCCGAAATAGCGAAAATTTGCGGCGAATATGATGTTCCTCTGCTCGTTGATAATGCTCACGGAGCATATCTTGCCTTTTGTGAGGAAAATACACACCCGATAGCTCTTGGTGCAACGATGTGCGCCGACTCGGCACACAAGACGCTCCCTGTGCTCACAGGCGGCGCGTATCTGCATATATCAAAAAAAGCACCGAGGGAATATCTTGAGAAAGCGTCCTCAAAGCTTTCACTTTTTGCATCAACAAGTCCCTCCTATCTTGTGCTTCAGTCTCTTGACTTATGCAACAAAACACTTGCTGAGGATTATAAAGACAGGCTACACGAGTGTATCGCGTGTGTCGATGCACTTAAGGCAAGGCTTGCCGACATAGGCTTCTCCTTGCTTGTCTCGGAGCCGCTTAAGCTTGTGATAGAAGCAAAAAAGATAGGCTATCGCGGAGAAGAGCTTGCCGAGTATCTGCGAGGTGAGGGAATTGAGCTTGAATTTTATGACGGCGACAATATTGTTGCTATGCTGACACCCGACAATGACGATGGGGATCTTGAGAGGCTTTATGTCGCTCTTTCCCGCCTTGAAAAAAGGGGAGAGATAAAGGAAGAGGCCCTTGCGCCCTCGCGTCCCGAGAATGCGCTTTCCTTGAGAGAGGCGATATTTGCCGAGAGCGAGGTCGTTGATGTGTCGCTCTCGCTCGGAAGAATCTGTGCTTCACCGAGCGTATCCTGTCCGCCCGCAGTTCCGATAGTGATGAGCGGAGAGGTCATAGGTGATGCCGAGATTGAACTTTTAAAAAAATATAATACAAATACCATTGAGGTGGTAAAATAAAAAATCCGAGAGAATTTCTCTCGGATTTTTTTGTTCAGCCAGAGCTTTTATTCATCAAGCCAGACCCGATTAAGAAGATCAAGCCTGTGGGCAAGGTGCTTTTTAACAAATTCAACATTCCTCGTTGACAGGTGTTCACCTATCTTTACAAAGTTTTCATATTTAGAATGATTCATCGTTCCACCTATCTTCTTGGGATCGTTGTACCAAAGCTGCTGATTAAGCTCTACAGACTCATCCATTGATGCCGCAAGATCGTCAAAGCCCTCAATATAAGCCTCAAGCGCGGGTACCATATACTCGGCGTATCTTTGCTTTGCAAGGTCAGCAAGCTCGGGAATATTCATCGCACACCTGAAGAATATATTTGAGAAGTACATTCTGTTTGACATACTGAAATGCTGATTGGGAACGCCCTGCCACGGCACACCGAGCGAGTAGTCGTAATCCCACACGGGACCGAAACTGAGCTTTCCATTTTCCTCCTCCTTTTCAGAGGTATTGGTGAAGTACATGTAAAATGACTTGAAATGGTGGTCATCCTCGTCCATTATCTGATCAAGGATTAGGTAGTCAATAAGTGAATTTACATTTATTTTTTCCTCAAGGCTCTCAAGATCCTCATTTGCAAAGGCGGAGAGAAGGTCGGTCATATAGAGCTTGAGCTGCGAGAGGAAGCTCTCAAACTGCTCCTCCGATGTAAACTGATCCTTTTCGGGGTATTTCAGCTCTATGTACATGCGGTGATCTGCTTCATGCTCATCGCCATTGTATTCGGGAATATCAATTACAAAATAAGTCTCATCAAGCACGGCATCCGCATCGCCTGTGACACTCTTATCCATGCAGATAAGGAAATTGAAGTCCTTGAGATTCTGCATATCAGCCGTTATCTCCTCAAGCTCGTTGCCAACTCTTCCTTCATTCTCCTGAACCTGCTCGCAAAGAGTGTAAAGTCCGAGAAATTCGCCGTTGAGGTAGAGATTTACCTTGTGTCCTGTGGGATTGAAGCCCATACCGGGCATCTGACGGGCAAGGTCAAAGGCAACAACATTATGAAGTGCCGAGGGGTCAAGATATTCGGCAAGAAGCACCCAGCTCTTTGCCTTTTCAAGCCCGAAGAGCGACTGCTTTTTATCAAATTTTATTCTGTACGGCTTTTTAGGATAGTGCAAAGTGGAGTTTCCGCGGAATCTTATGCCGCCTGTGACCTCCTCAAGCTCTCCCTCGCAGTTCTCAAGGGTGAAGGTCATGTCCACATAGTCATATTTGTTTTGTATCTCAACTCCGTCGGTGTCAATATTGATTATTGGGAGCTCATATGTTGCAAAGTCTGTGAGAACAGTTATTTTTGTATCCCTTGTTACATTCTCAAGGGTTATTGTGCTACCCTCATAGATTTTGCCGTCTACCTCATAGCCGACGCATCTGTAGCCAAGAACATCGCTTACCGTAAGAGGTGTTATTGAGGGATTATCGGGGTAGAGGCGCTGCATAGTGGCACCTGAAAAAGTAACGGTGTCTTCGCGGTCTGCCTTGACTGTCACAAGCACGCTGCTCTTATATACCGCGTTTACTGTAACATTACCCTCTGAAAGAGTGAAGTCCTCCCAATAGCTGAAATAGCCATCCTTTTCCGGTACCTCGGGAATTTCTGGGATAGAGGTATTCTCAACAGTGTAGCTGTAGCAGGAGACCTCCTCACCGTCTGCTACAAAGGAGACCGAATATTCAATAGGAGTAAAGCTTGCATGGACTGTTATATTTTCGGCAAGCGCGCTGTTTGCGAGAGAGTTCTCTTCAAATGTTTCTCCGTCAAGCAGCCAGCCTGCGAAATTATATCCGTTTTTCTGCGGAGCTGTGGGAAGCGTGATGACCTCGTTGCCAAGCGTTTTAAGCTCACTATAATATTCTCCATCAACAGCAAAGGTTACTGTTAAGGGCTCGGGATCAGTCTCTGGGGGAGTCACGGGATCATCGCACGAGAAAAGACAGAGAAGTGTGGCAATCAAGAGAACGCCAATAATAAACACCTTCAGTTGCTTCATAATACTATTTCCTCCTTAATAGATTGTCTTATGTAATCAGTATACCATAAAATTACAGTAATTGCAATAGGGGAAAAAACGCCTCGGGCAAATGCCCGAGGCGTATGTGTTATGCTATTATTTTTATTAGCCCTTGATAGCTGCCTGTGCTGCTGCAAGACGAGCGATCGGTACTCTGAAGGGAGAGCAGGATACATAGTCAAGTCCGAGCTTGTGGCAGAACTCAACAGATGTGGGGTCACCACCGTGCTCACCGCAGATACCTACATGGAGCTTCTCGTTAGCGGGTCTACCGAGCTTAAGAGCCATATCCATAAGCTTGCCAACACCGTTCTGGTCGAGTCTTGCGAAGGGATCGTTCTCGAAGATCTTTGCATCGTAGTATGCAGAGAGGAACTTACCTGCGTCATCACGGGAGAAGCCGTATGTCATCTGTGTGAGGTCGTTTGTACCGAAGCAGAAGAAGTCTGCATTCTGTGCGATCTCATCAGCTGTGAGACATGCTCTGGGGATCTCGATCATTGTACCAACCTCGTAGTCAAGATCAATACCTGCAGCTGCGATCTCAGCGTCAGCAGTTGCAACTACAACGCTCTTAACATACTTAAGCTCCTTAACATCGCCTACAAGAGGAATCATGATCTCGGGAACTACCTTCCAGTCAGCGTGCTTCTTCTGTGTATTGATAGCTGCACGGATAACTGCGCTTGTCTGCATCTTTGCAATCTCGGGGTATGTTACTGCGAGACGGCATCCACGGTGACCCATCATGGGGTTGAACTCGTGGAGAGATGCGATGATAGCCTTGATGTCCTCAACGGTCTTGTTCTGTGCCTTAGCGAGAAGAGCGATGTCCTCCTCGGTGGTAGGAACGAACTCGTGGAGAGGGGGATCAAGGAATCTGATACAAACGGGTGTGCCCTCAAGAGCTTCGTAGAGCTTCTCGAAGTCGGACTGCTGGTAGGGAAGGATCTTCTCAAGAGCAACTTCTCTCTCCTCAGCAGTGTCAGCACAGATCATCTCTCTGAATGCTGCAATTCTGTCAGCCTCAAAGAACATGTGCTCTGTACGGCAAAGACCGATACCCTCAGCGCCGAGCTCACGAGCCTTCTTAGCGTCTGTGGGAGTATCAGCATTGGTTCTAACCTTGAGTGTTCTGTACTTGTCAGCCCAGCCCATGATTGTACCGAAGTTGCCGGAGATCTCTGCGTCAACGGTAGGAATGATACCGTCGTAGATGTTACCTGTTGTTCCGTCGATGGAGATGCAGTCACCCTCGTGGAAGGTCTTGCCTGCGAGTGTGAACTTCTTGTTCTCCTCGTCCATAGCGATCTCGCCGCATCCGGAAACGCAGCACTTACCCATACCTCTTGCAACAACTGCTGCGTGAGATGTCATACCGCCACGAACTGTGAGGATACCCTGAGCAGCCTTCATACCTGTGATGTCCTCGGGAGATGTCTCAAGACGAACGAGAACTACCTTCTTACCTGCGTTGTTCCAAGCCTCTGCATCCTCTGCCGAGAATACAACCTGACCGCAAGCAGCTCCGGGAGAAGCACCAAGTCCGCGACCCATGGGCTTTGCAGCCTTGAGAGCCTTTGCGTCGAACTGGGGATGGAGAAGTGTATCAAGGTTTCTGGGGTCTATCATAAGAACAGCTTCCTGCTCGGTCTTGTGGCCCTCTGCAACGAGGTCAACAGCGATCTGGAGAGCAGCCTGTGCGGTTCTCTTACCGTTTCTTGTCTGGAGCATGTAGAGCTTCTCGTTCTCGATAGTGAACTCCATGTCCTGCATATCGTGGTAGTGGTTCTCAAGGATCTCACATACCTTCTGGAACTGCTCGAAAGCAGCGGGGAACTTGTTTGCCATCTCTGCGATAGGCATAGGTGTACGAACACCTGCAACAACATCCTCGCCCTGTGCGTTGGTAAGGAACTCACCCATGAGCTTCTTCTCACCTGTAGCAGGGTCACGGGTAAATGCAACGCCTGTACCGCAATCCTCACCCATGTTACCGAATGCCATTGCCTGTACATTTACTGCTGTACCCCAAGAGTAGGGAATATCGTTGTCACGGCGGTAAACATTAGCTCTGGGGTTATCCCAAGAACGGAATACTGCCTTAACTGCGCCAAGGAGCTGCTCCTTAGGATCTGTGGGGAAGTCAGCGCCGATCTTTGCCTTGTACTCTGCCTTGAACTGATTTGCGAGCTCCTTGAGGTCGTCAGCTGTAAGCTCAACATCAAGCTTTACGCCCTTTTCCTCTTTCATCTTGTCGATGAGCTCCTCAAAGTACTTCTTTCCAACCTCCATAACGACATCGGAGTACATCTGGATAAATCTACGGTAGCAGTCGTACGCCCAACGAGCGTTGCCCGACTTCTTTGCCATAACCTCAACAACTTCCTCATTAAGACCGAGGTTAAGAATGGTATCCATCATACCGGGCATCGATGCGCGAGCACCCGAACGAACGGAAACGAGAAGGGGATTCTCAAGGTCACCGAACTTCTTGCCGGTAACACCCTCCATCTTTACGATGTACTCCATGATTTCAGCCATGATCTCATCATTGATCTGACGGCCGTCCTCGTAGTACTGTGTGCACGCCTCTGTGGAGATTGTGAAGCCCTGGGGAACGGGAAGACCGGTGTTGGTCATTTCAGCGAGGTTCGCACCCTTACCGCCGAGGATCTCACGCATGCTTGCATTACCTTCTGTAAAAAGGTAACAATACTTCTTTGCCATTTGAAATTCCTCCATATTTGAAAATATTTTTTTTGACATCTTTAAGTGGCTCTCGCGCATACTTGCGCTACAGAGCAACGATTATTATACCACATTTTTCCTCAAAAGACTATATATATATAAAATTTATCCAACAGTTTATATGTAAATTTTTTGTGAACGGCAAGCAAGGTGCTTAATTTTTCTTGATTTTTTTGTATTTGGGTTGTATAATTGTGTAAGATGAATACTGTCTGTGACGCAACGGAACACCGGAGGGAAACTTTCGGTGCATATTGGCGTTGCGGAATTTTGCTATTGAAAGGAAAAGAAATGGCTGATATATTTGATATTTTCAAGAGACTTGAGAGGGAGAAGGAGACGACTTCGCGTGAGCCGATAACTCATATAGTTGTTGGGCTCGGAAATCCCGGGGATAAGTATTTCCACACCCGTCATAATGCGGGATTTCTTGCTATGGATTATATCTCGCAGAGATGCGGCGCAACGGTTAACCGCGCAAAGTTCAAGTCGCTTGTCGGTGAGGCTACGATCGCGGGCAAGAGGGTGCTCCTTATGAAGCCGCAGACAATGATGAATGCCTCGGGCGATGCTGTCAGCGAGGCGGCAAGATTTTATAAGATACCGATTGAAAATATAGTGGTGCTTTCAGATGATGTCAATCTTGATGTCGGTCGCATGAGAGTGCGCAAGAGCGGCTCTGATGGTGGACAAAAGGGACTTCGTTCAATTATAACGAGAATGTCAAGCGATGCCTTCCCGAGAATACGCTTCGGTGTGGGCAAAAAGCCTCATCCCGATTACGATATGGTGGATTGGGTGCTCGGTGAGTTCTCGGAGAGCGATAAAAAGGTGATATTTGAGGCATTTGAAAGAAGCTATGATGGGCTTGAGAAGATACTCTCGGGCGATATTGACGGTGCAATGCAGATATGCAACGGCGCAAAATAACTGATTATCCGGTGAAATGATGAACTATAATATACTTACCGATGCCATAAGGCAGGACGGAGAATACAAACAGCTCTCAAAAACTGTGCAGGGGCTTATGAGCGCAAGGAGTCCGCAGCCCATATTGCTTACAGGCCTTTGTGAGGGCGCGGCGGATGCCGCCTATGTCTCTCTTATTGAGGATCTGAAGGCCGCTGGTACGCGATATCCTGTGCTTATTATCTGCGCAGAGGAGAAGGAATGTGTGCGAGAGAAGGTGTTTCTTGAGCAGTACGGCATCCGCACCGCCTTTTTTGTCGGGCGCGATCTGACACTTTATAATGTTACTGCCTCCCATGAGTATGAGCATGAGAGGCTTAAGGTGCTTTCGGGAATTCTCGGCGGTGCATATGACGCAGTCATTACAACTCCCGATTGCGCACTCGGATATACCATTCCACCCGAGGAACTGGCAAAAAGATGCATACACTTTGAATATTCAAAGCCCTGTCCCGAGATACAGGAACTTGCTTCGCGACTTGTGGCGGCAGGCTTTGTGCGCGTTGAGATGGTTGACGCCCCTGGACAGTTTGCACTGCGCGGCGGTATAGTTGACATCTATCCCCCCTTCAGCTCCTATATTGACATTGAGGGGAATACGGGCGGTGGCTCTGTGGCGCTTCGTATAGAGCTTTTTGGTGACGAGATAGACCGAATGGAGCTTTTTGACCCTGCAACACAGAGAATGACGCTCACACTTGACGCCATTGAGATACACCCCTCGCGAGAGGTGCTTGTTGATGACGAGAAGAAAGAGAGCATCAAGGCTGCAATTTCGGCACATTTTGCGAAGAGCAAGGACGACCGTGCCTGTCTTGAAATGTCGGCAGAGATCGCCGCGATAGACGGCGGAACCGATATAAATTTTGCCGACAAATATATGACGCTCATCTATCCCGAGCGTACCTCGCTCCTTGACTATATGAAGGGAGCACCTGCTGTGTTTATCCGCGGCACCTCGGCTGTAAATGACAGACTGAAGGCGGCGCAGTGGCATAATGATGAGACGGTAAAGGAGCTTCTTGAAAGCGGAACCATTGCCGCGAAATATACCGATTACCAGAAGCCTGCCTCCTCACTTGAGGTATTTTTGGGCGAGCGCCCGACGGTGCATTTTGACTCGCTCGGTCAGGGCATGAGTGGTAAGAAGCTCTCTGCGATGTTCAATTTCAGAACAAAGCATATGGTGTCCTACAGCGACAACCTCGCCCTTCTTTGCGAGGATATTGAGGGCTACCGTCGAGGTGGATATCGCGTGATGATAACTGCCGAAAATGAGACTGCGGCAAAAAATCTTGCGGGGCTTCTCACCGACAGGGGATATTCTGCTATTGTGCAGACCGACAAGGGCGACTATACGGTGGAAAATCTGCCCAAGGGCGTGATAATGGTTGTCTACCGTCAGTTTATAAAGGGATATGAGCTCACTGCATCGAGAATTGCCGTGCTTTCAACTAATCCCGAGAGCCGTGACGGTTCTATGTCTGCCGCCTCAAATCTCAAGAGGAGCAGAAAGAAGAAAAAGGGAACACAGACTATCCTTTCCTATAATGACCTTGATGTTGGGGACTATGTCGTTCACGAAAACTACGGAATCGGTCAGTATATGGGAATACGGAACCTCACGGTTGACGGCATAAGCCGTGACTATATAGATATTCACTATGCGGGAAGCGATAGACTGCTTCTGCCTACCGACAAGCTTGATATGGTTTCAAAATATATCGGTGCACATTCCGATGACGGACTTATAAAGCTCTCAAAATTCAGCACAGGCGAGTGGGGGCGCACCAAAGCAAAGACAAAGTCTGCTGTCAAGGAGATGGCAAAGGAGCTCATAAAGCTTTATGCCGAGAGAAGTCGCCGTGCGGGCTTTGCTTTCCCTCAAGACGATGACCTTCAGCAGGATTTTGAGGCGGCGTTTGACTATGAGGAGACAGAGGCACAGCTTGATGCCATTGCCGACATCAAGGAAGACATGATGAAGCCTACTCCAATGGACAGACTCCTTTGCGGTGATGTTGGCTTTGGTAAGACAGAGGTCGCTCTCCGTGCCGCATATAAGGCGGTGCTTGGCGGTAAGCAAGTGGCAATTCTTGTGCCTACCACAATACTTGCGCTTCAGCACTATCAAACTATATCAAGCCGTATGCGTGCCTTCTCGGTAAATGTTGATATGATATCGCGCTTCAAAACCGCCAAGCAGCAGGCACAGACTCTGCGCGGACTTAAGAGAGGCGATGTTGATATAATCGTAGGTACGCACAGGCTTATTTCAAAGGATATTGAATTCAAGGACCTCGGACTTCTCATCATTGACGAGGAGCAGCGATTCGGAGTTGCGCAAAAGGAAAAGCTAAAGCAGCTTGCGGGCAATATCGATGTGCTCACCCTTACCGCAACACCTATTCCGCGTACCCTCAATATGGCGATGGGCGGCATACGCGACATCTCAATTCTTGATGAAGCTCCGGGTGACAGACTTCCTGTGCAGACCTATGTGCTTGAGCATGATGAGCTTATAATCTACGAGGCTATCAGGCGCGAGCTCCGTCGCGGCGGTCAGGTCTTTTATCTCTACAATTTTGTTGACAGCATTGACGGCTGCGCGGCACGCCTCGCACGCGAAATTCCCGAGGCGAGAATTACCGTGGCGCACGGAAAGATGGACAAGGAGCAGCTTGAGGATATCTGGGAGGAGATGCTGACGGGCAAGATAGATATTCTTGTATGCACAACAATCATTGAAACGGGAGTTGACATTCCGAACGCAAACACTCTGATAGTTGAAAACGCGCACCGCCTGGGGCTTTCCCAGCTCCACCAGATAAGAGGACGAGTAGGTCGCTCGGCGCGCAGAGCGTATGCTTATTTCACTTATCCCAAGGATAAGACAGTAAACGAGATAGCCACAAAGCGACTTGAGGCGATAAGAGAATATGCCGAGTTTGGCGCGGGCTTTAAGATAGCGCTCCGCGATATGGAGATAAGAGGTACGGGAAATCTCCTTGGAGCCGAGCAGCACGGACACCTTGATGCCGTTGGATATGAGCTCTATATAAAGCTTCTTAACGAGGCGGTGCTTGAGGAGAAGGGCGAGGCGGTCAAGGCAAAGCCCGATTGCACAGTATCACTCAAGTGTGACGCCTTCATACCCGAAAAATATGTGCCCTATTCAGCACAGAGAATGGGACTTTATAAGCGTATGGCCATGATAGAAACGCCCGAGGACAAGGACGATATTCTTGATGAGCTTATTGACCGCTACGGCGATATACCGAAACCTGCTATGAACCTTCTTGACATCGCACTTCTGCGCTCTGCCGCAATGAGATGCTCGGTGAAGTCTATCGTTGAGGACACGAGCGAGGTAAGGATATACCCCGAGGACTTTGATATGGAGGTGTGGAGCGAGCTTTCCGATGCTTTTCCGAACAGACTCCGCATTTCAATAGGCGAGCAGATATGCGTGAATTTCCGCTTCCGTAAGGACGAGAGCCTGCCCACTGTTATGTATAAGCTCTTTACCAAATATATTGAGCTTGATAAGGAAATTAACGGGTAGACAAAAGTCGCAAAATGTGGTATAATTAAATTTAATGATTTTCTTTGATAAGGAGATTTTAATGAAAAGGATATTTAAGGGGCTTATCTGCCTCCTGATTGTCACGGCGATGATGGCAGTCTCGCTCTCGGGCTGTTCCTCCTTGGGAAAGACATTGCTGAAATATGAAGATACCGAGCTTTCGGAAAATATGTATATGCTCTTTCTTTCAAGAGTGAAGGGCAATTTGTCATCGGCTGCAAACTTTGGTACCGAGCCTCTGTATGACAGCTTCTGGGATACATTTGTATCGGCTGACGGAACTACCCGTGCTGACTATTATAAGGAAGAGGTACTAAACGATGCAAAATTTTATGTCGCGGCACTTCATACCTTTGATTCTCTTGGACTTAAGCTTCCCGCGTCGTATATTGACGAGATAGACAAGGAGCTCTCAGAGCTTGTTGAATACGATGCTGACGGCTCAAAGACCGCCTTTAACGGAATTCTTTCGGAGTATGGCGCAAATTACGATGTGCTTCGTGAGGCATATATAGTTGAGGCAAAGCTTGCCTATCTCTCCGAGTATCTCTACGGAGCTGACGGCTCAAAGATAGGCGACGAGATAATTGAGGAATACTATCAGCAGAATTATTTTCGCTTCAAGCATGTATTTTTCTATACCTACGCCCTTGTTTACAAGGAGGACAGTAACGGGCACGAGATATACTACCTCACCGACGGAAGTGGCAGGATAGCTTATGACACAGGCGCGAAGAAGAAGCGTGACGAGTCGGGCGCCGAGGTCAAAGACAAGAATGGCGACACAGTTTATGTGAACGAAAGCGGCGCTATAGCATACGACAAGGCAAAGGGACAGCGAGAGCCCGTTTATGACGAAAATGGCTATGTGATGACGCGCGAATTTACCGACGCAGAGCTTTACGCAGTCAGCGACCACGCAACTCTCCTTATGGAGAAGCTTGAGGGCGAGGAGGGTAACTACACCCTCTTTGACAGTTATGTTGAGAACTACAGCGAGGATGTGGGAAGCCTTGAATATTCAAACGGCTTTTATATGACTGCAGACTCAAATTATGATTCTCCCGAGGTGCTTGCCGCCCTCTCTGAAATGGAGGTCGGTGAGATAAGAAAGGTCTATTCCGAATACGGCATACACATCGTTATGAAATACGAGCTTGATAAGGGTGGATATGCAGATGAGGAAAATTCCGATTTCTTCATAAGTACAAGCACAGGAAGGTATTCCTTCCTCGGAAGTCTTATGTCAATGCTTCTCGTAGGCTATCTCTCGCCGATAAGTGAGTCGGTGTGGGTGGACAGCGAGCTTTATGAGACAATCGACCCAAGGAAGCTTGGTGCGAATTTTTACTATTGATTTTCGGCGTTCTGTTGACACAGAGGCCACACAGTGGTATAATTATAATTTAGTGAGTAATTTTAGTTAACATAAAGAAAGGTTTGGCACTATTTATGAAATGGACTTCGTTAAATGAACTGCGCGAAAAGTATCTTTCATTTTTTGAGAGCAAGGGACACCTTCGCTTGCCCTCTTTTCCGCTCGTTCCGATAAACGATAAATCACTTCTTCTCATCAACTCGGGCATGGCACCGATGAAGAAGTATTTCACAGGCGAGGAGCAGCCTCCTCGCAACAGAGTCACCACATGTCAGAAGTGTATCCGTACACCCGACCTTGAGAGAGTTGGTCATACGGCGCGTCACGGCACATTCTTTGAGATGCTTGGCAACTTCTCCTTTGGAGATTACTTTAAGGATGAGGCTATTCCGTGGGCATGGGAGTTCTTAACCGAGACTCTTGAGATCCCGAAGGAGCTTCTCTGGCCCTCTATTTATGAGAATGATGAGGAGGCATACGAGATCTGGGTAAACAAGATCGGTGTTGATCCTGCACATGTTGTAAGACTTGGCAAGGCAGACAACTTCTGGGAGCACGGAAGCGGTCCCTGCGGTCCTTGCTCCGAGATATATTTTGACAGAGGTCTCAAGTATGGTTGTGGAAGCCCTGACTGTAAGCCCGGCTGCGACTGCGACAGATTTATGGAGATCTGGAACAATGTCTTCTCGCAGTTCAACAATGACGGAAACGGCAACTATACCGAGCTTGCGCAGAAGAATATTGATACGGGTATGGGCCTTGAGCGTCTCGCTTGCGTAATGCAGGGCGTTGATAATATGTTTGAGGTCGACTCTATTCGTAAGGTTATAGATAAGACCTGTGAGATCGCGGGCAAGACATACGGAAATGACGCGAATAACGATATTTCTATCCGCGTTGTCACAGATCACTCAAGAAGCGCTATGTTTATGATCTCGGACGGAGTTATCCCCTCTAACGAGGGACGCGGATATGTGCTTCGCCGTATAATCCGCCGCGCCTGCCGTCACGGAAAGCTTCTGGGCATCAACCATCCCTTCCTTGTTGATACAGTAACTGTTTCAATAAACGAGAGCTGCGGCGCTTATCCGGAGCTCGCCGAAAAGAAGGATTATATTCTTAAGGTCATTTCTATGGAGGAGGAGCGTTTTGACGCAACTGTTGACGCGGGACTCTCCATTCTTTCCGACCTTATCAGAGGTGCCGTTGCAGAGCACGCAGATGTTATTTCGGGCGAGGATGTATTCAAGCTTTACGATACCTTTGGATTCCCAATAGATCTTACGCGCGAGATAGCCGCAGAGAGCAATCTTCAGATAGACGAAGCAAAGTTCCTTGAGCTTATGCAGCAGCAGAAGGTCCGCGCAAGAGAGGCGAGAGCAAATATCGGAGGCTGGGATGAGTCCTCAAAGTCGCTTCTTTCCGACCTCGCGAAGACCGAGTTCACGGGCTACACCGATATGAGAAGCTCGGCAAAGGTCATCGCAATCCTTACCGACGCAGGCGCAGTTGATAGCGTTAACGAGGGCGACTGCACAGTTGTTCTTGACCGCACACCTTTCTACGGCGAGGGCGGCGGACAGGTTGGAGACACAGGAACAATCTACTCCGACAAGTTCCTTGGAACTGTATATGATACAAAGAAGACCGATGGCGTTTACATTCACCTTGTGACCGTTGCAAACGGAACACTTTCGGTTGGCGACGCTGTTACAGCTGATATTAACGACTCAAAGCGTATGGCGACCTGCCGTAACCACTCGGCGGCTCACCTTCTTCAGGCGGCTCTCCGCACAGTGCTCGGCAACCATGTTGAACAGGCGGGCTCATATGTAAATGAGGAGATTTGTCGCTTTGACTTTACTCATTTTGCAGCACTTACAAGTGAGGAGATAGCAAAGGTTGAGGGTCTTGTTAATCTCAATATCCTTGCAGCAAACGAGATAGTCACTATGGAGACCGATATTGAGACTGCAAAGAAGAACGGCGCTATGGCTCTCTTCGGAGAAAAGTACGGAAAGACTGTCCGCATGGTCAAGATGGGTAGCTTCTCAACAGAGCTTTGCGGCGGTACACATTGCAATAATACAGGCAAGATAGGCCTCTTTAAGATAATTTCCGAATCCTCGGTAGCGGCAGGTGTCCGCAGAATTGAGGCTGTTACAGGCACAGGCGTTCTTGAGCTTATCGCGGCAAAGGACAAGCTTATCGCAAGTGCGGCGGCAGAGCTCAAGGTACAGAATCCTGCAGACCTCGCAAAGAGAGCATCACAGCTTCAGGGCGAGATCGCTTCTATGAAGAAGGAAATTGAATCCCTTAACGCAAAGCTCGCAGGCTCAAAGCTTGATGATGTGCTTGCGTCTGCTGTATCTGTTGGCAGGG
This sequence comes from Eubacteriales bacterium, assembly GCA_045656985.1. Lineage (GTDB taxonomy): Bacteria > Bacillota > Clostridia > Oscillospirales > CAG-272 > HGM12713. The sequence goes on along the minus strand of JAZOSH010000044.1, from coordinate 2,514 downwards.
TTAAGCTTGTTGCTACAGCTCTTGACGGAATGGCGCTTGATGCGGCAAGAAGTCTTGCTGATAAGATCAAGTCGGAGCATGCAGACACAGTTGCAGTTATCGCAGTAAATGCAGAAAAGCTTAACTTTATAGCAGTTGCGGGTAAGGATGCAGTAGCGGCAGGCGCGCACGCAGGTAAGCTTGTAGGTGCCGTTGCGGCAGTTACAGGCGGTAAGGGCGGCGGCCGTCCCGACAACGCTATGGCGGGCGGAGCTGATGTGTCAAAGATAGCAGAAGCACTCGCAGAGGCAGAAAATGTCCTCTCAACAATGATAAAATAAAAAAACATTAAACGCTCCGTGGCTTATGGCTCGGAGCGTTTGTAATGAGGAAGATATGAATTTCGTAAATCCTTCTGTTGAAATACTAAAGAATAAAGAGCTCTATATTTTTGATATGGATGGCACGATATACCTTGGTAATCAGGTGTTTGACTTCGCTGTAAGGTTTATTAAAAATCTCAAGGCGGCAAACAAGAGAGTGCTGTTTTTTACAAATAATCCGACACGCTCCGACAGCGCATATATAGAAAAGCTGACAAAACTCGGCTTTCCTGCCGAGGATGGTGATGTTATGACCTCGGGAGATGTAACTGCGGAATTCTTATGTAGATATAGAAAAGAAAGTAGCATTTACTTGCTTGGCTGTGAGTCGCTTTATGATGATTTTTGCAAAAAAGGAATAAATCTTGTCGAGGGAGATGCGGATATTGTGGTATCAAGCTTTGATAAGACGCTTACCTATGATACTCTCAATCACGCGGCAAGACTCATAAAAAACGGTGCGGAATTTTTGTGCACTCACCCCGATATGAACTGTCCTACCGAGAACGGACCCGTTATTGACAGTGGCGCTATCGTTGCGGCTCTCACGGCATTTTCAGGCAAGAGCCCGAAATATTTTGGCAAGCCCTATCGCGAGACGATAGATATGATAAGCGAGGTCACAGGAGTTTCGCTTGATAAAATGTGCATTTTTGGTGACAGACTTTATACAGACATTGCGCTTGGCAAGAGATATGGCGTAACAGCAACTCTTGTGCTGACGGGCGAGACCACGATGGCAGATGTTGAGGCTGCAGAGGCGGCTGACCGTCCCGATTTTGTTTTTGAGTCGCTTGATGAGGTTGACAAGGCGATTTTTAACTAAAATTACCGAAAGGAGGATAAATTTATGGCATTTGATTCGGGAATGCTCGCCTGTGCGCTCTCCGAGCTGCGTCGAGTGGCACTCGGAGCAAGGGTTGAGAAGATCTATCAGCCAGAGCGCGATGAGATAATTATTCAAATGCGCTCGTTTGACGGTGAAAAAAAGCTGCTTATCAATGCAGGATCCAATAATCCGAGAATATGCTTTTCTGCCGTAAAGCGTGAAAATCCGCAAAATCCTCCTATGTTTTGTATGCTCCTGCGCAAATATCTGCAGGGCTCAAGGCTTACGAGTGTAGAGCAGGCTTCGTTTGACAGAATAGCTATTCTTGAATTTACGGGGCGTGATGAGATGGGCTTTGAGTGCAAAAGGTATCTTATTGCCGAGCTTATGGGGCGCTACAGTAATCTTATTTACACTGATGAGACTAAAAAGGTCATTTCCGCGCTTAAGACTGTTGATATAACGAGCGCATCAGAGCGACAGCTACTTGCAGGGCTTAAATATCAGCTACCCGATGCACGCGGCAAAAAGGATCCCTTCCTTGAAACTGAGGAAGGATTTGCTGCTGAATTTTCGGCAGCTCCCGCTGAGCGCGTGTGCGAAAAATTCATCATTTCAAGATATATGGGCTTTTCTCCCGCGGTTGCGCGCGAGATAGTTTTTCGTGCCACAAGGCACACAGACACACCCATTGAATATTGCTCGGCAGAGGAGATCTGGAGAGAGCTTTCCTTTGTGCTTTCGGTAATAAGAGAGGAAAAATTCGAGCCAACCCTTGTGCTTGACGAGGGCAAGCCCGTTGAATATGCTTTTCTTCCGCTTACACAGTATTCAGACCTTGAAAAACGCCCGTTTACGAGCGCAGGTGCGCTTCTTGACGCGTTTTTTGAGGAGCGCGACAAGAGGCAGAGAGTGCATCAGCGCGCGTCGGATATACTCAAATTGCTCACCAATGCCGAGGCAAGGCTAACCAAAAAGCTTGAGCTTCAGCGTGCAGAGCTTGCCGATTGCGAAAAGGGAAGCGAGTATAAAAAATTCGGTGACCTTATCACGGCAAACATCTATCGTTTGAAGCGCGGCGACAAGGTGGCGCTTCTTGAGGACTACGAAAGCTATGACGAGAACGGAAATTTCTTGCGCGTGTCGGTAAAGCTTGACGAGCGACTATCGCCCGCCGCGAATGCGCAGAGATATTATAAAAGGTATGCAAAATCGCGAAATGCAAAGGTAGAACTCGCAAAGCAGATAGAAAAGGGTGTTGCCGAGCTTGAATACCTTTATACGGTATTTGATTCGCTTACGCGTGCCGAGACACCTACCGAC
>JAZOSH010000043.1:0-4514 GCA_045656985.1 Eubacteriales bacterium | reverse complement strand
CAGTTTCTTCATGCTCATAGGTTTTTCCTCCTAATTTTATATTCCTCCGCTCGCGGCGGAAAGAATTGTTGTTACGGTTCCACAGGCAAATGCCAAAGTACCGATTATCTATCTTATGAAGACAAATGACACTTTGATACGCACTTCCCTCCGGAACTGTGTAACAGAGTATAACATAAACTTACAAGATAATCAAGTGCGAATTTACGAAAAATTCAATTTTATCGCTGTCCTGTGCGACAAAAGTAGACGGTTTTTTTCGTTTCTTTTGTACATAACCGCCAAAAAATGGCAAAAGTTCGCCGCTCAAGGGCATATTTTAACATTTTGTTCACGGGTTGCGGAATAACAGCACATTCATCGTATTCACTATTTATGCAAATTTTATTCATTTTGTCATTTTTGTAACTTTTGTTACCGTTTTATGTAAAATTAGCAAAGTTTTCCCTCTTTTTGGTATGAAATTATTCCTGCATAAGCTGGAGAATGTGCCGAAATTGGATGATTTCACCGCTTTGCAGCAACATTTCTTGCAGGGTTTCGTCGATTTTAACCACCTGGCCCCAACGTTTTTCAAAACTTCCGCCTTCCTTACGCTCATCCGGGCGGAAAAAACGGACAAAAACCGCCGGGCGGTTGGCGATTTCCCTCTTCAGCGCCTGCAGACAGCGATCAATGGCTTGAATCTCCCCTTCATCCAGGCAAATGGCAGTCTCTGTCTGACGGGCGGTTTCATCCACCATGGCCTCAAAGCCGGTCAGCGCCGCAAAGGGCGCAAACTGCGCCGCCCGCCGGGACAGCGACATCCGGGGGTGGGTGGCAGAAACGGGGCGGGGCAGATTTAAGATGTGTTCGTACTTTTTGTCCATCACTTACCTCTTATGTCCACCAACCTGGTCGTTGCGAGCGATGGTGGTGGCACCCTCCCGGAAGTTCATTCCCTTCAGAATGGCATTCTTGCCGTATTTGTGCTGGATGCGCAGCACCGCCTCCTGGCGACGAAGCTCCCGCTGTTCTTCTCGGTGCAGCGTTTCCTGCTGCTCCAGGGGCGCAAACAGATCCATCTGCTCCCCTTCCCCATCCTGGGGCACCAAATGGCGGGGCAGCACATGGCAAGCCGCCACCGTCACCCGCCGCACCAACAGCGACGGATCAACGATCCGATCATATAGCTCCAGCGCACGCCCCAGCACCCGGCGGGTGCTGGAGGTGTAACCGCCCAGCGTCACCGAGCCGGTGGCCGGTTTGGGAATGGCGCGGCCGTAGGGATCGGTGGTGACCGGGCCAGCATAGCAGATAGCGGGATTTGAAAGGCTCTCCCGATCGTAGCCAATGGTCAGCACGATTTGATCGGTCTGCAGTTTCTTCTCCACCAGGTCCAGCACCAGAAGGTCCAGCATTTCCTCCACAATCACCCGGGCCTTCTGGGAGGAATAGGGGCTGCAAAGCACCTGGCCGGAAGAAATGCTGTGGGAGGCCGGCTTGTAGGCCTTGATCTGCTGCAGGGTGCAGCTTTCCCATCCCCAGGCATGGTCAATGAGCAATTCGGCATTGATGCCGAAGAGTTTGTACAGCAGATCTTCATTATAATAGTCCCCCGGCCCACCCAGGGAGCACAAGGCAATGTCCCCCATGGTGTGCAGACCGTATTTTTCCAGCTTCCGGGCATACCCCCGGCCCACCCGCCAGAAATCCGTCATGGGCTGGTGATCCCAGAGCTGCTGGCGGTAGCTCCGCTCGTCCAGCTGGGCGATGCGGCAGCCGTGAGCATCGGCGGGCATCTTCTTGGCCACGACGTCCATGGCCACCTTAGCCAGATACAAATTGGTACCGATGCCGGCGGTGGCGGTGATGCCCGTCTCCTGCAGCACCGCCTGCACCAGCATCTGGGCCATTTGGTGGGGAGTGGCATGATAGGTATTGAGATAGGGTGTCAGATCGATGAACACCTCGTCAATAGAGTAGACATGGATGTCCTCGGGTGAGACATGCTTGAGATATACCTTATATACACGAGTACTGTATTCCATATAGTGCGCCATTCTCGGTGGCGCGGCGATGAAATCTATCTCAAGAGAGGGGTCGCTGGCAAGCTTTTTTGAATCATATGAGCTGCCTGTAAAGCGTCCTCCGGGTGCCGAGTCACGCCTTTTGGCATTTGCTTCCTTGAGCGCGGATAGAGCTTCAAAAAGTCTTGCTCTGCCGCCAATTCCATATGCCTTTAGTGAGGGCGATACGGCAAGGCAGATGGTTTTATCGGTGCGGCTTCTGTCCGCAACGAGGAGATTTGTTGTCATTGGGTCAAGCCCGCGCTCTATGCATTCAACAGAGGCATAGAAGGACTTCAGGTCTATTGCAATATAGGTCTTTTCTGACATATCTATGCCTCCTTTCATTTAAATTATAAGATCAATTCCGTAAAGCAGGGCAAAGTGCAAAGGGTAAAACAGGTAAAAAACTGTTTTGAGCTTATGCTTACCGCGCTTTCCGTTGTATAGGAAGAAAAGCGGGACTGTGAAAAGTGCAAACCAGACATAAGGTGTCTCGGGCGAGGTGATGATGCACCATGCTACAAGAGCTATGCTGAATATGACTGCGTTTCTTCGTCTGTCGCGGGAAAGCAGAGCGAAAAGCGGCAGAAGTGTGCCCAAAAATCCGTAATCAATGCTGAAGGGCAGGGGGATAAGCTTATCAAGCAGAACTGCCATAAGGAAGGCAAAGGCTACCGCCGTGCTGAAGTATAGTACACCCAAAATCGCCTTTTTTATCTCGCCTTCTGCAAGTGCCTTCTCGATATAGAGATAGGAAAAGCATATGAGGAGCGAGAGGGTAAAGGTGAATAGGATATTGAGATATATTTCACTTATTTTACCGTCGAGCAGGTCCTCGCCCAGATAAAAGGCTTGGCAAAGCAGAGCGAGTGCGAGCATTGAGAAAAGATATTTTGACTTTGAGCGAGTATGCCGCGCCCCCTCGGCTATACAGAAGGCAAATATTGGCAGGGCAAGTCGCCCGATATAGCGCAGGAAGGTAAGCTCGGGGAAGAGCAAAAATCCTGCGTGATCGGCAAGCATAGAAATGCAGGCAATGATCTTGAGCTGATTGTTTGTCACTGTAGCTCTCCTTAAAACATTATTTTATTAATTTTAACACTTTTTGCGGGAAATATCAAGAGGTGTTATATTCCTTAAGGAGAATTTCAATTTTGAAAGCAACATTCTTAAACCTATCAAAATATTTAACGCCTATAATAGGATGGAGCGACAGAGAGATAAAAAAGCCGATAGACAACTGTCTATCGGCTTTTTTTATTCGGTTTCTATCCTCTTCGCAAAGAGAATGTCGTTATTTATTCGTGTGTAGAAGCGGTGGCGGATGTATTCATAATCTCTGTGTCCCTCGCCCATTATCCACATAAGCTTGGTTATGGTTGCCTCAAAGGTCATGTCGTATGCCTCAATAAGCTTGAAATCCTGTTTTACCTTCTTGCCTACCTCATAGACCGTCATGTGGCTTCCTTCGTTGGCTATTTGCGTAGTCATAACAACGCATTTGCCGCGTGACTGCCACTTGTTCATTTCATCGTAAAAGACCTTGACAAGATTTTGCGGCACTCCGCCTACGCCAAAGCTTTCTATAACTATTCCGTCATAGTGTTCAAAGAGGTAGGGAAGTATATCGGCGCTCATTCCGGGGATAAGCTTCAGTGTGCATACGCTTTCCGACATATCGTAATAAAAGCGCACATCGTCTGTAATGGGAGCCTCCTCAATATAGCGCACGAGCATTCCGTCCTGAATGACGGCGGGAATAGGATAATTAAGGCTTGAGAAGGCATCAAAGCTCTTTGTGCGCTCCTTTCTCGCTCTTGTTCCAACTATCACCTTGCCGTCAAAGACAATGTTTACATTCTGTGAGCCGTCATCTGTTGCATAGATAAAGCTGTCAAGAAGATTTGCGCGCGCGTCGGTCATATCCATGTCAATGGGCTTTTGCGCGCCTGTTATAACTATAGGCTTTTTTGAATTTTGTATCATATACGACAGCGCCGCCGCGGTATATGCCAGTGTGTCTGTTCCGTGGCAGATGACAAAGCCGTCATAGTTTGCGTAATTATCTTCAATTGCATGCACGATAAGACGCCAATGCGTAGGGGTTACATTTGTGCTGTCAAGATAGCAGACCTCAAGGGCATCTACCTCGCATATATCTCTCACCTGCGGCACGAAGGCAAGAAGCTCCTCGGGCTTAAGGCTCGGTGTAAGACCGCCGTCGGTCTGTTTGCAGGCGATCGTTCCGCCTGTTGTGAGCATAAGAATTTTTTTCATATATTGCTCCTTGTATATTCTTCACGAATATTATACCACACAAGCGCGAGGCGGCGCAAGAGAATAATTAAATTTTTCTGATTTCCTTGACAGTATAAATTTTCGATGTTATAATACATAATATATAGTTATTTTGTGCAGTTTTTCTTTTGTGTTGTACAATATAAACATTATTTTGTACACCTG
>JAZOSH010000042.1:0-6678 GCA_045656985.1 Eubacteriales bacterium | reverse complement strand
AGGCAAGTGGAATTGATTAGAACTACTGCTACTGAAGAATTCTGCAAAGAACTAGGCTTTTCCTTGAAGAGGTTTCTTAAATATGAAAATAGAATTTTCAAATGGAAAAAAATTCGAAAACCACAATTTAATGTAACCGTGTATTGCAAAGTTACATATACTTCTCCACAAGGTAGAAACCACTATTGGAAAGAGGAGAGTTATAATTTTGACGAATTAAAACGCTTATTTGACCATACTGTTGAACTCAAAGCGCAACGGGAAACAAGGCAATATCAAATTAAACTGGAGCGAGCCAAAATGACAAATTCTTTGCGTTATGATATCCTAAAGCGAGATAATTTCAGATGTCAAATTTGTGGTTCTTGTGCCAGCGACGGCGTCAAACTACATGTAGATCACATAATCCCCGTAGCAAAGGGCGGACAAACAGTTGCAAGCAATCTAAGGACGCTTTGTGACAGATGTAATATGGGAAAAAGCGATAAAATGTAAAAGCGTTATATGTTGCTGTCCACCTCTTGTACACCCGTACACTACAAACCACCACAAAAATACCCACAAACCCACAACCTAACAAGCGTAAAATCTGCCTTTTCGGCGGATTTTACGCTTGTTCTGTAAGAAAATCGCCCATTTCGAGATAGCCTCAAACACTTCTAAAAACTCCTAAGAGTTAGTTATGGGTTCGATTTTCGCTGGGATGACAAAAAGGGAGAGTCACAAAGTGGCTCTCCCTTTTTGGCACCCCCAATAATGAACACATCTCCGCGTGCGAAGCAAAGCGGGGTTGGGTTCACAACATTGACTCGCAGCTTCCGTATCGGAAGCCTTGCAAGGCGAGGTAAATTCCCGTTGGGCACCAAGCACCGCAGGGGTTATTTTTTATTCATATTGTAAATTTATCATCTCAACGAGCTTATCGGCAAGGCGTTCTGAGCTTCCCTTTTTGAAAAGTCCCGGCACCTCATATCCCCCGACCGCGTAGCACTCCTCTGCGGGAAGGTATCCCATAGAGCTTGTTGCGTGAGTTATCACAAAGGTCATTTTCGCCTTTGAGCGTTCCATTATACTGATAGAGTTCTGACAGAACATCTCATAAGGCGCACCCGCAAAGGCAATGTCGCCAAGGCGCAGAGCGCGAAGCGGGAAGGAAAGTGTATCCCCCTCGCAGAAAAGCTGAAGATGACGGATCCTTCCGCACTCATAAACACTGTCAAAGCCATGCGCTCTCGCATCTATATTTGCCTCGGCAAGTGGCACACGGCATGTGGCAAAGTCCTCAAATATCCTTATTGCCTCACTTATATCCTTGTCGGTCTCCTTGCCATAATAAACATCAAAATCGGCAGAATTTGATGAGATAGTAGCGCATGAGTCAAGCTTTTCGAAGTCATCAGCACCTTTCAAGGCATCGCAAAGTACTCTTGCATATTCGGGCGCGTTTCTCCTATACTGCTCGTCGGGAAGAGTCCACGGGCTCGGTATAACATTACCCGACGCGCCCTGAGAAAATGCGAGGTCGGCCCCCATCTCCTCGCGAACGAGGTCGCGAAGCATTGCGGGATAGTCGCCCGAGAGTGTCTTCCCGGGGGTAAGTGTAACATGCGCGGGCCAATTTATAAGGATAATATCCCTTACGCCCTCGCCAACAAATTTTACAATGCGAAGTCTCTTATCGGGCTCGTTCTCTGCTCTTACCGCCTTCTTGGGCACACCGTTCTCGTCAACATTTCTTATGTTCACTCCAACAAAGGTGCCGTCTGCGGCAAATCCGCGGCGGACAAAGTTTGCGTGCTCTACTATGGCGTCACCTGCATAAATATCACGGCCCGCATCATTCATACAGCTCTCGAAAGCCCTTTTGACCGCATCCTCAAGCTTCTCAAAGGTATCAGGAAGGTATCTCTCGCGTATCACGGGATTATAGCTGAATATATCGGGGGCTGAATGGCAGTGAGATGATGAAATTATAACATTTCCCTCTTTGACACCGTATTTTTCAAAAAAGGACACGCATCTTGGATAAAAGGCGCTTGGCTCATCGTCCATATGAACGAAATCACAGCACATAAGTCCCCCAAGCTCGCCTGCGATATCACGAAAGACAACAACAGTCGCACCCAGATTATACGCTTTATCCTCACTCATTCTGTTATCGCTCGCACCCGAACCCGCAAGTGGCACCGAATAATCGGGTGTGAGATCGACATAAGCATAACCTACTTGTATCTTATTTCTCATTTATCCTCCAAAATTGCAAAAAAGGAGAAAGAAAATAAATTTTCCTTCTCCTTTCGTTTTTAATTATATTACTCTGCGGGATAGTCAATTACTATCTTCTCACCGTCGCGTCTTGCCGACTCAACTGCAGCAACGCACGCGCAAACAGTTGCCATTCCCTGCCAAGAGCTTACCGGGAAAGGTGTGCCGTTGTCAAGAGCCGTTACGAAATCTCTGAGCTCGTCGTCGGTATTGTGACCGTGGATCTCTACGGGGATCTCCTGAGGCGCATCGTCGTATGTAAGTCCGAGCTCCTCGTTGTCCTCCCAGAGAAGAACCTTGCCCGTGTTCGACTCGCAAAGGATAGTACCCTTTGTTCCCCAAACCTGAAGTCTGTTGGTATACTCACGCATACAACCTGTCGATACGAACACCTTACCGATAGCACCATTCGGGAACTTGTATGCCGCGATCGTCGAATCGTGGAGAATGGGCCACTTTGTGAGGCTCTTCTTGTTACCAAACGCTACAACCTCTGTAGGATAGCCACAGAGCCAAGCGAGCATATCGACCGAGTGACAGCCACCACCGATAAAGGGATGACGCTCGGGACGAACTCTCCACTCCTGGAAGCCGCGTGCCTTCTCATAGTTGTGTGCGTACTCACTCTCTGCGTACATGATCTCACCGATCCTACCCTCAAGAATAAGCTCGCGAGCCTTAACGAAAGAAGGATTGGAACGAGCAACCTGACCAACCATAAGCTTACCGCCGGTCTCCTTTTCAACCTCTCTCATCTTCACGCACTCCTCAACTGTAAGTGCGAAGGGCTTCTCACAGATAACTGCCTTGCCTGCGCGAAGGAAAGCCTCTGTCATAGGAAGGTGGAGATTATCGGGAACAACAAGGATAGCGATGTCTACCTTGGGGTCGTCAAGGAACTGTGTATAGTCGGTGTAAACCTCGGGAAGATTGAAATCCTCTTTAACCTTCTCAAGCTTGACTGTGTCTGTTCCGCAAACTGCGTAAAGATTTGTTCTCTCATTTTGAAGCACGCTATTGATGTGGAATCTTGCCATTCCACTGCATCCAATAACAAGAACATCATACTTATTATTTGTCATAGTGTTGTAATCCTCCGTATTTTGTGTTATAATTTAATCGAACAATAGCTGTTTTTCAGCCTTTACAACTTGATTATACCACCCTTTGCGCTGTATTTCAAGCATATATTGTTGTTTGTTTTCTTCATTTTGTTGTTTTTGGAGGGTAAAATGGAGCTTAAAAAATATAAGATAAAAGGCTCGGAGCCAAATGTTTATCACTGCGCGCTTGACAGAAATCTGATGCCTGGCGCGGTCTTTGGACCCATCGTGCGCGATATTTATCTTTTTGAGTGCAATACGGGTGGATACGGAACGGTAATAATAAATGGAAAAAGCTTTCCTCTAAAGCCGCATGACTGCTACATTTTGTTGCCGGGTGACACTGTGACGCATGTTTGCGACAAGAACCAGCCGCGTGAGGGTATTTATTTTACGGCATCAGGCTCGCGTATTGGTGAGGCTCTTGCGCACGCGGGAATAACAAGCGAGAATCCTTTTGCACCGTCCGAGCTTTTTGACAAGATAGTTTCGGAGGTGGAGAAGATATATTCCTCACTTGACGACGATTCGCTTGGTGCAAAGTATCACCGAACCGCGTGCATCTATGAGATACTTGGCGCGCTTACGGCAAAGAGACCTATCACCGATAAAACCCACTGGATAAACCGCGCCATTGCGATATTTGAGACAGAATACCCCTCAAGGATAACGGTCTCTGATGTTGCCTCACGCCTTGGCTTTGAGCGTACATATTTTTCTGTGATATTCAAAGAACACACAAGTGTCTCACCCCATGCCTACCTTACCTCACTGCGAATATCTAAGGCACAGAAGCTTCTATCCGAGAACGGCTATTCTGTCACCGAGGCGGCAGAAGCGGTGGGGCTTGACCCGCGCAATTTTTCGCGCGCCTTTAAAAAGGAAACCGGACTTCACCCAAAAAGCTATAAGAAATAAAAAGATCCCCCGCGCATCGCGCGGGGGATAAATTATTTATTGATTACTGAAGGTGCATAATGCAACGCTCTGTGTCCTTGTCAAAGATATGAAGTCTTGTCATATCAAGAGCTACCTTGATCTTATCGCCGCCTCTGGACTGCGAACGCGCAGATACCTTTGCGATAAGTCTTGTCTCACCAATGTTGAGGTAGAGGTGGATCTCGGAGCCCATAAGCTCGATAACATCAACATCAACATCAATAACTGTGTCGGTATTAGCCGCAACAACAGCTGCATCATCGCTGATACCCTCGGGACGAACACCGACAACAACTTCCTTGCCTATGTAGTCAGCAAGCTCGGGAGCATTTGCCTTGTCGGAAGGAAGCTTAACAGAAACTCCCTCGAAGGTGAAGTAAAGATCGTCTGCCTTCTTCTCAAGAACACCGTTGATGAAGTTCATCTGAGGTGTACCGATGAATCCTGCAACGAAGAGGTTGCAAGGCTCGTCATAAAGCTTCTGAGGTGTATCTACCTGCTGAATAAGTCCATCCTTCATAACAACGATTCTTGTAGCCATTGTCATAGCCTCTACCTGGTCGTGTGTTACATAGATGAAGGTTGTCTCAACTCTCTGGTGAAGCTTTGTGAGCTCTGTTCTCATGGCTGCACGAAGCTTTGCGTCAAGGTTGGAAAGCGGCTCGTCAAGAAGGAATACCTTGGGGTTACGAACGATAGCTCTACCGAGCGCAACTCTCTGCTTCTGTCCTCCGGAGAGAGCCTTGGGCTTTCTGTCAAGAAGGTGTGTAATGTCAAGGACTCTTGCTGCCTCTTCAACGCGGCGCTTGATCTCCTCCTTGGGAGTCTTGTTGAGCTTAAGTCCGAATGCCATGTTCTCAAATACAGTCATGTGAGGATAAAGAGCATAGTTCTGGAACACCATCGCTATCTTTCTATCCTTGGGCGCAACATCGTTTACAAGTGCGTCACCGATGAAGAGCTCGCCCTCGGAGATCTCCTCAAGGCCTGCTATCATACGAAGCGTTGTTGACTTTCCGCATCCCGAAGGTCCAACAAGTACAAGGAACTCCTTGTCCTTTATCTCAAGATTGAAGTCCGATACAGCGGTTACGCCGCCGGGGTACTTCTTGTAAATATGTCTAAGTGATAAGCTTGCCATTTATGCAATCCTCCTGAATAATATTACTGTATCAAAATGCCGATATTTTTCGTCATACTATTTTACCAAATTTTCAGCAAAAATGGAAGATGTTTTTTCCCCAAACTTTTCGTTATTTATTTGTGCAATTTACACAAATTCACCAAAATCTTTGGGTTTGTCGGCTTTTTAAGTATTTTTTGTCTTTAATATATTAAAATTACTTTATGTTTTTCATAGAAAGAGATATTCTCTTCTTCTTTACATCAACCGAGAGAACTCTTACCTTGACTACATCTCCTACCGAGAGGACCTCAGACGGATGCTTGATATATCTTTCAGCTATCTCGGAAATATGAACAAGTCCATCCTGGTGAACGCCGATGTCAACGAATGCACCGAAGTCAATAACATTTCTTACGGTACCTGTAAGCACCATCTCGGGCTTGAGATCCTCCATTCCCATAACATCGTCACGGAGAACGGGCTGCGGCAGACTGTCACGCACATCGCGGCCTGGCTTTTCAAGCTCCGACACGATATCGTGAAGTGTGGGAGCGCCGATACCAAGCTCAGCACAGATAGCGGCACTTCCCTTCTGCTTTACCTTTTCGGCAAGGCTTCCAAGTCTGCTTTCTCTTACATCCTCGTCCGTGTATCCGAACATAAGGAGAAGCTTCTTTGCCGCCTCATAGCTCTCGGGGTGAACGCCCGTATTATCAAGTATCTCCTTTGACTGAGGCACGCGCAAAAATCCTGCGCACTGCTCAAATGCCTTGGCACCAACACGCGGCACCTTGAGTATCTGGGTACGGCTCTTGAATTCACCATTCTCCTCGCGGTACTTGACGATATTCTTTGCGCTTGTCATATTTATTCCCGAAATGTAGGAAAGGAGCGAATAGGACGCAGTGTTTATATCAACGCCGACAGCATTTACGCAGTCCTCAACAACACCCGAAAGTGCGCCGTCAAGTCTTGCGGGCTTCATATCGTGCTGATACTGTCCAACGCCGATTGACTTGGGGTCAATCTTTACAAGCTCGGCAAGGGGGTCTTGCAATCTTCTTGCAATAGAAACCGCACTTCTCTGCATAACGTCAAAGTCGGGGAATTCGTCAGCAGCAAGCTTGGATGCGGAATAAATTGACGCGCCTGCCTCACTGATAACGATATATTTTGTATCGTAATCAACCTCTTTGAGAAGGTCGGCAATGAAGATTTCACTCTCCTTGGATGCAGTTCCGTTAC
>JAZOSH010000041.1:0-7655 GCA_045656985.1 Eubacteriales bacterium | reverse complement strand
GCGCCACGGATTTCTATTATGTAATCAATAAATATTTTGTTTTCGCTGTCAAGACTGTTGTCCACCTTGAGGGTGTGAACGCAGACCTCAAAGGGCATATAAGGCGTTTTATAAACACAGTGATGGCGCTTGCCCGTCTCAAAAACGAGCGCTGTTGAAACGGTGCCCTCACGCACCATTGTGATGAGGCTTTTGTCGCTCTCGGAGAAGGAAAGGGCGGTTCTTGAGCCCTCCATTCCTGTAAGCTCTGTCTCGTCATAGGCAAGCTCAATTCTGCCGTCACTCTGCGTGAGTGTTCCGTCGGTGGAAATCTCTATTTTTTCTCCCTCGGTAAGCTCACCGACAACATCGTCTGGAAGCTCTACCTCCTCTGAAAGCTCTGCACAAAGCTCTGCAAAGAGGAATTCCTTGAGTTCGTATCTTGTTGAAATTATCTTCATTCGTATAGGTTTAGTCATTTTCTACCTGCCTTTGCTTTGTCAATAGCACGCGTAATAACTCCACATATTACAGAGGCGCTTATCATGCCTCCCGCAATACCGAGACCGATAAGGAGTGCTGCCAATCCATTTTCTGCCGCTAATGAGGGATTCTTGAGGATAAGCCCGCTCATCGCGTAGTAAAGAGCGCCTCCGGGAAAGAGGATTATCGTTCCGGGAAGCAAGAAGATTGCCGTTGGTGCTCGGAAGAGTCTTGCGAATATCTCCGAGAGGATAGCAAGAGCTGCAACGGCGACGAAATTTGATACAAAAAGATTGGCGCCGAGAACATCAAGATAGATAAATATTGCGCTTGCTATAGTTCCGCCAACCGTAATAGCGGCCAAGTGTCTGGCATTTGCCTTGAAGATAAGAGCAAAGCCGAGTGTTGCTACTGTTGCTGCAATAAGCTTTGTTATTATCATAATGCAGCACCTCCCATTATAAGTATTGAGAGAGAGAACCCAAGCGCTATCATTGCGGCGAGGAGTATTGCCTGCACTATCTTGAGCGAACCTGCAAGAAAGTCACCAAAAAGCAGATCGCGCAGAGCATAGCCAAAATATGCTCCCGGTGCGAGTAGCATTATCGTACCTATCATTATTATATCCACATTTTGACCAACGCCGAGATATGTGAGAAGGTAGGAGAGCATGCCTCCAAGGAAGGAGCATATGACAGTGCTTGCCATTCTGTTGATATATGCAGGTCTGTTGCTCTCAATCGTCTTCAAGGTAACGCCGATAAGTGCTGCGGCAAGAGCATCGAGCCATCCTCCGCCAAAGTATATCGCAAATGCCGCCGCGCCAAGTGCCGCGCCCAGAATAAGTATGGGGGTGGGGTAGGGCTTCGCATCCTTTGCCTTCTTTACAAGCATAAGGGCTTCGTCAATAGGCGTTTTCTCGCGGCATATCTTTCTTGAGAGGGCATTTAGCCGTTCAAGTGCAAAGAGGTTTGTCACCTCTCCCGTCACGCGCCTTATCTGGTTGGAATAGGATCCGTCCTCCATTCTTATTGCGGCTACTATGAGGGAATTTATTGTGAATACCTCCGAGTGCTTTGCTCCGTATGCAATGCAGATGCGCTCTATAGTGTTTTCAACTCTGTTTATCTCACCGCCCGAGCGCAATATTCCTTCTCCCACATCAAGTGAAAGACAGAGTATCTTGTCTGCAAGTGAGCGCGCGTCTGCGGGCGCTGAAGATACTATATTTTCAATATCCATTGTTAAAGCTCCAAAAATAAAATTGGGACAAAGAGACCGTCGCACGCGACGGTCTCTTTTTATTATACTTGATTATTCCTCGTCAAGAGCGTCAAGGTCATCTTCAGAGATAATGCACTCAAACTTCTCACCGCAAGCGGGGCAGGTGAGATCCTCGGGGTCAATGGTAGCGTCAAAGCATACCACCTCGCCGCAAGCAGGGCATTCAACCTCAAAGTACTCCTCGTCATCACAATCGCAGCAATCGCAATCATCGCAATCAAGGTCGCAATCGTCGCAGTCGCAATCACAGTCGCAGTCCTCATCAAGCTCGTATACATACTCCTCAAGAGCACCGAGATCCTCGTCAAGCTCCTCAATGTACTCGTCAAGGTATTCGATATCCTCTGCGATATCTGTGATGTCCTCTGCCATATCGCTTATCATATCGATAACAGCGAGAAGGACCTTTCCTTCCTTAGTGCTTCCGTCAAGCTCAAGTCCTTCAACAAGACCCTTGATGTAAGCTGCCTTTTCGGTAATCGTCATATTTAACTCCATTCTGCAAAATGCAAATATTTTAATTATGCGCGAGAGAGGTATTCGCCTGTTCTCGTGTCTATCTTGAGGACCTCGCCCTCGTTGATGAAGAGCGGAACCTTGATAACTGCGCCTGTCTCAAGAGTTGCGGGCTTAAGTGTATTTGTTGCTGTGTTGCCTGCAAAGCCGGGATCTGTCTGTGTAACCTCAAGCTCAACGAATGTGGGAGGCTCAACGCTGAATACCTTGCCCTTGTAGGAAACGATCTTACACATCATTTCCTCCTTAACAAACTTAAAGCTGTCAGGAAGCTTATCGCTGTTGAGGGGCTCCATCTCAAAAGTCTCCATATCCATAAAGTAATAAAGGTCGCCGTCGTTATAGGAATACTGCATTTCGCGGCGCTCGATCATAGCGTTCTCAAACTTATCGGTGGGGTTGAATGTTCTTTCAACAACCGCGCCTGTGATAACATTTCTGATCTTCGTACGAACGAAAGCTGCTCCCTTACCGGGCTTTACATGCTGGAATTCAACGACCTGATAAGCCACGCCGTCCATATCAAAAGTGATACCGTTCTTAAAATCTCCTGCTACTACCATTAGAGTAACCTCCAAATAAAAATGTTAAATTTTAATTATACTTATAATTACGATTTATTATACTACATTTCTTCTCGTATTTCAAGAGATTTTTTTCATTTTAACACTAATTTGTGTGATTTTTAATAAAATTATTCCTTTTTGGGACTTTTGGGGGTGCAGGGTAGGAGATTTTGCCCTAAAAATTTGACAAGTGAGCTAAAAGCGATTGACAATTTCAAATAAAAGTGTATAATATAATGTGGTATAATGTGCAAAATACATACGCTTACAGGAGGTATATTATGGCGCAGATGTATCACAAAATGAATATCGCGGGACATGACAGATTTCTCCCGCTTTGCCCCATCAGCGATGAGCTTATGATCGCGGGCTTTGTTATTTTTGGTGACCCCGAGCTCACTACTGCGTGTGCTGAGGAGCTTCTCCGTCGCGCGCCGGAATACGATTATCTTATCTCCGCCGAAGCAAAGGGAATTCCGCTTGTTCACGAGATGGCACGCCTTGCGGGAAATCAGAAGTATTTCCTCGCACGCAAAGCACCAAAACTTTATATGGAGGGCGTTTTTGAGTCAACGGTGCGTTCTATAACCACCGCAAAGGAGCAAACACTCTATCTTGACACGGCAGACGCAAAGCTTATGGCGGGCAAGAGAATACTTATCGTCGATGATGTTATATCAACGGGCGAGTCGCTAAAGGCGATAGAAGCACTTGTAGAGAAGGGTGGTGGTATCATCTGCGGAAGAATGGCAATTCTTGCAGAGGGAGATGCCGCCGAGCGTGATGACCTTATATACCTTGAAAAGCTTCCCCTCTTTGATAAGATGGGAAAAGAGCTTTGATATACAGATAATCAGTAAAGGAAGAATAAATATGGCACAGTTTTTGACAGAAAATGATAAGAGAACTCACCTCTGCGGCGAGCTTTCGGCAAAGAATATAGGCGAGAGAGTTTGCGTAATGGGTTGGGCACAGAAGCAGAGAGACCTTGGCGCACTTATATTCATTGATCTCCGCGACAGAAGCGGAATACTCCAGCTCGCATTTGACACGAATACCGACAAGAAGATCTTTGACGACGCATTCACCGTGCGCGCAGAGTTCGTTCTTCTTGCAAAGGGTGTTGTAAGGAAAAGAGGCGAGGGAGCTATCAACAAAAATATCCCCACCGGCGAGATCGAAATCGAGGTAGACGAGTTCAAGATCCTTTCGGTCTCCGAGACTCCTCCCTTCGAGATAGTTGAGAACTCAAAGGTAAATACAGAGCTTCGTCTTCGTCACCGTTACCTTGATCTCCGCCGTCCCGATATGCAGAGAAATATCATCGCGCGCTCGCGTATATCCAAGATTGCGCGTGACTACTACGCGGAGCAGGGCTTTATTGACATAGAGACCCCCAACCTCTGCAAGCCCACGCCCGAGGGAGCGCGTGACTATCTCGTTCCCAGCCGTGTGCATAAGGGAAGCTTCTATGCGCTTCCTCAGTCTCCTCAGCTCTATAAGCAGCTCCTTATGGTTTCGGGATTTGACCGTTACTTCCAGATAGCTCGTTGCTTCAGAGACGAGGACCTCAGAGCTGACCGTCAGCCCGAGTTCACACAGCTTGATACCGAGATGTCCTTCGTAACTGCTGATGACGTTATGAAGATGCACGAGGGCTTTATAAAGAGACTCTTCAAGGATTACTTCGGCTACGAGCTTGATTACGATTTCGTTCGTATGCCTTATGCCGAAGCTATGGATCGCTTCGGCTCCGATAAGCCCGACGTTCGTTTCGGCTATGAGCTTACCGACCTCTCGGCACTCCTCGGCTCTTGCGAGTTCAAGGTGTTCGCGGGTGCTATCGAGAACGGCGGCTCGGTACGCGGTATCAACGTAAAGGGCGGCGCAAAGTTCTCCCGTAAGGAGATCGACAGCCTTGCAGAGTTCGTAAAATCCTACAGAGCAAAGGGACTTGCTTGGCTCAAGTGGGCAGAGACGGGTGAGATCTCCTCGTCTTACGCAAAGTTCCTCACAGAAGCTGAAAATGAGGCGATCAAGGAGAAAATGGGCGCTGAGGCCGGCGACCTTATCCTTATCGTTGCAGATAAGAATGCAGTTGTTTACGATGCTCTCGGTGCCCTCCGTTGCGAGTGCGCAAAGAGAATGGGTATACTTGATCCTATGGACTTCAAGTTCCTCTGGGTCACAGAGTTCCCGCTTCTCGAGTACAGCGAGGAGGACGGTCGCTTCTACGCGAAGCATCACCCCTTCACCTCGCCTATGGATGAGGACCTTCAGTACCTTGACAGCGATCCCGGATGTGTGAGAGCAAAGGCTTACGATATAGTTCTCAACGGAACAGAGCTTGGCGGTGGATCAGTAAGAATCCACGACAGCGCTATCCAGTCGAAGATGTTCTCGGTTCTCGGACTTTCTGAGGAAGAGGCAAAGGAGAAGTTCGGCTACTTGCTTGAGGCATTCAAGTACGGTGTACCCCCTCACGGCGGTCTTGCATTCGGTCTTGACAGACTTGTAACGCTCCTTCTCGGTCTTGAGGATATCCGTGATGTTATCGCCTTCCCGAAGGTACAGAACGCGTCCGAGCTTATGACAAGATGTCCCTCTGCGGCAGATCCAAATGCTCTCGTCGAGCTTGGCATCGCCCTCGTCGGTGACGAAGAATAATAAAAAAATCAGGCGCTTACGGCATTGCCGTAAGCGCTTTTTTGTATTAAGGATTAGTAAGACTGATTGTTATGTTGCCCGTGGTGGTCTTTATATCGCACACACCGCCCTCGGTGCTGTAGGGAACTCTTACGTCGCCCGTGGTCGTGTCGGTGATAAATACTTTGCTTGAAAGCAGCTCGCCTTCGACGTCGCCCGTGGTTACCTTAATATAAATTTCTGCCGAGTCAAATGCCTCAAATTCTACGTCACCCGACGTTGCCTTGATGCGAGTCACGGCAGAGGCTATAACGCCCTCAAGGTCAATATCTCCCGTGGTCGTCTCAATATCTATCTCGTTTGCGTGTATCGAAGAGAGGGTAACTTTTCCCGATCCCGTCTTTGCCGTTATCTTGCCTGAATTTGGCACGTTTTCTATCTTTATATCGCCCGTTGTGGCTTTTAATTCCATAAGTGCGTACGAGGCATTGCCCACTCTTATGTCTCCTGTCGTCACCTTTGCGTAAAGTGACTCCCCTACGGGTGAGAATATCACAGCATCACCCGTGCTTGCTTCAAAGGAGAGGGAAGTGAAGGAATGCTCCTCACCTACCCCAAAATCTCCTGTGGTAACATGAATATCAAGCTTTTCATATTCGCCCTTCGGCAGATACACTACAACGCGCGGAGATTCGGCGCCTATTGATATACCTATAAAATCATACCATTTGCGGTTGTCTTTTACGCGAACATGAAGTGTGCCGTCCTCGACAAAGCTTTCGATGTCACTGCTTTCGGGAATTTGTGCTGATATCCAAGTGGTGTTGTCGGGGGAGGCCTCAAAAATGATGTCGCAGGTGGTGGCCAGTACGCTTACAGACTTGAATTCATTTGATACATCCACTGTGAGTGATCTGTAATTGTTTTTTGAAATGAAGTGAGAATTTGTATCCATAAATGCAACTCCTAAAACGGCAAGTGCAAGACCTGTGATAAAGAGTGAGGCCGCAACGATAAGAGCAGCTATTCGTCTTTTTGCCTTGTTCGATTTCATTACTTATCCCCCTTTCCAATAATACATTTTTTAATGCCAAGTATTATCTTTTTACCAAGATATACAACTCCCTTGGCAAAGCCGTTACAGCCGAGAAATGCAAGTATTGCAAGCGCTGCGATAACAAGCGCCGCTCCGAGAAGAAATAATCCCTCGCCCACTCCGTAAAGAACGAAGGCAGCACACCCGCCAAGAAGAATAGCTATCGAGCTTACGGCAAGTGTAAAGGTTACAGCATAACAGCTTATCACTATCGCCCATGTCGAAATATAAACCGTAAGTACTACCGCCGAGAATGCAATAAGTATGGGTACCCAAAGGGGAGAGCCTGCAGAGATGAGCACTACTTCCCACGCGCGCAAGCGATGGCGGGATTTGACCTTCTCCTTCACTATCTTGTGAAGGGGTGTTTCGCGCAGTATCTGCTTTACTATTTCGTCAAGTGAGCCGAGGGCAGCTACCGCATCCTCTTCATTCAGTCCTTCTTCAATTCTATCGTCTATCATCTCGCCGTAATAGTCGGCAGACAGTGAGATATCTTCACTGGCAAGTCCCTTAAGTTTTGCGCGAAGCTTATCTAAAAATTCTGATTTATTCATGCTCTTGCTCCTTCGTGATGAATTTGTATATTGAGATTATCTCGTCCCACTCATTTTTAAAGTCCTCAATTCTGTCAAGACCTGCCGCCGTGATGCTGTAATATTTTCGCAGTCTGCCGTTGTGCTCGGCGGAACAAACTGTGAGCAGCTTTGCCACCTCAAGTCTACGCAAAATAGGGTAGAGAGTTGATTCCGAGATCTCAACATAAGGGGACACATCCTTTATTATCTTGTACCCGTACGACTCGCCGTCCTTAATGGCGGCAAGAACGCATATGTCAAGCAATCCTCGTTTTATCTGAACATCCATATTATACCTCCTGATGTATAATACTATACTACGCATAGTATTATCTGTCAAGAGATTTGACAAAAAAGTTGAAAAATTTTTTAAATGAATTTTTCAACTTTTTTGTCGGTAGGTTGGGTGAATGAAATTCGGAGTACCTCTATGGAAGTTCTTTGGTGTCAAGCACGCTTTCTTTCAAGAAAGGTGCTTGTCGCGCTCCGCAGAGCGCGAAACTCTCC
>JAZOSH010000040.1:0-9945 GCA_045656985.1 Eubacteriales bacterium | reverse complement strand
CTTGTTTCAAGAATGCTTGATGCCGATATAAAGAGCCTTGCGGTTTCGGGACTTGGCTGGGCAGAGCCCGAGATGGCAGAGTATATCGCTGGTCTTGAGCTTTCGGCGATAGTGCTTGACAACTCAAGCGGTGATTTCCCTGACAGAATAGATGCCTTCTATAGAATTTTGAGGGAGGCACATCCCGACATTCCGATAATCTATACGGGAACGATACGTCTTTCCGACGAACATACCGCGCTTGGCGCTAAGCGAATCAAGGTAATAAAGGACTTTTGCGATAAGGTAAGGGCGGAGGGAGACGAAAATGTATATTACGTCGACTTTGTGCCCGAGATATCGATAGAAAACAACCGTGATCTTATGTCGGTTGATAACGCGCATCCCAATGACCTCGGATTCTACTATATGGCAGAATCCAACTATGCAATACTTAAAGACATTCTTGGTTAATAAAAAGGCTTGCCTCAAATGAGGCAAGCCTTTTTTATATTGCTTATATAACCTTAATTCCTGCGATGTTACAGAACTCGGTGATCACCTTTCTGTTATCGCCGTAGGAGATGATGTAGTGCTGGCACATGATCTTGTTTGTGAAGTCCTCAACATCGGGAAGAACGACCTTGAGAGCAGGGAGCTGGGGTGCGGGCTGTGTCCAGCCTGCCTCTTCCCATCTGGGAGGAGTTGTGCCCTCGCCAAGCACCATGTGCATTACATATTCGCCGTCCTCAACTGCAAGGCGGCACATTGTAACAGGGCCTGTCTTTACCTTTGAAACATTGAGGATGCCCTGCGAGAGCTCGCCGAATGCCGCGGGGATAACGGTGACCTCACCGTCAACTATCTCTGCGGGAACATAGTCGGGAACGCCTGCGAGAACGCCGTCCACAAAGAACTCGTAGAACTCAAGGTATGCTCCTATCTGTCCTGTGAGGGCCTTAACGATGGTCTGTGTTACATTGCCAAGGCAGTCATTCTCGGGGACTGTGGGGATATTCTCTCTGTCGGCAAGAAGCATAAAGATCATTGCGGGGGGAAGGCCGAGGAGCTTCTTCATTCCGTCAACATCCTTAAGCGAGATCGCCTTGTAGCCTCTCTCATCTATTATCTGCTTGATAGCGAGGTAGTAGGAGATACTGCGGCGAGCGATGGACATGTCTGCCTCCTTGAGGAACTTCCACGACTTAACTGTGGTGTTAAGTACCTCGTCGATAGCCGCATCGGTAATATTTTCTGCTCTCTGAACGACCTCAAGCATCTCAAAGCACTCGATCTCGGGACCTACCACCTTCTTAAGAGAGGTACCATCAAAGAGTGTGCCGTAGAGGTGCATATCTCTGAAGCCCATATGACCAATCTTTGCCGAGCGGAGCTCTCTGTATGCGTGAGCTGCCTTCGCGTAGCGGAGAACCTCGTCGCATCTTGAGGGAAGACCGATTATGTTGTAAACATACTTGAAGGTGTAGCCAAGGTCCTTGAGAGTCTTGCGGAGAGCCGATGTTCCTGCCTGGTCAGCAGTGGTAACGAGTCTGCCGTCGTCCTCGATCCAGCCGCAAAGTCCCCAGAGCACCATGGGCTTATCCTTGAACTGCTCTGCAACCTTAACAACTGCATGTGTGGGGATCCAACCCGCGATGCAGAGAACGAGAACATCAAAATCCTTGCCGCGGAAGAAATCAATTGCTGCGTTTACATCCTTCTCCTCGTAGTCGTCACGAATGGGGAAGTGCGCGAGAACCTCTGTCTCGCTTGTCTTGAGGCTGTTAGCAGCAGCCTCACATCTTGTTGTGATGAATTCAATGGGGGTATTTACCTCACCAAAGCCTGCAAATGCAATTTTTGTCATGGTTATATATCTCCTTTAATTATTTTCTGAACATATCATTGATGTTTTGTATAGCCTCGCGTACGAGCAAATCGCCACCTGCGTGTCCTGTAAAGCCGCTTGATACATAGGCGCTATAGTGACTGCCGCGCTCCGCCTTCTCTGTGGGAAGGTATCCCATCGCGCCGCAAGCGAGCTGGATTATCACTGTCTGCTTTGCAAGGCTACGCGCGCGTATGATGTTTCCGTAGTCAAGGAAGAGCTCAAACGGACAGGAAACGATGGCGATATCGCCAAAGCGGATAACATGAATATCCTCTGTAAAGGTGTCGCAGCCCTTCTGGAGCTCATATCGTGCGATGATGCCCGAGTAGACATGCATCTTTGCGTTATCCTCAAAGGAAATCCGTCTGCCGCGGTTCTTATCTATAAAGCGGTCTATCATTTCAACGGCGTTTTCGTACTCCGAGATGGTCACGCGACGAAGCGGGAAGGGAAGCTTAAGTGTTCTGTGCTCAAGAAATGCCTCGTCACAAAGCTCACCGTCAAGCTCTTCGTACACCGAGATTATCTCGTTTGATATACGGCGACCTACAAGGCGCAGTCCGCTGACATCAAACATAGATGGGTCTGCCCGTCTTTCAATATATACATCGCGCTTTATGTGCGGATCGTCAACGGGTGCTTCGGGATTTACCCAACGGATCATATCGCGCGGGCACTGGTCACCTGCCGCAGAGCAAAGACCAAGCACCTTTATGTGCTCGCCAAAGTGCTTGCGAAGATTTTCGCGCACCTTGCCCCAGTAGTCAGAGGAAATAAAGCTCCTGTGCTCAACGACCTGCGCGGGACACGCGATATTTGCAACCACACCTGTGAGTTCCTTGTTTTCGTCGTAGGTGTAGATAAGCTCGATTCCCGAATCATTTCCGCCTTCAAGCTCAAGAAAGTTCGGATGATTTGTGTCTCCCCACATCTTTGCCTGACCGTCATCGTAAACAACGCGACGGCACATACCAACGGCTGCTCTACCAAAGGCATTCTTGTAATACGCAGGTGCTCTGTTTTCCCAAGCCGCGACGCATGCATCGCCTATTTTTTCTATAAGAAACTCAAGTGCAGTCTCACCGTCCATTGCCCTCTCTCCGCTTACTTGTGAAAGATACTGCATATCGGAGGGAACTCTCTGCTCAAGATAGCGCAGAGTGCTTGTTTCAAACTTGCCCGAACGCTTGTAATCATACGATGTGTGGCTATGTATCGCGCTGACTATTACCTTGTCGGCAGAAAGTCCTGTTTTAGCTGCCACGCGCTCTTTTACTCCGCAAAAGAGGTTTTCTGCTATGCCCTCAAGGTCAACGGCACAGATTATCATTTGGTCATCTCCGCTCTCAACTGCCATAGCGACAGCCGCTATCGGAGACTCCACTTCGTCGGATATTCTTTCAAAGAACTGTCCCGCAAGACTTATCTTCTCGGATGGAGTGATGTCTACCTCGGACCAGCCTATCTTTACTTTTGACATATTGATTTTTTCCTTTGCTGAAAAAATTTTTCTACAACTTAATTGTATAATACAAATCCGATAAAGTCAATAAAAAAATTAACGAAAATTTTTAGATATTTCGTCAATTTCACTTGTAAAAGAAAAGGCTGTATGGTACAATGAATAAAAGCAAAACCCACTAAAAGGAGAGTAAAATGGCATACAAGATTTATAAAATTACAGACTGCGGTCCTGTTGACTATGCAGCAGAGGAGCTTAAGAAGTACCTCAGAATGATGATGCCCGAGTGCGGCGACATCAAGATAGAGCGCGCATGCGGCCGCCCCCCTGTGAATGATGGCTTCTGCCTCGGTCTTATGCAGGATTTTGGCTACGATGTCAGCGAGGTTGAGGATCCCGAGCTTGATGATATCCTTCACATTGATACAGATGAAAGGTCGGGTGTCATTGCAGGCTCCAATCCCCGAAGCGTGCTTATGTCGGTTTACCGCTATCTTCGCGAGAACGGCTGTCGCTGGCTCTATCCCGGTATTGACGGCGAGTTCATTCCTATGCAGGACGTAAAGGCAGTTAAGTTCCACAAGGCGGCAGATATGCGTTACCGCGGCTGGTGCAACGAGGGCGCAGAGTCCCAGCAGTGTATGATGGAGACTATCGAGTTCGCTCCGAAGATAGGACTCAATGTTTATATGATCGAGTTCTTCGTTCCTTGCGGATATTATAACCCCTACTATGACCACACAAACAACGAGGCAAACAGACTTGCAGAGCCCGTTACCGAGCAGCAGGTGCTTCAGTGGAAGAGAATGTGCGAGACCGAGATCGCGAAGCGCGGACTTCAGTTCCACGATATCGGCCACGGCTGGACCACCGAGTCCTTCGGTCTCTCAACTGCTATCGCTTGGCAGGATCTTGACGATCTCTCCGTTGCCAAGGAGATCGAGCCCTATATCGCAATGCTTAACGGCAAGCGCGAGCTTTACTGCAAGGGCGCGATGAACACAAACTTCTGTATGTCGAACCCCGAGGCAAGAAAGATTTTCGTAAACAAGGTTGCCGATTACGCGGAAAATCATCAGAATGTAACTTATCTGCATGTTTGGCTTGCCGACTTCTTCAACAACCACTGCGAGTGCGACGAATGCCGCAAGATGATAGTTTCCGACTGGTACGCAATGCTTCTCAACGAGATCGACGATGAGCTCACCAAGAGAAATCTTGACACCAAGATCGTGTTCTGCATCTACTACGAGACCGTTTGGGCACCCGAAAAGGTAAAGCTTCAGAGCACAACGCGTTTCTCGGGACTTCTCGGCCCTCTCGGCAGAAGGTATCACCATTCCTTTACCGATTATGTGCCCGATTCCGAGCTTGAGCCCTTTGAGCTCAACAAGATAGTAACCCCCAAGACGATAGAAAAATGCTTCAGCCGCGTTCGTCAGTGGCAGAATGTCTGGGCGGGCCCCGTGCTTTGCTACGAATACCACTTCTACATTTTCCACTACTACGATGTTGGAACGCTCTACTATCCCCGCCGTATTTACGAGGATCTTCAGGCGCTTCACAGAGCAGGCTTCCGCGGAAATATCGAGGACGGCTCGCAGCGTTGCTTCTTCCCCAACGGCCTTAATATGTATGTTTACGCAGAGACACTCTTTGACCTCTCGCGTGATTACGACGAAATGGTTGACGAGTACTATTCCTATGCATACGGTGAGCATGCTCCCGTTGTAAAGAAGTATTTTGAGGAGCTTACCGAGATATTTGAGTACGAATATATGAACTCAACGGTCGAAAAAACAAATCTCGAAAAGCCTCATTATGACCCCGAGCGCTACGATGATTTCTGCCGCGCCGAGACTATAGCCGACGAGATGCGCGAGTATGTGGCAGCGAACTACAAGTCGGACAGCCGCGTTCAGTGCGTATCTATGCAGCTCCTTTTGCTCCATACCGAGTATGCAAAGAAGGCCGCACAGCTCATGATGCGCCTGTGTAAGGGAGACTACAGTGAAGAAACGCAGGAATTTGCAGAGGATTTCTACGAGTCCTTCGGCCGTCACGAGGCAGCTTACGAGAGATATTACGACCACTATATGTGTACCTTTGCTTGGCGTCACCGTATCGCCAAGGGTAAGAAGCGCAATGTTGGCGGAGTATAATCCATTTTCTTGAAACAAAAAAGAGAGGCGAGAGCCTCTCTTTTATTTTATTAACAAAGCAAATCCTGTAAGAAGCACAAGAAATGTAAAATTAAGCAGAGTGAACATGCCGAGGTAATAGCCTGTCTTTTCGGGGTTGTGGCGAGTGTATTCTCTAAAGGTTATCAGGCTGGCAAGTGACGAAATAAGCGTTCCAACGCCGCCTATATTTACTCCGAGAAGCAGCTCTCGGTAGTTGTCTGTAAATTGGGAGAGCAATATTGCTGACGGAACATTACTGATGATCTGGCAGGAAAGAATACTAAAGACAAGGGTGCTCTTTTCAAGGAGTATTGAGAAAAAATCCCTAACTGCATCAATCCTTGCCATGTTTCCGGCAAAGATGAAGAAGAAGACAAAGGTGAAGAGAAGAGGATAATCAACGCTCTCAAGCGCACGCCTGTCAAGAAAGAGCAGAGCTATGAAAATGATTACGAGCCCTATTCTGTAATCTATTCCTCTGAAAACAATGAGGATTGAGAGTAAAAAGAGGAAAAGATAGATAGCAGTTCTGCGAGGGTGTACCATTATTTTTTCATCTGTGACATGTATTGGCTCTGCCTTTACAAAAATAATGCAGAAAAGAGTTATAAGGACTACGGCAAACACGAAGGGAGCTGCCATGATTGACATAAACTCGCCTGTGGGGATGTTGAATTTCGTGTAAAGATAAAGGTTTTGCGGATTGCCAAAGGGAGTTAGCATACCGCCAAGGTTCGCCGCAATGTTCTGCATAATAAATGTGAATGCCATATATTTCTCCTTGCCCGTTGAGGTAAGGGTGATATATCCGAGGGGCAGGAAGGTAAGAAGCGCCATATCATTAGCTATAAGCATTGAGCCTATAAATGTAATGTATACGAGTGTGACTACGGCAATTCTTGCATTACCCGTGTGCTCAACTATCTTATGCGCAAGCATATAGAAGAAGTTTATGTCCTTCAGGGCACAAACCACTGCAAGCACGCAGAAAAGACAGGTTAGTGTCTTGAAGTCAAGATAGCTTGCATATTCGGCATCGGGCGCGATTATAAAGCTTGTAAGTAGCGCCGCAAGAAACGCAATGAGCATTACTGCGTTCTTTTTTGCAAATTTCGTTATTGTGTGCATATAGTATCCTTGTAAAAGTGAATTTATCAAAGCCAACGGGTATTATAGCACTTCGGTCTCCTTTTGTAAAGAGAAAAAACAATATTTCTTGTAGAATTTTACCATTTAACGACAAAATATTTTGGTTGCTTTGACCAATGGAAAAATATGGAAAAAGCATTGAAATATTTTCCATAATATGGTAAAATAATGGCGTAATAAAAAACAATCTCGGAGGGAAAATGATGGAATTAACAACGAAAATACTTATTGCTGACGAAAACGCGGCGCAGAGGCAGTCCTTGAGGAATGAGCTTATGCGCTGCGGATACAGAAATATTGAGGAGGCATCTAACGGAGAAGAAGCGCTTGTAAAGATAGGTCGCTTTCATCCCGAAGTGGCGATAATAGATATATGGCTCTCAAAGCTTGACGGAATAGGTGTTATAAGAAACTGCGCCTCACTTAATTTTGCGCCTGATGCGCCGCCCTCATTTATTGTTGTGTCCATGGTGTCAAATCAGAATATATTTATGGAGGCAACACAGGCGGGCGCCGACCTCTGCCTTCTCAAGCCATACAACATAGAAAGTCTTTGCGAGCATATCCGTTCGCTTGTGGCAAACCGAGCAGAGGGTGTACAGGGCTTGAGAACTCTTGACAGAACGCCCGATATTGAAACACAGGTAACAAAGATAATCCACCAGATAGGTGTCCCCGCGCACATCAAGGGCTACCAGTATCTTCGCACGGCGATACTTCTCACCGTAAAGGATTCCGATATAATAAATTCTGTCACCAAGGTACTCTATCCATCGGTGGCGAAGAAGTACCAGACCACCACAAGCCGCGTTGAGCGCGCAATCCGCCACGCCATTGAGGTCGCGTGGGACAGAGGCGATGTTGATACCCTCAACTCTTACTTTGGATATACCGTCCAAAACAATCGCGGAAAGCCTACGAACAGCGAGTTTATCGCAATGATTGCAGATAATCTCCGTCTAAAATATAAGCTTTATTAAAAAAAGCTCCCTTCAGTGAAGGGAGCTTTTATTAGTTTTTTGTATCTTTTTTATCTCTTTTTTATTTTATGTTGAAAAAGATATTCACCTATGATACAATGAAGAAAAGATTTCCAAAAAGGAGAAAAAAATGGCGTATAAAATATATAAGATAACCGATTGCTCTCCCGTTGACCTTGCGGCAGAGGAGCTGAAGAAATATCTGCGAATGATGATGCCCGATGCGGGGGATATTGCTATTCTTCGTGCCGACGGAGTGCGTGACGACGGCTTTTGTCTTGGAACAATGCAGGATTTCGGGCTTTCGGTTGACGAGGCAGATGATCCCGCGCTTGATGACATAATACATATTGACACAACCGACAATGCAGGCATAATCGCAGGCACAAATCCTCGCAGTGTGCTTATCGCGACTTATCGCTTCCTTCGTGAGAACGGCTGTCGTTGGCTTCTCCCCGGTGTTGATGGAGAGTATATACCCATGCAGACGGTGCGCACTGTGAAATATCACAAGGCGGCAGACAACCGCTACCGCGGTTGGTGCAATGAGGGTGCGGAGAGTCAGCAGTGTATGATGGACGCCATTGAATTTGCGCCCAAGGTGGGTCTTAATACCTTCTCAATTGAATTTTTTGTGCCCTTTTTCTACTATGATTCCTACTACGCGCATACAAACAACCTCTCACACCGCCTTCCCGAGCCGATAAGTAAGACGCAGGTCATTCAATGGAAGAAAATGTGTGAGACAGAGATAGCAAAGCGCGGACTTCAGCTTATGGATGTAGGACATGGCTGGACTGTCGAGTCCTTTGGTCTCTCCACTGCAAGCGGCTGGGAGCCTGACTCTACAGCCGAGATTGCCGACGAGGTGCGCCCATATCTTGCAGAGGTGAACGGCAAGCGCGAGTTCTACAAGGGCGTTCCGATGAACACAAATATGTGTATGTCAAGCCCTCGTGGCAGAGAGTTTTTCGTAAATGCAGTCGTAAAATATCTTGATAATCACGAAAATGTGGATATAATCAGCATAGCACTTGCAGACAATCATCACAACCACTGCGAATGCGACGAATGCCGTAAAAAGACCCCGTCCGATTGGCTCGTGGTTATGCTCAATGACCTTGATGCCGAAATGACACGCCGCGGTATCAATTCGCGCGTGGTTTTTCCCGCCTATTACGAGACGATGTGGCCGCCTGTAAGTGAAAGACTTAATAATGAGGATAGATTCATTCTTATGTTCTGCCCGCTCAACCGCGACTACAAATCAAGCTTTGACGGCGTTCCCGAGGACGCTCGTCCCCGTCCCTTCATGCTCAACGACCCCGCGATGAAGATCCCTACCGAGATAGATGAGTTCTCGCTCTTCCTTCGTGAGTGGCAGAAGGTCTATGGCGGGTCGTGCTTCGGCTTTGAGTATCATTTCTTCGTATATCAGCACTACGATATGGGTGGAATGTACTTCTCAAAGCGCATTTGGGAGGACATACAGAAGCTTGGTGCGCAGAGGCTCTCGGGATATGTTGAGGACGGATCACAGCGTTGCTTCTTCCCGCACGGACTCAATATGTTTGTTTACGCAAACACACTTTTTGATACCTCACTCGGCTATGAGGAGCAGGTGCGCGAGTATTTTGAGTATGCGTACGGAGAGCACGCGGGCGTAGTAAGAGAATGTATGGAAGCGCTCACAGAGATATTTGAGTACGGATATATGATAGGTGTGGAGAGCAAGGATTACACGAAGGGCACGCAGTACGATCCCGAGCGCGAGGCAGATTTTGCACGCGTGAAGGGAATATGTGAGAAGTACCGCGAGTACGCGATGGCAAACTATAAGTGCACCGACAGAGTAAAAACTGTCTCAATGATACTCTTCCTTCGCTATCTTGAATATTGCGAGGGGGCTGCCGAGGTAATGAAGATACTTTGCCACGGCACAAGCGACGAGGCAGACGAGGCGGCAGAGAATTTCTTTGAGTCTTTTGGTCGCCACGAAGCCGAGATGGAAAGATATTATGACCATTATCTCAATGTCTTTGCATGGCGTTGGAATATAACAAAAGGAAAGAGAAGACAGTACTTCTCGGTATAATAAAAAGCCCGACTCGGACGAGTCGGGTTTTTTGCAGGAGAATTTTCAAATTTTGATTTGTTAGAGGCAATATTCGGAGCACCCCTATGGAAGTTCTTTGGTGTCAAGCACGCTTTCTTTCAAGAAAGGTGCTTGTCGCGCTCCGCAGAGCGCGAAACTCTCCTCTCGGCATTTCTTTTTTGCGAAGGGCTCGTAGAGCACGAGCT
>JAZOSH010000039.1:0-15196 GCA_045656985.1 Eubacteriales bacterium | reverse complement strand
AGTTAGTTGACGAGAAGGATTATCCAAAACCCTTTTTGAAAAAAGGGTTCTGGACTCCCAAAAACTTTCATTACAAAAGGTTTAGCTCCCGCAGCCCTTGCTCCCCCCTCGGGTGGTCACAAGGGGCATAAACAAATATTGTCAGCATAAGGCCAAAGAAAGGAGATTTTTTGCCAAGCTTTTTGCAAAAAGCTTGCCGCCGGAGGCTCGCGTCCTCCCCGATAAATCCCAATTTATATACTCATCTATAACAAAATAAAACCGTGGGGAAGGTTATTCCCCACGGTATGATATTAAATTATCTCTCGATCTCTTCCATTATGAAGGCCTCAAGGATGTCTCCAACCTTGATATCGTTGAAGCGATCAAGTCCGACACCGCACTCGTAGCCCTGTGCTACCTCACGGACATCGTCCTTAAATCTCTTGAGCGAGGAGATCTTATCCTCAAAGATAACAACTCCGTCACGAACTATTCTTATCATAGACGCACGGGTTATCTTACCGTCCTGAATGTACGAGCCCGCGATAGTTCCAACATTGGGAACATGGATCGTCTGGCGAACCTCTGCATGACCGAGAAGTGTCTCCTTGAACTTGGGAGCAAGCATTCCCTTCATAGCATCGGTAATCTCGTTGATACAGTCATAAATTACGCGGTAGGTTCTTATTTCAACATTCTGTCTCTCTGCACTGTCAAGCGCTGCCTTATCGGGACGGACATTAAATCCGACGATAATTGCATTGGAGGCTGCCGCAAGCATAACATCGTTCTCGCGTATTCCTCCCGCTGCAGCATGGATAACTCTTACGCGGACCTCCTCGTTGGAGATCTTCTCAAGCGACTGCTTTACAGCCTCTGCAGAACCGCCAACATCCGCCTTGACAATGACACCCAGCTCCTTGACACCCTCGGAGATCTGTGCGAAGAGGTCGTTGAGGTTTGCTCTTGCGTTTGCCTTGAATATCTCTTCCTTTGCCTTTGCACGACGCTGATCAGCAAGGGTACGAGCCATTCTTTCGTCCTCAACTGCATTGAATTCGTCACCCGACTGCGGAACCTCATCAAGACCGATGATCTCAACGGGGACAGAGGGACCTGCCTCCTTGAGAGCCTTACCGTTATGGTCTGTCATCGCTCTTACACGGCCGACAGCTGTGCCTGCGATAACGATATCTCCGTTATGGAGTGTACCCGACTGAACGAGAATAGTGGCAACAGGGCCGCGTCCTCTGTCAAGCTTTGCTTCAATAACGATACCCTTAGCTCTGCGCTTGGGGTTAGCCTTGAGATCCTTGACCTCTGCTACGAGAAGAATATTCTCAAGAAGATCCTCAATACCGAAGCCTGTGAGCGCCGATACAGGAACACAGATAACATCTCCGCCCCATTCCTCGGGAACGAGATCGTACTTTGTAAGCTCCTGCTTTACATTGTCGGGATTTGCCGTGGGCTTATCCATCTTATTTATAGCAACGATAACATCAATGCCTGCCGCCTTTGCGTGGTTTATAGCCTCAACGGTCTGGGGCATGATTCCGTCGTCTGCCGCAACAACGAGTACTGCAATATCCGTTGCCTGCGCACCTCTTGCACGCATTGCCGTGAAGGCCTCGTGTCCGGGTGTGTCAAGGAAGGTGATATCCTGATCGTTTATCCTTACTCTGTAAGCACCGATATGCTGTGTGATGCCTCCAGCCTCGCCCTTGGTTACATTTGTTTTTCTTATCGCGTCAAGAATAGAGGTCTTACCGTGGTCAACATGTCCCATTACACAGATAACGGGTGCGCGGTGAAGAAGGTTCTCCTCGCTGTCCTCCTCTTCCTCAAAGAGTTTTTCCTCAATGGTTACGACTACCTCCTTGGTCACCTCAATGCCCATATCAAGAGCAATAAGAGCCGCAATATCGTAGTCAACCGTCTGGTTAACGGTTACCATCATACCCTGGAGCATAAGTCTCTTTACTATCTCTGCCGCGGTGACCTTAAGGCGCGATGCAAGATCGCTGACCATGATCTCGTCGGGAAGAGTTACGCTTGTGGGCGCCTTTGTTACGGGTGCCGACGAGCCCTTGGGCTTCATCTTATTCTTCATAGGACGGTTATTGGCGGGTCCCTGCTTCTTTACTCTCTGGTTTCCGCCGCGGAAATCGCTCATATCGGGCACAAAGGTATCAAGCTTTTCATCGTACTTGGAAAGGTCAACACTACCTGCGCGGAGGTCAACGACCTTTGCCGCGCCCTTTGTCTTTACAGCCTCGCCCTTCTGTGTCTGAGGACGCGCCTCTACCTGGGGCTTGAAGGACTCCTTGTAGCCGCCCTTGAAGCCGCCCTCTTCGTCCTTGCCACCAAAGCCCTTCTGTCTGTTGTCGGGCTTGCGAGACTTATCCTGCGGGCCCCTTGACTGTCCAAAGGGATTGTCAAATCTGCCGTCTCTCTGAGGACCTCTCTGACCGTCTCTCTGTCCGTCTCTTGACCACTGTCCCTGCGGTGCCTGACCCTGCGGGCCTCTTGCCTGTCCGTTCTGGGGACGGTTCTGCTGTCCGTTGCCTCTCTGCTCGGGCTGGCGAGGGGCTCTGTTATCATTATTTCTATCGGTTCTTTCTTCTCTCTTGGCGCCGCCATCGGTTCTCTGGGGCGCACCTGCAGTCTTCTGATCGGGTCTCTTTATTTCGGTCTTTGTCTCGGTCCTTACGGGAGTCTTCTCCTCTACCTTCGGCTTCTCCTCTACCTTGGGCTTTTCCTCTACCTTCGGCTTTTCCTCCTTTACGGGAGTCTTTTCGGGTGCCTTTTCGGGCTCCTTCTTTGGCTCAGAAACAACCTTCTTTTCCTCTTCCTTCTTCTCCTCTACGGGTGCTGTCTTGACAGGCTCAGCCTTTACCTCCTCCTTCGTGGGCTCGGTCTTCTTTGCTGATGGAATGTAAGTAATTCCGTCAAGATAATCCTCTATTCCCGATATCTGATTTGCCGAGGTGAGTGCCTCAAAAAGTACGGCAAACTGCGCGGGCTCAAGTGTAGCCTGCGATTTTACCGATATGTTTTTATCTTCAAGAATATCAAGGATATCCTTACTCTTTAAATTCAAATCCTTTGCGAATTGATTTACCTTATACTGTGTTATCTGTGCCATTCCTTATACCGTGTCCTTCAAGAGATGACGAAAGACTTCCTTTCTTGGATTTAGAGTAGAACCGTTTTAACCGAATTTTTTCTTTGCCTTCTTAAAGCTTTTCATCAACGAGACGCAGGAGGTTTTCATCTGTTATTGCTATCGCCGCAAGCATTGTTCGCTTACCGAGCGCCTCTCCAAGCGTTACTCCGTCAATGTCAAGCCTTACATGCCTTACTCCATAAAAGCCGCAGCGGTCTGTGATGCGCTTATGGGTGTTCTCCGAGGTGTCCGACGCCTCAAGAACGATAAGTGGATATCCCTTTTTCTTTGACGAGGCAAGTGCCTCGCAGACCATGGGAGCTCCGAATATCACTCCCCTCGCCCTCACACATAGACCGAGAGAGGAGAGCAGTTTTTTGTTTTTCTCAGAAAGCGCCGTATCACTCATACTGCGATATCTCACTTTCCATTTTATCATATACCTCCTCGGAAATCTCGCATTCAAGATTTTTCTCAAGGCGGCGCGATTTTCTCGCTTTTTTGAGACAGGAAAGGCTCTTACATATATATGCCCCCCTGCCAGACCTCTTGCCTCCAAAGTCAAGCACCGTCTCGCCCTCGGGTGTGCGTACCACCCTCAAAAGCTCAGCCTTGGGCTTATGCTCGTTACAGCCGAGGCACTGTCTCACAGGTATCTTTTTTACCTTACGCTCCATAAACATACTGCCTTTTATTCAGACTTGATGTCTATCTTCATTCCCGTAAGTCTTGCTGCAAGGCGGGCATTCTGTCCCTCCTTACCGATTGCAAGAGAGAGCTGGTCGGGATCAACAACGACCTTGCAAGCGCGCTCGCCTGTCATTGTGACCGAGATGACCTCTGCAGGAGAAAGCGCCTCTGCGATATACTCCTCGGGAATTTCGCTATACTTGATTATGTCTATCTTCTCGCCGCGAAGCTCGTCAACGATATTGGCAATTCTCATACCGTGGTTACCGATACAAGCGCCGATAGCATCAACATCCTCATCTCGCGAATAAACTGCTATCTTTGTTCTTGAGCCTGCCTCACGCGCAACGCCCTTTACAAGCACGATGCCGTCCTGAATCTCGGGGATCTCAAGCTCAAACATTCTGCGTACAAGTCCCTGATGCGAACGGGAAAGTGTAACGAGAGGACCGCGACTCTCTTTGCTTACCTCGGTTACAAATACCTTTACCTTATCGCCAACCTCAAAGGTCTCTCCGGGGATCTGCTCGCTCTTGAGAAGCACTGCATGGCTGGTTGCTGTCTCAAGCACTACATTTCCGCTTACGCTGTCTATCTTGCTGACGGTGGCGGTGATTATCTCCTCACGCTTGCTCTCGTAAGCATCCTGCATAGCCTTGCGCTCGCCCTCGCGGATACCCTGAATAATAACAGACTTTGCCGCTGCTGCGCTGAGTCTGCGGAGGTTCTTTGTCTTTACCTCTGTCTCAACTATCTTGCCGAGAGTGTATCTCTTGCTTATAGACTTTGCCTCCTCAAGTGAGATCTCGCACTGAGGATTTGTTACCTCCTCAACGACCTCTCTCTGAATGTAGACCTTTACATCCTCCTTGACGGGGTCAATGTTGACACGCATAACGGTGCTGCTTCCGTATTCCTTCCTGAGAGCCGACAAAAGCGCCGCCTCTATCTTCTCAAGCATATACTCCTTAGGTATTCCCTTCTCCTTTTCAAGAAGGTCAAGAGCCACGAAAAATTCCTTATTCATTTTATGTTCCGTCCTTTAATATTTATCAATATTTATCATCAAAATTCAAATACGGTCTTTATCTTTGCGACCGCAGCGCGTTCAAACGCTACCTCGTCCTCACCCATACGGATGACCACATTCCCCGCTTCGTCAAGAGGCATAAGCTCTCCGCGGAAAACTCGGCTTCCGTCACGAGGTGCGAAAAGTCTTACCTCTACATCAGCACCCGTACAGTAAGCAATATGCTCATCTGTCTTAAGCTCCCTCTCAATTCCCGGAGACGATACCTCAAGGCAGTAGGATACATCAATGGGATCTGCCTCGTCAAGAAGCGGGTCTATTGCGCGGTGCATCCTCTCGCAATCGTCAACACCGATGCCCTCCTCCGAGTCAATGGTTATACGCAGTATTCTCTGCGCGCCCTCCTTGACGAATTCTACATCCCAAAGGATATAGCCAAACTCGTCTGCAAGCGGCTGTGCAAGCTGTCTTACAACCTGTGCAACACCCTTCTGATTCTGTGCCATAATTTCCTCCTTAAATGAGAACAAATGTCCATTCAGCAATTGAGAGTGGGTCGCTAAACCCACTCTCAATGATATACTGTGGTTAGTATATCACACTTTTTTCAGTTTTGCAATAGTTTTTTCATTTTTCTTTGATTTTTTTGTTTTTTTCGCCGCGATGTGCCTCCGATGCGCCAAAATTTCATAATTTTTCTTTCATTATTTACATATACTTCAATTTTGGTGTTTACAAATTCATAAATGTATGTTATACTACTAAAATAGAGTAACTGTGCATTCTTATAATATATGTGAGGTCAAATTGCAAAACGATATGAACAAGGAACGCAATGCGCTCTTCTCCGAAAAAAGAGTACCTATTGCCATTGCGATATATATAATAGCAGCATCGGCTTATATACCCTCGGGGCTTCTCGGGGCTTCTGACCCTCTCTTTTCATACATCCTTCAGGTAATGGCTATCGCGCTGTGCGTAATAGGCTTTATTCTTTCGGCAAGGATAGCGGGGGCTGTACGACCGATAATTCCCCTGATAGTTGTCACTGTCATAGTATTTATTGTTTTCGGTGCACCGAATTTCTCGGCGGCTGTCCCGCTTTTCTTCATAGCGAGCGCACTGTCGGCATATTTCTGCCGCAAGCGACACGCAGCGTGGCTTATACTTATCGGTGCTGTCACCTTCTGTGTGTCATTCTTCCTGTCGGGCGGACTTATCTCGGCGCTTATCGCCCTTATCCCTCTGCTTGCAGGACTTACACTTCATCTTTCGCACCTCTCTGTAGCGCAGAGAGTCGGCTCTATCTGCAGAGTGTCGACAGTCACGGGACTTGCGACGGTTGCCATCTTCTGTGGTGGCTTCTTTGTAGCTACAGGCTCGCTCTCGCTTGATGCCATCAGGGTGGCAGTTGAAGAATTCCAGTCCCTGACGACCGACATCGTTGCAGAAAATATGTTTCTTGCCTACAATATAGTCTCGGAGGTCGCTATAAGCACTGCAGACGCACTTGCGATAGCATCGGAGGCGGTATCATCTGTATTTAATTACCTCCCCGCTATTTTCGTTATAACTCTTTTCGTGCTTGCTTATCTTTCCCACTCGCTCTATCTTGCCCTTCTCGCCCCCACAGCAAGCAGACGGGAGATAGGTGAGGCGGCAGTCTTCAGAATGAGCATCTTCTCGGCGGCGGTATACATCCTCGCGCTTGCAGTATCGCTCTTTCTCACCGAGGATAAGCACGGCTTCTGGCTTGTAGCGCTTGATAACCTTTGCGTTATCTTCTACCCCGGACTTACACTTTCGGCATTTGAATTCCTTGGTATATTCGCAAGAGGCAAAAATGCCTCCTGCCTTGGGTATATCTCATATATGCTCGTATTCATTTTAATGTTCAATTTCCCAAGCGTTGCCCTTCCCATCGTCTCCTTTGCAGGTGCTGTGATAGTTATCTATGTCAGCATAATGGAGATGATACAGAGAAGAGGCTGATGCACCCAGCGAACAAAAAATCTTTATTTACCGCACTTTGCGGAACGGAGTAAGGTATGCAGAAAAAGAAAAAAGATATTTTTTACGGATTTGAAGATGTGCCCTCAAGGCTTTATATCCTTCTTGGCATAGTCTTTTTGGCGGCGCATATTGCCGTCAGTGCCTACACCGATATACCGACGACCTGGTCGGGACTTGTGGCGATATTGCTTTACAGCATAATCTGCTTTATCGTATTTATTATCGGCTCGCGCAGGCTTTCTATTTACAGAAGCGAGGCAGAGGCATCGGACAGCCAAAGCGGAAGCGTTATAGCGGCCTTCCGCGACAATGTAAAGATACCCTACGCGATAGTTACAGATACAGGTAAGATAGTTACCGTAAACTCGGCAATGCGCTCGGCTCTCCCGAAGCGTGAGTCCTTCCTCAATTCAAACATCTCGGATATATGCAATGTAACGCTTGACAGTATCCTTCGTATGTCAGCAAAGGAAAATGACCCTGCCGAGACGGCAATAAATGCCGATACCTTCGTTCAGCAGAGACCGAACACAGTAAGGATAGGCTCAAGGCACTATATCGCGACCTCCTACCCCATAAAGTTCAAGGGGCATATCTATTATATGATAATCTTTGAGGACATCTCGGAGCTCTACAACCTTGCTGAAAGAAATTTTGCGCAGACACCCGTTGTTGCATACATCATGCTTGACAACCTTGAGGAGATAGCGCAATATGTAAAGGCAAGCTACAGAACAGAGGCAAATCAGGTGGATACCCTTCTCAAGGAGTTTGCAGCATCCATCGGCGGCATCATAAGAGAGTACGACAGAGACAAATATATCATGATAATTTCGCGCAAGGCGCTTGGCATATGCGAGAAAAATAAGTTTGAGATACTTGACTCTATAAGACAGATAAAGATAGGCGAGGAGGATATGCCCCTCACTATTTCAATGGGTATTGCATCTACAGGTGAAACACTTGCAGAGAGAGAAAGAGATGCGCTTGTTGCTCTTGACACCGCCCTTCAGCGAGGCGGCGACCAGGTAGTTCTTAAGAAGGACACAGGTCTCTTCTACTTTGGCGGTAAAACAAAGAGCCAACAGAAGAGAACAAAGGGCCACTCAAGAATTATTGCAAGCAAGCTCTGCTCCATGATCTCGGAGTGCCCGAATGTGCTTATTATGGGACACTCAAACCCCGACTTTGACTCTATCGGCGCCTGCGTTGGCGTTGCAGCCCTTGCACATCACCTTGGAGTTGACGCAAAGATAGTTGTTGATACAAAGAACGATAATTTTGATAGCTGTACCGCAAAGCTGCGCGAGCTTGACGAATACAGAAACATCTTTGTTGACGGTGTTGACGGTCTTGGGTACTCCACCTTCGGCACAGTGGTCATCGTGGTTGACGCAAATAATTTCTCAATTCTTGAGGCTCCCGAGATTGCAGAAAGCAACCTCAAGACGATAGTTATTGACCACCATATTAAGAAGGGCGAGTTTGCTACAGAGCCCCTGCTTACCTATATTGACCCCTCGGCATCCTCTGCCTGTGAGCTTATCACAGAGATACTTGAGCAGAGCCTGCCCGCAGGTGCGCTCAAGAAGGAGGAGGCAAATGTTATGATGGCGGGAATCATGGTAGACACCAACAACTTTACAAGAACGGTTGGAACGCGTACCTTTGCGGCGGCACTCTACCTGCGTAATGCGGGAGCAAGCCCCGAGATTGCAAGGACTTTCTTTGAAGAGGCGTTTGACGACTATCGCTCTGAGGCACTCTTCGGTGCGGGAGTTGAGGTCTATCGCGACCAGATAGCAATAACCGTCAGCAGCGGAACAGATTCGGCACATGACAGAGTTGCGGCGGCAAAGGCTGCCGACAAGCTCCTTACGATAAAGAATATCAACGCGGCATTTGCCCTTGTAAAGATAGGCGAGGTAATTCATATCTCTGCCCGTTCAAACGGCGCGGTAAATGTCCAGCTCATACTTGAAAAAATAGGTGGCGGCGGTCACTTTGATGTGGCAGGAGCTGCCCTTAACGAAAAAACGCTTGACGAGGCAAAGAAGCTCCTTATCGGCGCAATAAACGAATATCTTGATGCTTCGGCACAGTAAAGCATTTATACCACGGAGGTAAAAAACAATGAAGGTTATTTTAACAGCAGATGTAAAAGGTCAGGGCAAAAAGGACCAGGTAGTAGATGTATCCGACGGATACGCGCGCAATTTTCTCTTCCCCAAGAAGCTTGCAGTTCCCGCAGATGCAAAGTCTATGAATGAGATAAAGAATAAAGAGGCATCAAAGCAGCACAAGCACGATGTTGAGCTTGCAGAGGCAAAGAGTATTGCGGCAAAGCTTGAAAGCATCACCCTTGTTTTTGAGTATGCGGCAGGCCCCGACTCAAAGCTCTATGGCTCGGTTACAAACAAGGATATTTCCGAGATGCTCAAGACAAAGCACGGCATTGATATTGACAAGAGAAAGATAACTCTTGGCGAGCCGATAAAGACCTTTGGCAGCTTCACAGCAGATGCAAAGCTCTTTACAGATGTAAGCGCAAAGATAAAGATAAGCGTAACAAGCAAGAAATAACGGAGTAATTATGAACGAAGAACTTATAAGAAAGCTTCCCTTCTCTCTGATAGCCGAGCAGTCGCTTCTCGGCGCGATACTTATTGACCCCGACTGCTTTAACGAGATAGCGGGCTCGGTAAGCGCCGATGACTTCTATCTCACAGAGCATACCCAGATATTCAAGGCTATGCATACCCTCTATCAGAACAGCAAGGAGATAGACATCGTTACCCTTATAGATATGCTCGTAAGTCAGGGCATATACAGTAAGTCGGGTGGAGAGGATTATATAAGGACTCTCGGACAGTCGGTGGCAAACTCGCTCAATGTCAAGGACTATGCAAAGATAATCCGCGACAAGAGCCTTCTCCGCACACTTATCAACACCTGTGGCGATATCTCCGACATTGCAATGAGCGAGGAGGGCGAGGCAGGTGACATCATCAATCTTGCCGAGAGCAGAATATTTGATATCGCGCAGGGTAAGGATACAAGAAATTTCAGACATATCCGCGATGTTATCGGAGATGTATATGTAAATCTCAACAAGCTTGCCGCAGAGGGCGTTGACGCGCAGGGCACCAAAACAGGCTTCTCGGGGCTTGACGGAGTGCTTGCAGGCATGGGAAATACCGATTTTATCATAGTCGGTGCCCGTCCCGGTATGGGTAAGACCTCGTTTGTCCTCAATATCGCAACGAATGTTGCTCTCCGCACAAAGAAAAAGGTGTGCGTATTCTCTCTTGAAATGTCGGCTGAGCAGCTTGTAACGAGAATTATTTCAAGTGAGGCAATGGTGGATAGCTACCTGCTCCGTACCGGCGCACTTGAGGCAAAGCATTGGGATGCTATTGCCGAGACCTCATCAAAGCTTGCCGAATGTGACATACTTATTGATGATACCTCAAACATAACTGTTACGGGAATGAAAGCAAAGCTCCGCAGAGTTGATGACCTCGGTCTTGTTGTTGTTGACTATCTCGGACTTATGCAGAGTGATAAAAAGACCGACAACAGAGTGCAGGAGGTCGGCGATATTTCGCGAAACCTCAAACTTATGGCAAAGGAGCTCGGCGTGCCGATAATCTGCTGTGCACAGCTCTCCCGTGACAACGAAAAGAGAAGCTCTGGTAACAAGCGCCCTGTGCTCTCCGACCTTCGTGACTCGGGTAACATTGAGCAGGATGCCGACATCGTTATCTTCCTTTACAGAGACGAATACTATGACCTTGAAAACCAGAACAACGAGGGCAGTATTGCTGAGATCATCGTAGCAAAGAACCGTCACGGTGCGCAAGGAACGGTAAAGATGGGCTGGATAAAACAGTACACCAAGTTCCGCACGATAGCCAATATGGAGGAGCCACAGTAATCCTCTTCCCATAAAAAAAGAAAGCTGTATTGCCCTTTTGGGCAAGCATAGGAAAAATGATAAAAGAAAAAAAGCTTACAGAGGGATTTACAGAGCCCCATGTACTCTCCCCCCTCCCGCCTGACAGCGCGATACTCGTTGCATTTTCGGGCGGTGCCGATTCAAGAGTCCTTCTTGACCTGCTTTTCAAATATTCAAGAAAAACGGGTGCGCGACTCTGCGCGGCGCATGTTAATCATGGCATTCGTGGCGAGGAGGCCGACAGAGATGAGGCATTCTGCAAAAAAATTGCAGAGGGCTACGGAATAGAGCTGTTCACCGCCCATCTTGATATCCCTGCAATAGCAAAAGAAACCAAAAAGAGCGTTGAGCTTGCAGCACGCGATGAAAGGTATGCCTTTTTTGAGCGCGTTATGAAGGCGGAGAATATTCCCCTTTTGGCAGTTGCTCACAACGCAAACGATAATCTTGAGACGATGCTTTTCAATCTCACGCGCGGCTCGGCTCTGTCGGGACTTTGCGGAATCCCCCACACACGAGAGTGCGGCGGCGGTCTGCTTATCCGTCCGATACTGTCTATGACGCGCGAGGAGATACTTGAGTACACAGAGAAAAATTCTCTTGATTATGTAACAGACAGCACCAATACACACACTGAATATGCAAGAAATCGCATTCGCGCCGAGGTAATTCCCGCACTCAAGGAGCTTAATTCCTCTGCCGAGAAGAATGCTTCAGCAACCTCGGTGCTTTTGCGCCGTGACGCCGAGCTTATCGCGCGTCTTACCGAGGAATTTTTGTCAGATAA
The DNA here is from genome assembly GCA_045656985.1 of Eubacteriales bacterium. Lineage (GTDB taxonomy): Bacteria > Bacillota > Clostridia > Oscillospirales > CAG-272 > HGM12713. Next base: position 3,567 of record JAZOSH010000039.1, on the reverse strand, counting down.
CCTCACTCAAGACGGTACCCTTCCCCTCTCGGCAATATCTTCTGCCGACATAGCGATCGCTTCGCGGGCCGTTATTAGAATGTACTCATCTCTCACCCACCTCTCACTTGAGGAGGTGCATGTGGAGGATATTCTGGAGCTCTGCCGACGAGCAGTTGCTCATTCAAGACTCTCGCTTCGGGGCGGAGTGTTTGCAGTAATAGAGAATTCGGCACTTGTATTTACGCGTGAGGTGACAAAAAACGAAAAAAAGGAGTTTTTTGTCGAGCTTTGTGAGGGGCGAAACCCGATTTCACAAACAAATTCCGAAATAATCATAGGAAATACACATAATCAAATAAATATTTACAAAAAATCAATACAATTATGGATTGATTCTGCTAAAATTAAAGGTACTTTGATCGCCAGAGAAAGACGCGAAGGCGACAGAATACTGATGGGCGGTATGCGCAAAAGCATAAAGAAGCTTATGTGCGACAAAAAGATACCGCTTGAGGAGCGCCGACGCATTCCCGTTATATGTGATGGCGAGGGCATCGTTGCAGTTCCCTTTCTCGGAGTGCGCGACGATTGTGGAATAAAGAAAGATTCCCGCCTGCCCAATAAAACACTTGAAGTAAATTTTTACCTTTATTAAAAAACACACCGACCTATTAAAAGAAAGGCACATAATTATGAATAAGGACATTGAAAGCATACTCGTCAGCGAGCAGGAGATTGGTGAGATCTGTACAAAAATTGCAAATCAGATAAACGAGGACTATAAGGACTCGGGCAGAAATCTTGTGCTCGTCTGCATCCTCAAGGGCTCGATTATGTTCACATCGGAGCTTATGAAGAGAATAACTCTGCCCATGGAGATAGAGTTTATGAAGGTCTCCTCATACGGTGCGGGCACTTCGTCCTCAGGTGTTATAAACATACATCTTGACATCAAGCGCCAGGATTTCAACGATGCTGACTTTATCATCGTTGAGGATATAGTTGACAGTGGAAGAACACTTTCTCATCTTGTAAAATACTTTGCAGAGAGAGGTGCTAACAGCGTTAAAACCTGTACTCTGCTTGATAAGCCCTCAAGACGAACTGTTGACTTCATCCCCGATTACAGCGGAAAGGTGATCCCCGACAAGTTTGTTGTAGGCTTTGGTCTTGATTATGACGAGAAATACAGAAATCTTCCATATGTAGGCATTCTCAGCCCCGAAGTCTATAGCAAGTAATTCCCATTTTTACGGAGGAAACAAATGAAAAAAGGTTATATAAAAACGCTCGTGTTCTACATCGTGCTCATCCTTGTGGTAATACTTGCGGTGTCGGTGCTTTTCAGCGATAAGAAAGAGGAAAAGCTCACTTATAGCGATGTCATCGGCTACTTCAAATCTGACAGGGTAATTGAGTTTACGGTAGATGACAGCTTCTACCTGACAATGAAGATAGACGAGCTTGACGAGAACGGAGTCCCCCTTGGCGAGTTGAAAACGGTGGGATACCAGCTCTCATACGGCTTTATGCTTGAAAATCTTGAGCGATACTACCTCGCCGAGGACACAAATATCGTAAAGTACGATATTGAGCCCGAAACAACACTTCCCTGGTGGGTTGCTTACCTGCCCTACCTTGTGATAGTTATTATCGGCTTCCTTTTCTGGTTCTTCATTATGCGCCAGATGAATGGAGGCGGTGCAGGTGGCGGAAAGTTCAACAACTTTGGTAAGGCAAGAGTGAAAACTCCCCAGCACGATAAATCAAAGGTGCTGTTCTCCGATGTTGCGGGCGCTGACGAGGAAAAAGAGGAGCTTGAGGAGATTGTTGAATACCTCAAGGCTCCCACAAAATTCTCCTCTCTCGGTGCAAAGATCCCACACGGTGTACTTCTTATGGGCCCTCCCGGTACGGGTAAGACCTTACTTGCAAAGGCTGTTGCAGGTGAGGCGGGCGTTCCCTTCTTCTCAATATCGGGCTCCGATTTTGTTGAGATGTATGTCGGTGTCGGCGCTTCGCGCGTCCGCGACCTCTTTGAGACGGCGCGTAAGGCTCCCGCTTCAATTATATTTATTGACGAGATAGACGCTGTCGGACGCCACAGAGGTGCAGGCCTTGGCGGCGGTCACGACGAGCGCGAGCAGACACTTAACCAGCTTCTTGTTGAAATGGACGGCTTTGGCTCGCACGAGGGTATAATAGTTATCGCGGCAACAAACCGCCCCGATATCCTTGACCCCGCACTTCTGCGTCCCGGCCGTTTTGACAGACAGATAACAGTAAATTATCCCGACATCAAGGGGCGCGAGGAGATACTCAAGGTACACGCACGCAATAAGCCCTTTGAGCAGACAGTTGATTTTTCAGAAATAGCAAAGACAACGGCAGGCTTTACCGGTGCCGATCTTGCTAATCTGCTTAACGAGGCGGCTCTCCTTGCAGCTCGCAGAGGTAAGGCCCTTATCGGTATGGATGATATTGACGATGCCTTTATCAAGGTTATCGCAGGCCCTAAAAAGAAGTCAAGAACTATGAAGGAGCGCGAGAAGAAAAACACAGCCTACCATGAGGCAGGTCATGCTATAATCGCACATCTTCTTCCCACAATGGATCCTGTTCAGCAGATCTCTATAATCCCGAGCGGAAATGCTCTCGGATATACACTCAATCCTCCCAAGGAGGATAAGTTCAGTGTCTATAAGCAGGAGCTTAAGGACAAGATCGTGATGCTTCTTGGCGGCCGTGCCGCAGAAGAGATAATCTTTGGCGATATTTCGGGCGGTGCGTCTAACGATATTCAGCGCGCTACAGATATCGCAAAGAAAATGGTAACTCAGCTTGGTATGAGTGAGGTCCTCGGCCCCCGTTCGTTTGGCACAGGTCACAGCGAGGTCTTCCTTGGCAGAGATTTCTCAAGCGCACAGGATTATTCCGAGGAGATCGCGGCAAAGATAGATGCTGAAATCCAAGGAATTATCAATGAGGCTTACTCAAGAGCAAAGACACTTCTTACGGAAAATATCGGCAAGCTCCATTTCATATCCGAGTTCCTTATGAAGAACGAGATAATGGACGGAGAGCAATTCAAGGCAGCAATGGAGGGCACCCCCACCTTTGAAGAGCTTGAGGAGATGACCGAGGCAAAGAAGAGACGCAGCCGCGAGGAAAACGAGCAGCGTCGCCGCGAGGAAAAGAAGCGCGCAGAGGAAGAAAAGGCGCGTAAGGAAAAGGAAGCGGCTGAAAAGGAAGCCGAAAAGGACAGATATAATCAGGACGGCTCTCACGATAGCAAATATCAAAAGGATGACAAGTCCGACGATAATAACGATCAAATTCCCTTCTAAACACAAAAGAGCAGACCCCTTCGGTCTGCTCTTTTCTTGTAAGTACGCCGCTAAATTTTGATTTATAGGTGAGGACGCGAGCCTCCGGCGGCAAGCTTTTTGCAAAAAGCTTGGCAAAAACACTCCTGTCTTTGGACTTGTGCAGACAATATTCGTTTATGACCGTTGTGAGCACGCAAGGGCGGAGCAAGGTCTGCGGGAAAGTCGGAGGCCAAGCGGTCTTAGGAAGACAACCATG
>JAZOSH010000038.1:0-1572 GCA_045656985.1 Eubacteriales bacterium | reverse complement strand
ATGATGACCAAAGCTATGTCAAAAATGGGCATCAGTATGAATACAATGATAGACTCCACCTCAAGTCACATCGCAGAGATGATGATGGAGGGCTACACCATGGGAATAACAGATATGACCAAGGATATAAGAAAATATGAGAATACAAAGGCATCGGAGGCATCGCTTAAGCTTGCCAGGGATATAGTAAGATTTCATGAGGAAAGCTTTGAGACGATGAAGGGCTACCTTTAAGTATAAATTCTCTAGAACAGGAAATACTTTCAGTATAAATCTATTTTTTGGAGGCTTTTATGGCAGAAATAACGGCAAAAGAGCTTGGTTCGCTCTCCGACCTTATGAGTGTTGAAGAAAATCTTGCAGCGAAGTGTATGACCTACGCATCAATCACACAGGATGCAGAGCTTCGCGCGAAATATGAACAGATAGCAGAAACGCATAAGAAGCACTATGATGCACTTCTTGCACATCTCAAATAAGGGGGACTTTAAAAATGAATAATTTTGATGATAAGGCAATGGCACAGGATATTCTTAATTCCGAGAAGATGCTTACAGGTAACTATAATACCGCCCTTTGCGAGAGTGCAACTGATGATGTAAGGCACTGCCTTTCGGGAATACTTGAGAGTGTGCATAAAATTCAGGAGAGCGTTTATGACGATATGAATGCACGTGGCTGGTATCCCGCCCCCAAGGCAGAGGATGAAAAGCTCAAGGAAGCCAAAACAAAGTTTGAGAATGCAAGAGCTACAATGTAAAAAAGCGGTGCTATGCACCGCTTTTTTACATTATTTATTTCTCGTAAAAAACGATAGTCATTTTATCGTTTATAACCTCTGACTTGCCATTCTTTTTGTATCCAAGCTTTTCATACAAATGACAGTTTTTAGGCTCTTCCAAAATAGTTGCAAGAAACCAGTGTGCAACATCGCGATAAATTTCTTCTATCTGCAACAGAGCCTGTTGCGCTATTCCTTGACCTTGATATTTTGGGAGTACTCCAAGAGCCGACACCTTTGCAGCATTTGTCTCAGGATACAAGGTTATTCTGACTGCGCCGACGGGAACACCGTCTTTTACGAAAATATAGCCCTTTGTGTCTTTCTTCGTATATTTTTCAAATACTGTTTCTTTTGTCTCCAGATATGGACTTAACTTGTCATCGTGATATTTATCGTATAAGGGCTTGTATGCTGCCTTTTGAATCTTAAATACCGCATCTATATCACTTTCCCTGAATTCTACAATATCCATATCGTCTTCTCCGATGAATGCTTATTCCTTGTCCTCTGTCTTTTCTGCTTCGCGTGTCGCTTTCATTTCTTCTTGCTTTGCGCGAAGGGCTTTTAACTCCTCGCGGAGAGAATCAAGTGTCGCAATAGCCTCGGAGATAGCCTCCGCCTGCGATTCTCCTGCCTTGAGCTGCTTGTAGGTAAGTCTGCCAAGCTTTTCGTAAGCAGAGGAGAGCTTTGATTCAACCACCTTTATTTTAACTGCAAGAGAAGCACTGTCACAAAGCTCGCTCGTTTTCTTTATTGCTTTGTTTGCAAAGCTGTTTATGTCATCGCGA
>JAZOSH010000037.1:0-4409 GCA_045656985.1 Eubacteriales bacterium | reverse complement strand
GCCGAGAACATCAAATTTTCCTCCTGCATATGCCTCAAGAGCAGAGCGATTAAATTTGATCTCTATATGATTGGAGTTTTTAACACCGTCATCGTGTCCGAGAGCAACGGACTGGGCAACATACTTTGCAGTTTGATTGCTTCTATCAGATGCGCTTGTACATTCATATGTGGTCACATTACCTATTCCGTTCTGTGTGCAGGAAACATATGTAAACAACTGTCCTTGCGAATTGGCAAGACCTGCGCGGGGATTGAGATCAAACCAAACCCCTGTGTCGATAGTTCCTGTCTCCATATATGCAACATAAATATACTGATCATCATAGCTCATAAAATACTGGAAAGACTCAAGAGAATCCTTTATATCAACAGAGGCATAGAGCTTACCAACTATAGGGCTTGCCTTGCTAACGCCCTTGGGATTAATCTTACCCGAAGTCCATGTATACTCACCCTCGTTGATAGTTCCGTCAAGGGTGGGCGCAGGGGAAGCCTTTTCTCCTGCATAATAGTCAAGAGCCGAAGCGATACTTGACATAGCACCGATAAGCATTACGGCGCAAAGCAATACTGATAACAGCTTTTTCATTTTAGTTCCTCTTTTCGAAAATGATTTTGTTGTACCATACATACACCTAATTTTACCATATAAAATAGTTTAAGGCAACACTTTTTGAACGCAAAACCCAACAAACTTTAAAGGCTTGTTTTGTGTATTTTGACCATCAAAAAATAAAGCCCCAACAGACGAGGCTTTATTTAGTTTTTTCTACCCAACTTTTAGACCATGCAAACAAGGCTTTGGACATTTCTTTAAAATCAACTGTTCCTCCGTTTTTTAAGCCTATAAAGATTTCAACAATAACTCGCTCGTCAGGAGAAACGATTTGAAGCAGATCTTCTTGAAGGCTGATGTAGCTCCCTGTTTGTCTGAAGATGATCGCCTGCACAACAAAAGACGCGGATTTGTACAGCCCTCTCAAAACCTCTTCACTCTTTTCGTATAACATATTATGTACACAACCGTGAAAAATGTTGCACACACCGATTTTTATAGCTCTGCTAATAGCGTTATCGTCAATGATATTCAGCAATTCATCAAGACTTCCCTTTATGGGCTTTGTGTCATAATAAAACTGAAAAAGGTCGGAAGGCTCCCAATTAAAAAGCTCATTTTTACCCGAAAGAAAGCCGCAGATCAGTTCCCTATGCGATAAGGCATCTAACATCGTATTATATGTGTCAATGTCCGAGGCAGATAGCTCGTCAAGTATTACGACAATATCAATATCACTTGTTTCTGTCGCCTCACCGCGACCATAGCTTCCCTGCAAACCGACAAACCACACGCGATCCCCAAATTTTTCATCCAACGCCATAGAAAACTCATTTATCCAAGCAGTTATATCTATCATATACGCCACCTCCTAAAATTTAAGCTCATCTATTAGTTACATTGTATCACAAAATGTACGAAATGTAAAGAATACAGTAAAAAAACAAAAAGCTCTGCCGTAGCAGAGCTTTTTGTATATCGAAATAATCGCCCAAAGGCCGAAATTATCTCTTCGAGTTTTCGCAACACCGTTTGATATCGTGAATATCGTTAAATATCGTGTGTTTTCGTGCGATATCGTGAATATCGTGAGTATCGTTTGATAAAGTGTTGCCCAAATTTGCACCAAAATCACACCAACATTTAATGCCATATTTCAATCATTCAAAGCGTTAAACAATATTGTCTTGCTTCGCACAAGGTTCAGTCCGAGCAGAAAAACTATTACGCATACGGCAGAGCCGAGAGCGACGTTCATAATCAATATCTCGGTTTCGGTCATTCCCTCAAAGGATACGAGCATTGAGCGTTGCAATGCGAAGATGGAAACAAAGGCATCCGCAAAAGATATATTTCGTAACGTTATGAGTGCCCCCGATGTACTGCGACGAGATTTTACAAGATTGATTGTAGCGAGCGTAATTTTAGTAAAGGCATAAGTCGCCATGGCAATCATTACGATCATATGATATTCGTGCCCTCTGTCACGAACTACCGACAGAATAACAGTTCCGGAAAGAGGAATGGATAATACCATCAGCATCCATCCTGTGAACTTGGTAATAAACTGTTCCTTTGACTTGGTACAGAGCACCGTAAAGCGAACGATGCTTAAAATCAAGTAATAAGTGCCAAGTGTTAATAGCCACCACGAGCTGGACACAATACCAAATACAAGATGGTATGCACCGAAGGCAACATTAAAAATCAAGCTGACAAGTGCGAATTTAAGCGTTTTATCCATTGATGTTTCTCTCGCCAAGCACACAATCTGTGATAATCTTGATTACTGTATCCATATCGTCGGAACACTTCTTATCGAGCCATTCCATCACGATAGCAAACACGCCCATTAGATAGAATTTCATCATATAGGTGCGTTCTTTATCGGGAACGTGAAAGCGTGAGAGGATGGGGTCGAAGATATGGTTGAACATTTTGCTGTACACTTCATCCATATTCAAGGAATTGAATTGCTTGATAGCAACCTTAAATATACGCTGATTCTCCTTGATAAAGGTAAGATATGGTGTGAGATATTCGGATGTTACGAAAACTAAGTCACCGAGCTCACAATTTTCAAAGCGTTCCGCAATTCCTTTTGTATCAGCAGAATAATAAGCAAAGTGTTTATCAAGGATATATATGGTGGTTTCCTTTAATAAATCCGAAGTATTCTCATAATGTAGGTAAAATGTTGACCGATTTACCCCTGCAACATCACAGATTTCCTTGATGGTGATATATTCAAAGTCCTTCTTTTCAAGTAACGCAATGAGGGCTTCGTCCATTCTGATTGCCGTATTAAAGTATTTGCTTTCGTTTTTATTCATAAGACGCCCCCCTTGATAACTTACTTTCCTTCGCTGATCTCTCTTGCGAGCTCCACGATCTCATACGCATATTTCTTCTTGCCGTTTTCAAGCATCTTCTTATAAATCGAATAGTTGATTCCTGTGCAGGTAAAGCCTATAATACCAATGATAATTCCGAGAACAGTAAGAGGAAGCGTGCCCCCGATAACTTGCATAGAGAGGCACATTCCCGTGCCTGCAACAAGGGCAGAAATAATACCGAAGGTATAAGTGAAAATGGTTGCGGGCAATTTTGCCTTCTTGTCGAGCTTGCGAAGTGCAACGATTTTGGAGTTGTCCTTGGGAGCATACTCCTTTGCGATGGATTCTGCATAAATTTTGTCTGTGTTCAATCTATTTCTCCTTTTCGGTTTGTTGTGTCTTTATTATACCAACCGCAAAAAGAAATTTGAACAACATGATTAGCTTAATGTGTTGATTTCAATGTTTTCAACCAAATAAATTATACCACAAAACAGTCAATTTGTAAATGGTTGATTGCGTACATACTTGCACAAAAAAAGACGGCTCAACATATAGTTGAACCGCCCTTTTTGATTAAAGCAAATCGTGCTCGATAGATTCAGCCATTTTGGCTTTGTATTCTTTGAAGATGTGAACGTTTTAGTTTAGAGTTATGAGTTTGCTTTGCAAACGTTATGATACGCTTCGCGTAGTTATGATATGATTGCCCGCATCCCCTCAACGCGCCGCAGTCGCTCATAACTTGGGCGATGCCCAATCTAAACTGATAACTTGCCCGCAAGGGCAATCATAGTTGTTCTCCAAGAGATAACAAAAAAGCTCTGCATAGCAGAACCTTTTTTGCAAGTTTCGACCAAAGGTCGAAATTATCTCTTGGAGTTTTAAGAACGCCGTTTGATATCGTGAATATCGTTAAATATCGTGTGATATCGTGCATTTATCGTGTGTTTTCGTGCGATATAGTGAATATCGTGAGTATCGTTTGATAAAGTGTTGCACCAAATTTGCACCAAAATCACACCTACATTCAACGCCTATTCAGCTCGTCAAATTGGAATTTGACTATCTTTTCTTATAAATCACGAGTTCGGGATTCTCACCGTTTTCCTCATATGTGCATACGAGAAGGAAATCCATATTGGCGACAATTCCGTAGCATTTTGTTTCTCCCTCGAGCTGACTACCGAGGTAGGTTTGCTTATCGTCGAGGAATTTCACTTTTTTTCCGTTTGGGAGTGTGTATTCTATATTGACAAATTCACCGGGCAGCACGTTTAAATTCTCTACCTTGGGCAATCCTTCGATATGCAAAAGTGTGTTAAATTCGTTTATCAGCTGTTGTTTGAATTCTTCGAGTTTTTCTTTACCACCGATTTCGGCATATCGCTTCCAAATATCAAGGGTGTATTCACCGTCGGCATAGCACCATTTGCAGTATTCCTCATTGAAATTGCCATCGGTTTCTTTACTGATATTACAGTCCTCAAGAGGCATACCGCAACACCCACAAAT
>JAZOSH010000036.1:0-3153 GCA_045656985.1 Eubacteriales bacterium | reverse complement strand
TGAGGCTCCCGCAACTGTTATCGGTATCGAGTACGATCCTAACAGAAGCGCATACATCGCACTTCTTCAGAATGAGGCAGGCGACAAGAGCTACATCATCGCTCCCGTTGGTCTTAAGGATGGCGATACAGTTTACACAGGTGCAGATAGCGATATCAAGCCCGGTAACACACTCCCCATCGAGAACATCCCCGTCGGTACATTCATCCACAACATTGAGCTTTATCCCGGTAAGGGCGCACAGCTCGTTCGTTCGGCAGGAGTTGCAGCACAGCTTCTTTCGAAGGAGAACGGCATCGCTCAGGTAAGACTTCCTTCGGGTGAGGTTCGTATAGTTCGTCTTGACTGCAAGGCTACAATCGGTCAGGTTGGTAACATCGAGCATGATACCATTAAGATCGGTAAGGCAGGTAAGAAGAGACACATGGGCATCCGTCCTACAGTCCGCGGTTCTGTAATGAACCCCTGCGACCACCCTCACGGTGGTGGTGAAGGTAAGTCTCCCATCGGTAGACCCTCGCCTGTTACACCTTGGGGCAAGCCCGCTCTCGGTTATAAGACGAGAAACAAGAAGGCTAGAACTGATAAGTTCATAGTCAGACGCAGAAATGGTAAATAAGGAGGGAATATAGAATGAGCAGAAGTCTTAAGAAAGCGCCTTTTGTAGAGGAGAAGCTTTATACACGCATCTGTGCCATGAATGAGAAGCAGGAAAAGAAAGTTCTCAAGACATGGTCGCGCGCATCTACAATATTCCCTGAGTTTGTAGGACACACAATCGCTGTTCACGACGGCAGAAAGCATGTTCCGGTATATGTTACTGAGGATATGGTAGGTCACAAGCTCGGTGAGTTCGCACTCACAAGAACATTCAAGGGCCACGCAGGCTCCAAGACATCCAACAACGGTAAATAATGCAGGAGGAAGATATGATAAGAATTAAAGAAGAGCCCGGTTATGCGGCACTTAATTATGCCAGAATCTCTCCTCGCAAGGTAAAAATCGTTCTTAACCTCATCAGAGGCAAGGATGCGGGAGTTGCAATGGCAATCCTTAAAAACACAAAGAAGAGCGCATCCGAGTATCTTATAAAGCTTCTCGGCAGCGCGATCGCAAATGCGGTAAACAACCACGATATGGATGCAACAAAGCTCTATGTTAAGACCTGTTATGTATGCGAGGGTCCCACGCTCAAGAGAATCATGCCCAGAGCAAAGGGAAGCGCAGACAGAATTCTTAAGAGAACATCTCATATCACCATCGTAGTAGATGAAAGAAATTGAAAGAAGGAGGTTAAGAACTAATGGGACAGAAGGTTAATCCTCACGGCTTGCGTGTAGGAGTAATTAAGAACTGGGATTCAAGATGGTTCGTATCGGACGAGAAGTTCGGCGATACACTTGTATCAGACTATAAGATCAGAAAATATCTGAAGAAGGCGCTCCAGAGTGCAGGCGTTCCTAAGATCGAGATCGAGCGTGACAGCCAGAGAGTAAGAGTATTTATTCACTGTGCAAAGCCCGGTATGGTTATCGGCCGTCAGGGTGCAGAGATCGAGAGATATAAGAACGAGCTTCAGAAGATGGTTGGTATGCCCGTTGCCCTCAATGTTGTTGAGGTAAAGTATCCCGACCTCGATGCACAGCTTGTTGCTGAGAATGTAGCAGCACAGCTTGAGAGAAGAATTTCTTTCCGTCGCGCTATGAAGATGGCGATCAGAAACACAATGAGACTTGGCGCAAAGGGTATCAAGATATCCTGTAGCGGTCGTCTTGGCGGTGCCGAGATCGCAAGAGCAGAACACTATCACGAGGGTACAATCCCGCTTCAGACTCTCAGAGCTGACATCGACTACGGCTTCTGGGAAGCAAATACAACCTATGGTAAGATCGGCGTTAAGGTATGGATATACCGAGGCGAGGTTCTTAACGAGGTAAACCGCCCTGCAAGAGAGAATCGCCGCGGCGACCGCAAGGACAACCGCAACGGTGACAGACGCCCTCGCAGAAGAGACGGACAGAGAGGCGAGAGAGCTCCCAGAGAAGGAGGTCGTAACTAATGTTAATGCCTAAGAGAGTTAAGTTCCGTCGTGTACAGCGCGGCAGACTTAAAGGAAAAGCAATGAGAGGCAATAAGGTTACAAACGGTTCTTACGGCCTTGTAGCACTTGAGCCCGCTTGGATAACAAGCAACCAGATAGAGGCAGCCCGTATCGCTATGACGCGTTACATCAAGAGAGGCGGTCAGGTCTGGATAAAGATATTCCCCGACAAGCCTATAACAGAGAAGCCTGCTGAGACTCGAATGGGTTCCGGTAAGGGTAGCCCTGAGTACTGGGTAGCTGTTGTAAAGCCGGGCAGAGTAATGTTCGAGATGGACGGAGTTGCAGAGGATGTAGCACGCGAAGCTATGCGTCTTGCATCTCACAAGCTTCCCATCAAGTGTAAGTTTGCGAAGAAGGAGGGTTAATCAGCTATGAATAACAAGAAATTCACAGAAGAACTCAGAGCAATGAGTGCTGAGCAGCTCAGCGCGAAGCTCAAGGAGCTCAAGGAAGAGCTTTTTACACTCCGCTTCCAGCACGCGATCAATCAGCTTGACAATCCCCACAAGATGGTAGAGGTCAAGAAGAACATTGCTCGTGTAATGACAATCCTTTCAGAGAAAAATGCGTAAGGAGGAAGAGTCATGACAGAAGAAAGAAACCTCAGAAAAACAAGAGTCGGTCGCGTAGTAAGCGACAAGATGAACAAGACCGTAGTCATTGCTATTGAAGATAATGTAAAGCATCCCGTCTACGGAAAGATCATCAAGCGTACCTTGAAGGTTCATGCACACGACGAAAATAACGAGTGCGGCATCGGCGACAAGGTTGAGATTATGGAAACAAGACCCCTTTCCAAGACAAAGAGATGGCGTGTTGTTGAGATAATCGAAAAGGCTAAGTAATTAAGCTCCAAAACACCCATAAACAGTAAATACGGCAGAAATCGTATTGAATTCAGGAGGAAATAAAAGTGATACAGCAACAAACATTAATGACGGTTGCCGATAACACCGGAGCTAAAGAGCTGATGTGCATTCGCGTACTCGGCGGAACAGGCCGCAGATACGCAAACATCGGTGACGTGGTAGTAGCCAGCGTAAAGAAGG
>JAZOSH010000035.1:0-5425 GCA_045656985.1 Eubacteriales bacterium | reverse complement strand
TGCTATAATTAATGCAAGACTATTTATTTGCCGCGATTGTAGCAAATTATCTCTAAAATATATTAGGAGGAAACAAAAAATGGGAAAGATTATTTCTTTTGCCAACCAAAAGGGCGGCGTAGGAAAGACTACTTCTTGCGTAAACATTGCCGCTTCCCTTGGCGTTCTCGGGCACAAGGTGCTTGTTGTTGATATGGACCCACAAGGAAACGCCACAAGTGGTGTCGGCGTTGCCAAGAAGTCGCTGAAAAGCTCGTCAAAAGAGGTGCTTACAGATGTTGTAAGCGCAAAGGATGCTATTATAGCGACCCCTCACCAAAATCTTTATATAATTCCCACAAATACAACGCTTGCGGGCGCTGAATTTGATCTTTATGACTTTGATGAGAGCGAATACAGACTCAAAAAGGCGCTTTCAGAGGTAAAGGACGAGTTTGATTACATACTTATTGACTGTCCTCCCTCACTTGGAATGCTTACTATTAACGCATTTACTGCATCTGACGGCATAATTGTGCCTATGCAGTGCGAATTTTATGCGCTCGAGGGTCTTTCTCAGCTCATGATCACTATAAACCGTATAAAGAGACTCTATAATTCCGAGCTTAATGTCAGCGGAATTCTCATAACTATGTACAACAGTAGACTTTTGCTCTCGATGCAGGTTATGGCAGAGCTTTCAAAGCATTATGGTGACAAGATCTTTGATACAAAGATTTCAAGAAATGTCAAGCTTACAGAGGCTCCCGGCTTTGGAAGACCTGTATATTATCATGACAAGAACTCAAAGGGTGCAAAGGAATATATTGAAGTCGCAAAGGAACTTGCTACTCGCATTTGATGTGCCGTTTTATACGGTAAATTGCATATTTTTTGCAAGAAAGCAGCTTGTTTTGTAGAAATCATCAATATATTATGCAGCTTAATGCTTTAAGGAGGCTTTATGGCTAAAAAGGATTCAGGACTTGGCCGCGGACTTGGCGACCTCTTTGAGGATAACGCCCCCGAGGTTAAGACAAATAAATCAAAGGTTATAGTGCGCCGTCCCGACGGAGACAGGGATATGCGCTCTGACTTGTTTGATAAGGATAAAAAACCGAAGAACAGAAGCGTTCTTTCAAATTACAGACAGAAATAAGGAGAAAGAAAGATGGCAAAGAAGGACAGCGGCCTCGGAAGAGGCTTTTACGATATTTTTGAGGACAATATGTTTGAGCAGAAAAAGGGTCTTGCGGAATCCTTAAGGATATCCGACATTGAGCCGAGACATGATCAGCCTAGAAAGACCTTTGACAGAGAGGCTCTTGAGGCTCTTGCCGACTCTATTGCGACTTATGGCGTGCTTCAGCCCATTATTGTCAGAGAAAACCCCGATGCAGCAGGTATTTATGAGATAATTGCCGGCGAGAGACGCTGGAGAGCATCAAAAATGGCAGGACTTACCGAAATTCCTTCAATAATTTACGATGGAGACGATCTCAAGGCAGCACAGGTAGCTATTATTGAGAATGTTCAGAGAGAGGATCTTAATCCTGTTGAGGAAGCGTTTGGTTATCACGCGCTTATTGAGCGTTTCAATCTTACTCAGGAGCAGGTGGCAAAGCAGGTAGGAAAGAGCCGTCCTGCTATTGCGAATATGCTTCGTTTGCTTGCGCTTCCCGATGATGTGCTTGAGCTTCTCAAGAACGGCGATATCGCTGAAGGACATGCAAGAGCGCTCCTTGGCCTTGATGACAAGGAGGCTATCTCAAGCCTTGCAAAGCGTGTGGTTGAGCGTAAGATGACAGTTCGCAGTGTTGAACTCACTGTAAGACTTATGAATCAAAAGAGCTATGATGACGAGGAAGAGAAGACTCACCCGCAGATCAAGGCTCACATGAAGGAGCTTGAGAGACGCGCTATGTCGGCGCTCGGCAGAAAGGTCAGAATCTCCCGTTCTTCAAAGAAGAAGATAGTTGAGCTTACCTATGATGACGATTCAGATCTTGAGGCACTGCTCAAGGCGCTTTGCGGCGACTCAATATTCGCTGAAAACTGATAAATATATTAACAAATTATGAATAAACAAAGGAAAGGTAAATAAAATGCTTGATATCAAATATATAAAAGAAAATCCCGATGAAGTCATTGCCCGCCTTGCGAAGAAGGAGAAGGACGCGAGCGAAGAGATTGCAAGAATTCTTGAGCTTGATGCTGAGAGAAGAAGCCTTATTTCAAAAACCGAGGCTATAAAGGCAGAGCAGAATCGCACAAATAAGCTTATCCCCCAGTATAAGAAGGAGGGACGCGATGTCTCCGAGATATTCGCAAAGATGAAGGAGATGGGCGCCGAGACAAAGGCTATTGATGAAAAGCTCAAGGAGGTTGAGGCAGAATTTACCTCGCTTATGCTTGGACTTCCTAACCTTCCTGACGAGGATCTTCTTCCCGGCGGAAAAGAGAACAATGAGCCGCTCCGTTACTTCGGTGAGCCTCACCAGTTTGATTTTGAGCCTAAAAACCATGTTGACCTTTGTACAGACCTCGGTCTTATAGATTATGACAGAGGAACAAAGCTCTCGGGTTCGGGCTTCTGGATCTATCGCGGAATGGGTGCGCGACTTGAGTGGGCGCTCCTCAACTACTTTATTGATACACATCTTGGCGACGGATATGAGCTTATTCTGCCGCCCCACATGCTTGAGTATGAGTGCGGCGTGACCGCGGGACAGTTCCCGAAGTTTGCCGACGAGGTATTCAAGATAGAGAACAATACCGATAACCGTAGCCGTTATATGCTTCCTACTGCCGAGGCGGCTCTTGCTTCCCTTTACAGAAACGAGATACTCACCGAGGCTGACCTTCCCAAGAAGCTCGTCAGCTACACACCTTGCTTCCGCCGTGAGGCAGGCTCTTACCGCTCCGACGAGCGCGGAATGGTGCGCGGACATCAGTTCAACAAGGTAGAGATGTTCCAGTATACGCTTCCCGAGAAGAGTGACGAGGCATTTGAGGAGCTCGTTACAAAGGCAGAAAATCTCGTTCGCGGACTTGGCTTCCACTTCCGTACGGTGAAGCTTGCTGCAGGCGACTGCTCGGCATCTATGGCAAGAACCTACGATATTGAGATAAATATTCCTTCTATGGACGGCTATAAGGAGGTCTCGTCTGTGTCCAACGCCCGTGACTATCAGGCGCGCCGCGGTATGATGAGAGTTCGCCGTGCAGACGGAAAGATAGAGTATCTCCACACACTCAACGGCTCGGGACTTGCTACAAGCCGTATCCTCCCTGCGCTTGTTGAACAGAATCAGCTTGCTGACGGCTCTGTTGTAGTACCCGAGGTACTTCGCAAGTATGTTGGCTGCGATATAATCAAAAAATAAAACTTTTGGGGGAATTTTCTTTGAGAATGTTCGGTTTTGCGCTCTCGGAGAGTGAGCCATCGCTTATAGGTGAGCTTTGGGGCTATTTTGTTGATAAATTTTTTCCGTCAACTGCCCCTGTTTATGAAAATCTTGGAATGGACGGAACGGGTATGCCTCTGCGCGATATACTTATCGCCGTTTTGGTGGGTGTCATTCTCGCATGCCTCTCTGTGACCGCTTATAAAAAGGTAGTCTGTGTATTTGTGCAGAAGGTCATTGCTTCGGGTGCTGTAGGAAGAGAAAATGCACGCACGCTTGACGAGATAGGCTACCGAAATCCCGCTATTTTGCGTTCACTTAACAACAGCGCAAGGCTTCGCAGAGTGGTAAGATCCCTTGAGGAGACCGAGCATTATGAGAAAATGACCAAGCTTCGTGAGAAATACGAGGCTGCACGCGAGAAAGAGGGAAGCGCACAGCCCTTCAAGACCGAGGAATACCGCATCACACGAACAGACCGCTTCTATATTGAGGATGATATGCTTGCTCATGCCGAGACGCGCTATGAAACAAAGGACGCGTCGTGGCGGACCTTTATACTTGTCCTGATCGGTTGCGTAATTTCGTATTTTGTGCTTATAAGCTTGGTTCCTACGGTGCTTGAAGCACTTAACAGTCTTCTTTCGGTAATGTGATCCCAAATGAGGTTGAAATGACTAATATAAGAACTGCAGAGCTTCTTCGCCCCAAGAGCTTTGATGAGATCGTGGGGCAGGAGCACCTGTTCGGTAAGAACGGTGTTGTCCGTAAGATGACCGAGGCGGGCCGTATCACAAATATGATATTCTATGGCCCTCCCGGCACGGGAAAGACAACCGCCGCTGAGATAATCGCGCGAGAGTCGGGAATGGTGTTTCACAAGCTTAATGCTACCTCTGCGTCGCTTTCCGATGTCAAGGAAGTGCTTTCAAGCACAAATAATATTTTTGGTATGGGCGGAGTGCTGCTTTATCTTGACGAGATACAGTATTTCAATAAAAAGCAGCAGCAGTCCTTGCTTGAATATGTTGAGGACGGCAGGGTAACACTTATTGCGTCAACCACCGAAAATCCGCATTTTTATGTTTATAATGCACTTATCTCGCGTTCCTCGCTCTTTGAATTCCGCCCTGTTTCACCAAGCGAGATAGCAAGGGCGCTTACAAGGGCGCTTGACTACCTCAACGGCGAGTACAAGACCGAAAAAACGGCTGCCGAGGGCGCACTTGAGTATATCGGCAAGAGTGTGGGCGGCGATGTCAGACGCGCAATAGTGCTTCTTGAGAACGCATATTTCGCGGCAGATAGCGTTATAAATGAGGAAATTATTGACGGCTTTAATGTTCGTGTCGGCAATTTTGATGATGATACACATTTTGATCTGCTTTCCTGCCTGCAAAAATCAATAAGGGGCTCTGATCCCGATGCCACCGCATTTTATGTTGCAAAGCTTCTTTCACTTGGTGAGCTCATTTCGGTGTGCAGACGCCTTCAGGTCATCGCAAGCGAGGATATAGGGCTTGCATATCCCATGGCGGCGGTGATAACACGCGCCTGCTGTGAGTCCGCAAAGGAGCTTGGCATGCCCGAGGCGAGAATTCCGCTTATAAATGCGGCGCTTATGCTTGCAACGGCGCCGAAATCCAATTCGGCATACGAGGCGTATGCCGCAGCACAGGCCGATATTGATGCCGGACTTGGCAAAGAGGTACCGCCCCAGCTTCAAAGTCCCTTTTTCAAGGGGTATAAGTATCCGCATTCCTATCCCAATCACTATGTGAAGCAGGAATATCTGCCGCACGACCTGAAGGGAAGAAAATATTATTCCTTTGGCGAGAACAAGACAGAGGAAGCGGCGGCAAAATATTGGTCGGCAATAAAAGACGATAAGAAATAATTTCAAATTTTGATTTATCGGGGAGGACGCGTGCCTCCGGCGGCAAGCTTTTTGCAAAAAGCTTGGCAAAAACTCTCCTGTCTTTGGACTTGTGCAGACAATATTCGTTTATGACCGTTGTGAGCACGCAAGGGCGGAGCAA
>JAZOSH010000034.1:0-15027 GCA_045656985.1 Eubacteriales bacterium | reverse complement strand
GCAGGAGCGGTACCCCAAACCCATTCACCGTATCCGCCATCGGGTTTATGAGACTGTTCAGGTCTTGAAAGTATGCTTATACCTACCTTGTCATAAGCCTCTGCTTTAAGTGCTGAACGCTTTATCTTAATCTCAATTGTGTTTTCATTGAGTCTGCCGTCGTCATATGTACCCATGGCAAAATTTGCAACATAATCGCTCCACTTGGCAGTGGTAAAGGTCTCATCGGCGGTGTATACTTCAACGCTCTTATCCATAAGGCCGTTATCTCTCCAACCGGCACGGAGGTAAAGACGCACAGTATTTCTTGCGCCCGACGAGATGCTCGGATTAAGATATATATACAAGTCAGAGAACATCTCTCCGTAGCCACAGTATGCGATGTAGATGTAATCTGCATCGGAGCTTACAAGGTATTCAACCTTGCGCTTCGGAACAGCTGTAGACTCCTTTATCATGTAGAGAGTGCCTGCAATATCCTGATTTGCGCAGTCAAGCTCTCCCGAAGTGTAGGAATATTCTCCTGAATTTACCACACCGTCAACGGTAGGGGATACAGTGGTGTCAGCGGCACCTACAACTGTTGTAAGCATACCGAGAATCATCACTGCACAAAGAAGTAAGGAAATTATCTTTTTCATAGCGGTTATCCTTTCTGTGTATATTAATTTACAAGTTTATCATAGCATTTTTAACAACTCATTACAATGGAGAATATTAGCAAAAAGATGTGAGATATTTTCAATTCAAGCAGTTACTGAATAACTTTCACTTGACAAATATGCAAATATGTTGTATCCTAATACTTAGATAATTTTTACTTTGGAGAAAAAATGAAAAAAGCTAAAATCACATTAGATTTATTTTTAACTCTCTTCAAAATAGGCCTCTTCACCTTTGGTGGAGGATATGCTATGCTTGCTCTGTTTGAAAACGAGTTTGTTGAAAAGAAAAAGTGGATGGAGAAGGAAGAATTTCTTGATATGGTCGCTATAGCCGAGTCAACTCCGGGACCCATAGCAATAAATTCTGCGACATACATTGGATATAAGAAGGCGGGCGTTATAGGCTCTGCTGCCGCTACGATCGGCGTGTGTTTACCGTCGTTTGTTATCATCTATGTTATTTCGCTTTTCTTTGATGCATTTTTGTCGCTTACCTATGTTGCATATGCATTCCGTGGAATTCAAGTGTGTGTTATTTACCTTATTTTGTCGGCAGGTACCAAGATGTTCAAGGGGCTAAAAAAGACTGCCTTCAGTATAACCCTGTTTTCTCTTACTGTAGCTATACTTGTTTTGTTTACGCTCTTTGCTATAAAATTCTCAACGATATACTATATCCTCATTGGCGGAGTGATCGGCCTTATAGTATACCTTATCGGGCTTGCCCGTAAGAGAGAGGAGGCCCAGAAATGATCTTACTTGAATTATTTGTGACCTTCTTTTATATCGGTATCACCACCTTTGGCGGAGGATATGCGATGATCCCTCTTGTGAGAGAGCAGGTGATAGCATACGGATGGCTTACAGAAGCAGAGTTTCTCAATATAATTGCAGTTGCAGAATCTACTCCGGGTCCTGTGGCAGTTAATACAGCCACATTTGTTGGTTCGGAGCAGGCAGGAATTCTTGGTTCTGCGCTTGCAACACTTGGAGTCGTTCTGCCGTCGTTTATCATCATTCTTATCATTTCGGCACTTATAAGAAATTTCCTTAAATATAAGGGAGTTACAGCTTTTCTTGATGGTGTCCGTCCAGTAGTTGTTGGACTTATAGTTGCAACTGCTGTAACTATGCTTTTCGGTAATCTTTTTGGCCTTTCTCATTTCGGCGATAGTCTTTCAGTAGATGTTGCGGGAGTTATAATCTTTGCTATTCTTCTTTTGATCGCTTTTTTATGGAAAAAGATAAAAAAGAAGAAACTGTCTCCTGTCATTATGATACTCATTTCTGCCGCACTTGGAATTGTAATATATCCTATGTTTTAAAATAAAACCGAGCGATATTCGCTCGGTTTTACTTTTTAATCGTTGCAAATAATTGACAAATATAGATATGTGTGATATAATTCCTATGTATTGAATTTTTGAAAATATAAATACCGCCAAAGGCGGTACGGAGGAAGATAAAAATGTGTGCACAACTGCTTTCAACACAACCTTATAAGGGAACAAGAGACTTCTATCCTGCTGATATGAAGCTCAGAAACTGGTTCTTTGGAAAGATCCGCTCGGCACTTGAGCTTGCAGCGTTTGAGGAATATAATGGTCCAATGCTTGAATCACTGGATATTTATATCGCTAAGAGCGGCGAGGAGATAGCAAACGAGCAGACCTATAATTTTACAGATAGAGGCGGCAGGCGCTTGGCTGTCCGTCCTGAAATGACACCCACTGTTGCCCGCCTTGTTGCTGCAAGGGTTGCAGAGCTTAATTTTCCTCTTAAATGGTTCTCAATTCCCAATCTTTATCGCTATGAGCGTCCCCAAAGAGGTAGACTTCGTGAACACTGGCAGGTAAATGTTGATATTTTTGGCACAGATACCTACGAGGCAGACCTTGAGGTAATTTCAACCGCTGTTTCGCTTCTCAAGGCATTTGATGCAGATGAAACAATGTTCAAGGTTCATATAAATAATCGCCGTTTCTTCAATGATGTTATCGCAGCTATTGCAGGAACTGATGCAGAGGGAAGCCGTAGAGTTTCAAAGGTAGTAGACCGAAAGAATAAGGTCACGAGAGAAGCATATGAGAAGGATATGCACGAGCTCGGACTTGATGACGAAAAGATTGCTGCTATTGATGCCCTTTATACAATGGATGTTGATTCGGCATGTGCTCTTTGTCCCGAGTCAAAGGGATCTCTTGAGCTGCTTGAGCTTTTTGCGGCACTTCGCGCACTTGGACTTGACAAATACTGTGTATTTGATTTTGGTATAATCCGCGGACTTGATTATTATACGGGAACGGTTTTTGAGGTCTTTGATGAGGCACCTGAAAACAACCGTGCAATGTTCGGCGGCGGAAGATACGATAATCTTGTCGGTCTTTTCGTAAAGAACACAAACATTTCGGGCGTAGGTTTTGGATTTGGCGATGTAACACTTGAGAACTTCCTTGTAACACACAAGCTCGTTCCCGATATTTATAAGTGCGGCACAAAGGTTCTTGTCACAAGATTTGACGATGTTCCTTACAGTAAATATTCGGAGATCGTTGCTCTGCTTCGTGAGAATGGAATAGTAAGCTCGTCTTATATCGGATCCAAGAAATTCGGCAAGCAGATAGATTATGCAGTAAAGGATAATTACAGTCATTGCGTGATTATGGGTGCATCAGAGCTTGATGCGGGAATAGTTAAGATAAAGAACCTTGATACCCGTGAGGAGACCGAGGTTGCCTTTGATAAGCTCGTTGAATATTTTAATAAATAATTATTGATAGGCTTGCCTTCGGGCAAGCCTAATTCGGATAAAAACGGAGAAAATATTATGATTTATATGTTTTTGGCAGATGGCTTTGAGGAGATAGAGGCTCTTTCTCCGCTTGATCTTTTAAGACGCGCAGGTGCAGATATCAAGACTGTCGGTGTTGGCAAGAAGGATATATGCGGGGCACATGGAATAGTCATCAAGGCTGACATTACCGATAATGAGGTGATACTTGATGATAACCTAAAGATGGTTATTCTCCCTGGAGGAATGCCGGGAACACTTAATCTTGATGCTTCAGCTACAGTTCATAGTGCAATTGATTGTGTTGTAAAAAATGACGGAATACTTGCAGCAATTTGCGCCGCTCCGTCAATTCTCGGCACAAGAGGTTTGCTTTGTGGCAAAGAGGCTACATGCTATCCCGGATTTGAGGATAAGCTTAAGGGCGCTAAAATTTCTTCCAATAAAGTCGTAAAAGACGGAAATATCGTGACTGCTGCAGGAATGGGCGTTGCTCTTGAATTTGGTTTTTCTCTCGTTAGCATGCTTTATGGCAAGGAGAAGGCAGATGTGCTCCGCCGAGGTGTTATTGCCGATTGATATGAAGGATAAAAATACGATAAGGCGAGAGTATCTGCAGAGGCGAAGCGAGCTTTCGGCGGAATATATGCAAAGAGAATCAGAGGTACTTCTTTCTAAGGCTGTCGCCCTTGAGGAATACAAAACTGCAGATATTTTGCTTGCATACTTTCCTGTGCGAAATGAGCCTGATATACTTAAAATAGTCCGTTATACTCTTCGCAACGGCAAAAGGGTGGCTTTCCCTGCAAGTGATACTCAGAGTAATGAGCTTATTTTCAGATATATCAGCTCTCTTGATGAGCTTCTACCGGGGGCATATTCAATTCCCGAGCCTCCGGAAACAAATGAAATATATGCTGGAGAGGAGAGTGCGCTTTGTATCGTTCCCGCTCTTGTATATGACCGAAAAGGCTTCAGAACGGGTTATGGTAAGGGCTTTTACGACAGGTTTCTTGCCGACTTTAAAGGAAAATCATTAGGTCTTGTGTATTCGGACTTTTTATGTCATGAGCTTCCCGTAAATGAGACCGATATAGCTGTAGACATAGTTATTACACCAAAGGAGGAGCTTTACATTTATGAAAAGAAATAAAGAAAAAAAGAGCGTCCTTCTTGAAGGTGTTAAGAAATTTTTTTCTGATCAGCATCCGGTGTATAAGGTTACAGGTGAGGGGAATAATAAGAGAGTAAATATATTTTTAAGCCCTGCCGCGCTAGTGCTTGCAACATTTATTTTGCTTCTCATATCTAAATTTATAGATCTCACGGTGCTAAACCGCGATAACGAATATATGAGCATTATTATTTTGCAGATAATGATTTTCATTCTTCCCGCAGCCATTTGGTGCAGGTTTAGGGGTGAGGGATATATAAAGCGACTCCGTGTGTGTGTGTTTGCTCCGCGCTCACTAATACTTATTTTTAGCGCGGCACTTGCAATGATATCGGGAGGCTTACTTTTAGGTATGCTTCTTGGGGGACTTAACAGACTTTCCGATAACTTTTCGCTTTATAATACCTTTGTTTCAAAAAGTAGCGGAAGCTTTACAAATTCACTTTATCTTATATTGGCATATGCCTTGCTTCCTGCTATTTGCGAGGAGCTTGTCTATAGAGGGATCCTTTGTCACGAGTATGAAAAGGGAGGGGTATTAAAAGCAGTTGTCTTTAGTTCTGCATTCTTTGCGTTGCTTCATTTTGATATTGTCAATCTCCCCACCTATCTTCTTTGCGGTGCCGTTCTTTGTCTTGTTATGTATGCAACGCGGTCACTTGTGGCGGCTATGATAGTACATTTCCTTTATAATGTATTTGGCATTTTTGGTCAGCCTTATATAAGCAGACTTTATGTTCTAACGGGTGACATCACACTTCTTGTAATTATTTCGGGTGTTATTTTTCTCGCATCTGCTGCAGTATTTTGTAATGAGGCGGCAAGACTTTACAGAGTCTACTTGCGTAGCGGAGCGTCATCGGACTACAAGGCTCCCGAATTTTCAAGCGTCAAGGAATGCAAAGAGGCTTTTCTTGATATTTTCAAGGATCCTTATGCTATAATATCCTTGGCTGTCTACATAATCGCGGTAGTTATATCCGCAATTCTTGGGAGATGATTTGTTGAGTGACAGGGTAAAAAGAATAGTTGGGCTTATATTGCCGCTTTGCATATTGGCACTTTTTATAGCTGCCGGAGTTGTGTCGGTAGCCAATGATATGTATGCATTTGTGAAGCGCGGGGGAGAGGTGACTCTCAATATTCAGAGAGAAAGCTCCGTATCAGGAATAGCAAGACAGCTTGCCAAGAGTGGTGTTATCAATAATCCTACTGTCTTCTGCCTTTATGTTGAAAGTAAAGGAAAAGCGGATATTCTTGATGACTTTTCTGGAGAGATAACCTTTGATTTATCAATGAGCTACAGAGAAATACTGTCACTTTTAACTTAACTGAATAAAATACTCCTTTTTGGCGAACTATGATAATATCAGTTTCAAAAAGGAGTTTTTTTATGAGAATACTTACAGTTATCGTTGCTTTTGCAATAACGATCTTGTTTATTGGACTCTTGCCGGTTAATGGGGAGGCGGAAATATATGACAGTGTAATAAGACTGCATGTTCTTGCCAATTCCGATAATGACGAGGATCAAGAACTTAAACTTTGTGTCCGTGACAGTGTGCTTGAATATGCCGCAGAGCTGACGGGCGGTTGCAGAAATATTAGTGCTGCGCGCGCGATACTTGAACCCCGCCTTGATGATCTTGCAAGCGTTGCCGAGAAGCGTATATTGGAGGAGGGATATAGCTATCCTGTTTCAGTGGTGCTTTCAGAGGAGATATATCCCACAAGAAGCTATGAAAGTTTTTGCTTTCCTTCGGGAGAATATCTTTCGCTTCAGGTAAAGATAGGAGCTGCTGAGGGAAAAAACTGGTGGTGTGTGCTTTTTCCGCCGCTTTGCATGTCTGCGGCAAGTGCAAGCGAAGAAGCAAATAGCGAGGCAGCATTTATTGATCTTGGATTTACAAGTGAGCAATACAGAATAATAACTGATAGTGAAAATACCACTTATAAGGTCAGATTTAAGATACTTGAAACAGTAGAAGATATGCTTTATTGACGAAGAAAAGGTCTTGTCAGGTAAAATGACAGGACTTTTTTCTTTTATGACTTTTTTTGCATAAATCTTTGTATAAAATCCTTGCTAATGATTAATTTTTATTGACGAAACAGGATTTTTTTGATATTATATTAGTGAAGAAAAGAACGGAGGCGTGCTATATGAATGAATTTCGTGAAATATTACCGACAGATATCGAAAATACGATCAAGCTTATAGGCAACGATTGGATGTTGGTTACAGCGGCAGACGGAGAAAAAGTAAATACCATGACGGCAAGCTGGGGCTGCCTCGGTGTTCTCTGGAATAAAAGTGTATGTATAGTATATATTAGGCCTCAAAGATACACCTATGAGTTTACAGAGAAGGCAGATAAGCTTTCGCTTTCCTTCTTTGCTCCCGAATATAAGGATGTACTTCGTTTCTGTGGAACAAAAAGCGGCAGGGATTACGACAAGTTTAAGGAAACGGGACTTTCATATTTCTTTGACGGTGATGTTCCGATAATAAATGAGGCAAGACTTGTACTTGAGTGTAAGAAGCTCTATGCGGATGATCTCCGTGAAGAATGCTTCCTGCTTCCAGAGCCGCTTGAAAATTATAAAAATAAGGATTACCACAGATTTTATATTTGTGAGATAGAGAAAGTATTTGTAAAATAACGGAGATAATTATGACTATAAGAGAAGAAGTCGAGAGACTTTGTATAAATGCAAAGGAAGCATCAGTGTCAATTGCACTTGCTACTACCGAGGAAAAGAATAAGGTGCTTCGCACCATTGCAGAGCTTCTATCTGAAAATTGCGGCACAATAATTGAGGAAAACGCAAAGGACCTTATGTGTGCGGAGGAGAACGGTGTTCCTAAAACTATGCTTGACAGGCTTATGATAAATGAAGCCAGAGTTGAGTCAATGAAAAACTCCATTATTGAGCTCATTTCACTTGAAGATCCCGTGGGAAAGGGAGAGAGCTGGAGCCGTCCATCCGGAATAGAGATCTCGCGTGTGAGAGTTCCTCTTGGCGTTGTTGCAATAATTTATGAAGCAAGACCAAATGTTACCGTTGATTCTGCGGCGCTGTGTCTCAAGACAGGAAATGCAGTTGTTTTGAGAGGCGGTAAGGAGGCTATAAACACAAACAAAGTGCTTGTTGGCATTATGAAGGAAGCTCTTGATAAATGCGGATTTAATTCTCATTGTGTTGAGCTTGTTGAGTCAACAGAGCGCGAGAGCGCGCTTCAGCTTATGTCTATGCGTGGATATATTGATGCTCTTATCCCGCGCGGGGGCAAGGGACTTATAAAAAGCGTTGTTGAAAACGCAAAGGTACCTGTTATTGAAACAGGCGCCGGAAATTGCCATATATATGTTGACGACAGTGCCGATATGGATATGGCAATAAAGGTTGTTATGAATGCAAAGTGCTCCCGTCCGTCGGTCTGTAATGCGGTTGAAACCCTACTTGTTAATGTTAGCATTGCGGCAAAATTTCTTCCCGAGTTTTCAAAAGAGGCAGAAAAGCAGGGAGTTGAGCTTCGCGGTTGCCCGAAAACACGAGTTCTCGTTCCTGAAGCAAATGAGGCAACAGAAGAGGATTTCTATACCGAATATAATGATTATATCCTTGCAGTCAAGGTGGTTGACAGCCTGTCAGACGCAATAGCGCATATAAACAAGCACAGCACAGGACACAGCGAGGGAATAATCACATCTACAGTTGAAAACGGCGAGAGGTTTTTGCGTGAGATCAACTCTGCGGCTGTATATGTCAATGCCTCTACTCGTTTTACAGACGGTGGAGAGTTCGGCTTTGGTGCGGAGATAGGAATATCTACTCAAAAGCTTCATGTCAGAGGTCCCATGGGGCTTCCTTCTTTGACTACCGAAAAATATCTTATAAGAGGAAATGGAAATATCCGATAAAGGATAGGGAGCTGATAAATGAAATTATTGATAGCGTCGGATTTGCACGGAGATGCAGTATGTACAAAAAAACTTGTTGATGAATATAGAAAAAGCGGAGCAGAAAAGCTCTTATTGCTTGGAGACATATTGTATCACGGACCAAGAAATGACCTTCCCGCTGGATATGCTCCCAAGGAGGTCATATCAATACTTAATTCTCTGAAAAATGAGATCTTATGTGTGAGGGGAAACTGTGATACCGAGGTTGACCAAATGGTGCTTGATTTTCCGATACTTGCCGACTATTCATACATTGTTATAGACGGTGTAGAGATATTTGCAACACATGGTCATAATTATAATATGAACACAGCAAAGAATCTAAAGAAGGGGACTGTCCTTTTGCACGGTCACACTCATATTCCCGTAGCAACCTCATTTGGAGATAATAATGTCTATATAAATCCCGGATCTGTATCCATCCCGAAGGAGAATTCCCCTAAAAGCTATATTATTCTTGATGAAGGCAGATTTTCCTTCCACTGTCTTGATGATGGCAAGGAATATGATAGTTACAAAATATAAAAAAGGATCCAACATATGTACGATACAGTTCTTTTTGACCTTGACGGGACACTTACCGATCCTGCGCTCGGTATAACAAATTCAGTAATGTATGCCCTCAAAAAGTGGAATATTGAGGTGACCGACAGAAGCGAGCTTTATAAATTTATCGGTCCACCGCTTATTGATGCGTTTGAGGAATATTACGGATTTTCCCGCGAGGACAGCATACTTACACTTAAATATTACAGAGAGTATTTCTCAACAAATGGGCTTTTTGAAAACGAGGTCTATGATGGAATAGACAATCTTCTTTGCGATTTAAAGAAGGCGGGCAAAAAGCTTCTTGTAGCCACCTCAAAGCCAGAGGTATATGCTAAACAGATACTCGAGCATTTTGACCTTTTAAAGTATTTTGATTTTGTGGCAGGTGCAACACTTGACGAAAAGCGAGTTAAAAAAGATGATGTCATTGAGTATGCACTTGAAAGCTGTAATATTAACGACTGCAAAAAAGTAGTAATGGTTGGTGACAGGAAACACGATGTTCTCGGAGCTAAAAAATTCGGGATTGATACTATTGGCGTGCTCTTCGGTTACGGGAGCCGCGACGAGCTTTCTGATGCAGGGGCTGTATATATCGCCGAAAATATAAAGGATATATCTGACATTTTATTTGCACAGCGTTAACCATTTAAAAGTTGATACTTACTATGGTTATCACCACATTAACCTTCAGCTTTAATAAAAAAAGAGTTGCACGCAAGTGCAACTCTTTTTTTATTAAAGCAGGTAGTAAGGAAGCTCGCTTCCAAGCTCTACCTTTTTGAAATCGGTATTTTCCTTGTGACCAACAACCTTTTCAACTGTCTCGGGTGCAATGTTGGGTACAACGACTGTCGCAGGCTTCTTTGCGGAAGGCTTTTTTGTTGTTGTGGTTGTCTTTTTTGTAGTGGTCTTGGGAGCCGCCTTTTCTGTCTCCTTCTTTACAGGAGCTTCAACCTTTTCGGTCTGTGCTACAGTAGTATCTACTTTTGCAACTCTTTTAGTAATGCTATCCTTACCTATCGGCATACTTCATAATCTCCTTTGCCATTTCCATATATTCATGTGCAGCGCGGCTTGACTTCTTATAGGCCATAACGGGCTTGCTGTTATCCTGTGACCATTCAACCGTGCTGTCTATTCTTATTATTGACTCAAGCAACCTTACATTATCAAGCGACGAAAGTGTTTCAACGGTTTGTTTGAAATAGTTCTTTCTTTCGCTTGCCTTTGTAATCGCAATTCCCAAAATATCAAGCGTGGGGTAGATGAGCTTGACCTGCTCGTAAAACTCAAACATATTTGCAAGTCCAAAAAGACCCCAAGGTGAAGCCTCAACAGGAATTACAAGATAATCCGAGGCACACATGATATTCATTACCCAGCAACCAAGTGTTGGGGGTGCATCTATGAGTATGTAATCGTATTTACCCGACTCCTTGATATTCTTAAGTCCTCTGTTAAGAATAAACTCTCTTTGCCACTTTGTGAAGAGCTGGAACTCTATGCTGCTCATAAGGGTGGAGGAGGGAATAAGGTCAAGATTTTCGTACTCTGTGTTGAGTATGAAGGGAGCAAGGTCTCTCTGTTCAACGATGCCGTAATAAAGATTGCTTGTGCTCTTTGCAAGGTCAAGCGATTTTTCATCGTCAAAGAATGAGAGTGTGAGGTTCATCTGCATATCACCGTCAATAAGTAGAACCTTTTTGCCAAGTGTGCTGAGCGCGTAACCTACATTAGCGCAGGTCGTTGACTTTCCGCTACCGCCCTTATTGTTTGCGAAGCAGATGGTTTTTGTAGAAGGCATAACATACTCCTGTAGTTTATTTTTATTCCTGATTTAGATAATCAATGATATCTGAAAGTCCCTCGCCAGTATACGAGCTGATGTAAAAGAGTGTTTTACAGCCGCAATTGCGGAGCCAGCGCTCGCAGAGGGGAACATTGGCATCGGGCTTATCAATGCCCGAAATAATACCTATAACATCTCGGTTTACATGATGTGTGCAGTTGGGCGGAAATACACAAAATGGCTCATTTGCACTTATTACAAGACCGATGACATCGGCCTCATAGGAATAAACTCCAAGTGCAGCACTGAGTGTGTGCACCTCAGTATACTCTCCGGGAGTATCAATTATAGTATCTGTATAATTGATATACTGTGTTTTGCAATAATGTAACTGTTCTCCTTTGAGTGCCTGTGTAAGTGTCGTCTTACCTGCGGCAACACGCCCCATTAAAATGAGCTTTCTCATTTTATGTTCTTGTTACATCACAAACACTGAACTTCAGTGTGTTTCTGAAGTAGTCTGTTATCGCGTTAAAAGAGGCCTCAACCTCGGATACAGAGCCGGTTATAATAAGTGTACCCGAGAATCTGTCAACAAATCCAAGATCGGCCCCCGATGCCTTGAGGGCGATATCAGCCGTGATCACAGCAGTCTCGGCAGGGCTTATAGTAAGCACCCCGATAGCCGCCTTGTTATAGTCAAGCTTTGGGTCAAGACCCATCTTCTGATAAAGAATTGGATCAGGATTTGCAATTATGTGCGCAAGAGTTATCTGTCTTCCGGGAACAAGCTCTTGTACTATTCGCATTTTATCCTTCATTTCAATAGTGTCCATTATAAATTTCCTTTACGATATTTATTTTAGCCGCCGATCTGTACCTTTAGCTTTGTACTGACAGACTGTGCAGCAGCGCGCAATATCTCCATATGCTCATTTGTAGGAGGCAAAATATGCGAGAGTGTGTACTGACGGCCTATGCCAGCGTATTTGTCCTGTCCAAGTCTATGGTAGGGAAGCAGATGAAGCTCTGTGACATTGGGAAGAGCATCCGCAAAGCGCGCGATATCAGCGATCTCCTCGGGTGTATCGTTGAATGTCGGAACTGTGGGCACACGAATTATCAGGTGTCTTGCGTTCTCGGCAATGTATTTTGCGTTTTCCAGTATCAACTCATTTGGTTGTGTAGTAAAGGCCCTGTGTTTTTCCGAATTGATATGCTTTATGTCCATCATAAAGTGATCAACATGCGGCAGCAAGCGGTCAACGATCTCACGGCTTGCAAATGCCGTAGTCTCAATTGCTGTATTATATCCATATTCATGTATTGCCCGAAGAAGTGCTTCGGTGAAATCGGGCTGTGCCATACATTCTCCTCCCGAAAGGGTGATACCGCCACCGCTTCTTTGGTAGTAGATAGCATCCTTAAGCAGCTCGTCCATCAATTCACCTACGGTAACATCGCGGCCGACCGTCTTGGTCTTGCCCGCGAGGGTAAGCTTCTGTATCTTATATTCCTGTGATTCGGGATTACAGCACCATCTGCAGCGCATATAACATCCCTTCAAGAATACTATAGTTCTTATTCCTGGGCCGTCGTGGATAGAGTAACGCTGTATATCAAATATGCGACCCATTTCTTCATATATATTTGAAGCCATATCAGCGCTCCTCTCAAATAGATTTCCGCCTACCGTCGCTATAATGCGACGGTAGGAAGGATAATTTAGAAATTAAAGTCCGCCCTGCTCGGTACGATTGATAATGTCGTCCTGAAGCGAACGAGAAAGTGTTGTAAAGAGTGCGCTATAGCCTGCAACTCTGACAACGAGATTTTTGTATTTTTCGGGGTTCTTCTGTGCATCAAGAAGTGTTTCCTTTGAAACAACATTATACTGAACATGCATACCCTTCTGATCAAAGTATCCGCGAAGGTAAGCCACAAATTTCTCAAGACTTGCCATACTTGAAAGTGCGGAGGGGTGGAATTTTTGATTAAAGAGTGTTCCGTTTGATGCGATTCCATGGTCAAGACGCGCAACAGAGTTTGCAGTTGCGGTAGGACCGTGTGTATCGCGGCCCGAAGCGGGGCCAACACCGTCTGCAATTGGTGTGAAGGCCAGTCTGCCATCGGGAGTAGCACCCGTTTGATAGCCGAGCGGTACATTTGCTGAAACAGGATAAAGACCTGCCTGGAAGATACCGCCTCTTGGATTTGTGAAGTTCTCAAAGGGCTTTGTGTAAGTATTTCCGACCTCACGCGCGAAAGCATCAACCTCTGGAATATCGTTGCCAAATTTCGGAAGCGCGTCAATCATATCAAGGATTTCTTGGTAGCGTTTCTTCTTATCATCAGATATTGTTGATGCGGTTGTAAGGCTTTGGTAAACAGCTTTGATTATATCGGGAGTAATATCAACTCCGCCAGCAGAAAGCTCTTTTGCAACTGCAGTTGTAAGCTCAAGCGACTTTCTCGGAAGTATGCCCTTGCCAAAGTTATCTGTAAGTGCCTGCTTCATTTCAGCCATTGTGACCTTCTTTTCGTCAAATACAAGCGTCTTTATAGCAAGAAGCGCATCTGTCATATTGGCGATACCAAATCCCTGCGGTCCTGTAAAGTTATAGTGTGCTCCACCTTCCTGAATACTCTTACCGCGCGAGATACAATCGTCGCAGAGGCAAGATTCAAAGGGAAGGGGACATCTTACCGAATGAGCATAGTCAACTGCGTTGTCAGCATGCACCATCATCTCAATCATTCGGTGCTCCTGCTTTTTATACGCCTCAAAGAATTCCTCAAAGGTCTTCATATCTTCAACTTCACCTGTGCGAAGTCCGATAAGCTTACCCTTGTCCATTCCGTTTGAGAATACAAGCTCAAGAGGACGGCACATATTGAAGAATGCCGCATCGTGCCAACCATCTGTCTTTGCACCCTTTTGAGGCTCAACGCAACCGATGATACAATAGTCACGCGCATCTTCAAGAGAAAGGCCGCGCGCCATGATCGCGGGAATAATAACCTCATCATTATAGAATGCGGGAACGCCAAGACCCTCACGGGTTACCGATGCTGCTTTGATAAGCAGATCATGAGGAGAACAGTTCCATACACGGATTGAAAGGGAAGGCTGAGGAAGTCTTACATGCATCGTTGCTTCAAGACACATATACGAAAGGTCATTGGTTACATCAACGCCCTCCTGATTCTGTCCGCCTACGATAAGGTTTTGGAAAAGACCGTAGCCTGCAAATCCTTCTGCAGATGCTGCATCTCTTACTTTATTGAGATCATTGAGCTTTACCCAGATGCAATCAATATATTCCTGTGCTTCCTCGTGAGTTATAGCCCCCTTTTCAAGATCAGCCTTGAAAAGAGGATACATATACTGGTCAAATCTACCGGGGGAGATTGAGTGTCCGCTTGATTCACACTGAATGAGCTGCTGGATAAACCAAAATGCCTGACAAGCCTCATAGAAGCTTCTTGCGGGCTTACCGGGAACCTGCGAGCAAGCCTCCGCAATGCGGAGCAGCTCGTCCTTGCGCACGCCCTCTGCCTCTGCTGCCATGTTGTAAGCCAGCTCTGCATATCTGTGACCGTAAGCGGTGACAGCCTGCGCGCTCTCAATGACAGCCTCCAGGAAGTGCTTGCGGGAGAGGTAATCGCCCTGACCCATATCAAGCTTTGCCATTTCCTGCTCAGCCTGACCGATGATGCCCTCCATACCAAGGGTAATGACCTTTCCGTAATCGACACAAACGTGTCCGATGCCGTTATAGAAGTAGTTACCAACCGTGAAAATGCCGTGATTGAGGAAGATGTCCAGGCACTCGGGGTCCATGTTTGCGGCAGCGAGGTCGCTGACAGTTTTGCCATACCAGTAGGGGTGTACCTTTTCCAGTCTTGCTACGGTCTCGGGAGAGATGTAGAAGGGGTCAGCCTCACGGGTTGCAACTGTATCATACTCGGGGCGCAACCATTCGAAGGAATACTCGGGATAGGTTTGGCAACCGCGGGGGGATACGGAGTTTGCACCGACAATCAGCTCGTCGGGGCGGATGACGATCGGGATATTTTCAAGAATG
>JAZOSH010000033.1:0-38568 GCA_045656985.1 Eubacteriales bacterium | reverse complement strand
GCGCTTATTTTTTCTTTTTCCATTCTTTCAAGAAGGAGATTTACCTGCGTGGTCTTGCCAGCACCGTCAATTCCTTCAAAAACTATAAATTTTCCTGCCATTTCGGCCTCCGAATATACTTTTTTGCGGATTTATTCCGCCTTTTCTTTTTGTCTGTAATATGCCTTGAATATCTCTGAGACGGTTCTTGATGCATTTTCACCCATCGCACCCTCTTCAATGATACAGACCGCCGCTATCTCGGGCGCGTTGTAGGGAGCGATGCCCGCGAAAAGCGCGTAGTCGGTCTTGCCGTTGACCTCGGCAGTACCTGTCTTTCCTCCAACTGTAACGGGAAGAGAAGAGAAATTGCGCTTGATGTTTGTATGTGATTCGACCACTTGACGCATGGCCTCAAAGAGAGTTGCTCTTGTTGATGCGCTTATCGGTGTCGCTTCAAGGACATTTCTTTGGTATTCGTAAATAGTGTTTCCTGTGTAGAACTCATGCACAGAGTGCAAAAGGTGAGTGCTGTAGCGGTATCCGCCATTTGCTATCGTTGATATGTAGACTCCAAGCTGAAGCGGTGTATAGCCGTGATTTGCCTGACCTATCGCTGCAGACAGGTCATTGCCGGCGTTCCACGCCTCGCTTGCATTTGCCGCGCCCGCAACTGTTCCCGCTCGCTCGGGTAGCTCAATTCCCGTTGGGCGACCAAGTCCAAGCGGTGCTGTGTATTTAGTTAGGGAATCGGTTCCCATATTCATGCCGAGGTAGTAGAAGAATACATTGCATGAGTCGCGTATTGCTTCGGTCACACTATATGAGCCGTGGTTTCCAAGGCAGGTGGGGTTATGCAGATGTGGGAAAACTCTGTTACAGGTGTATCTTGTTGAGCTTGTTATTGCACCCTCCTCAAGGGCGGCAAGGGCAACGCCCACCTTGTATACCGAGCCGGGTGCATAGACACCGCTCAAGGCGCGGTTAAATTCGGGCAGATTTTCGTTTGCCTGAATAGATTTGTAATAGGTTGGGTCGCTTATTCTTGTTATGTCAAAGGTGGGGTAGGAGGCTATTGCAAGAACGGCTCCACTCGACGGGTCAAGCGCAACTGCCGCGCCTCCGTCTGCCTTTGCGAGCGAGTCAACGCTTGCTTTGAGGGCATTCTCGGCGGCGATTTGAAGCTCAATATCTATCGTCAGCCAAACATCGTTGCCGCTTATAGGCTCCTCTTCATAATATTTCCTCACCACATTGCGGTCGGAATCATATTCAATGGTAAGTATGCCGTCAGATGAGCGAAGATAGCTCTCAAATGCTTCCTCACAGCCCGAGGTGCCAACAAGGGCATCCATTGTATAGCCGAGGTCCGTATAGTAGTCAAGCTTCTCTGCCTGAATTTTTCCAACTCTGCCGAGGATATGAGAGGCATAGCCCGGGTAGGTATAATATCTGCTTGCCTCTATCTTGAAGTTTACTCCCTCAATGCCCGCCTCCTCAACATAGCTGATAAGCTCCATGGGTACATCGGTTGCAAGGGTGTAGGACTGATAGTAACCGAAATTCACCCTCTCAAGCTCATATCTTACACGGAGAAGCTTGGTTATCTCTTCGTTAGTGTAGAGATCCTCATAGAGCTTGTATTTTCTGCATATTGCCTTTGCAAAATCGGTTGCGGAGATGTTGGGGTCAAGCTTATTTGAGTCAATTATTTTGGTAAAATATCTGTATTCGTCACTTGCTTTATTTTGAAGCTCGGAAACATAGCTGTAATTTGGGTATGCACCCACAAGCACATAGAGGTCCTCTGCAAGATTTTCTTCGCACCCTGTTTTGCTTATCGCATCAAGAGAGGCAAGTATTGCGCGGTTGAACTCATGTGTCGTGTCGGGTATAGCTCCGTATTCAATAACTATGTTATATTTCAGCTCATTGCCAACGAGAAGAACCCCGTTTCTGTCATATATCTCGCCACGAAGTCCCGCCACGGAATATGTTCTTGTAAAGGTGTCGGTGTCATCAACAAATTTACGCGAGCCGTCAATTTGTATTCCTATAAGTCTTATGGTGTAAAAAAGACAAATAATCAAAAAGACCGCCGCAATACCTATGTATCTCGGCGTCATATTTTTATTTTTCTTGCCCCAAAATCTGCTCTCGGGGCTGTAACGCTCGAAAAGAGCACGGCTCTGCCTTCTTCGCATACCGCCCCTCCTTTTTTATTTAATTGAACTTGTCAAGCCTCAAGCGTCGCTTTGCGTCTATCGGTATCATGCAGAGCTTTACTATAAAGAAAACAGGCAGACAGAATATTACAGTACAGATAAACTCGGGCAAAAGAGTGTCAAGGAGCACCCGTATGGGGGAGACCTCTGTGGTTATGTAAAGGATATTGAGGACTGTAAGCACGCATTTTGCAAGCGAGAAAATCAGCAGGCTGACGAACCAGGAAACAAAGCTCGGGAGCATCTTCTTTGCAAGTGCACCGCAAAGGGCGCCGCACAAAAGATAAAAGAGCGGCGA
Organism: Eubacteriales bacterium; assembly: GCA_045656985.1. GTDB lineage: Bacteria > Bacillota > Clostridia > Oscillospirales > CAG-272 > HGM12713. Next base: position 36,066 of record JAZOSH010000033.1, on the reverse strand, counting down.
GAGAGATAGCCCCGACGAGCCTATGGCGTCTATTACAAAGCCCGCGCCTATTCCGCAGACAGCCGCCGCCTTCTGTGAGTCAAGCATAGCTATGGCAACTATCACGCCGATGATCAGGTCGGGAACCGAGGGCAGTATTTTTATCTGTGCGAGAAGGGAGCACTGCACTACCGCAAGAATAAAGATAAGCGGTGAATATACAAGTGTTCTTCTCACCAGAAGCTGATGATTTGATTCAACTCTGTACGAACGCATATGCTAACCTCAATTTGACTTGTAGCCAACGACCACCATAAGCTTTGTGATGTCGTCAACATTGTCAAAATCTACAGATGGCTTGATAACTGCGCGGAGCGTTCTCGTTGCCTCGTCGGCACTGATGGAGACCACCTCGCCAACAAGCAATCCCGAGGGATAGATGCTTCCGTTTCCGCTTGTGAATATGCGGTCGCCAACCTTTATGTCGGCGCTTGCAGAGATATAGGTCATCACACAGTATCCGTCTGCGCGGAGAGCGGTATCGCCCTCAACAATGCCCGTAACCCCTGTGCGTTCGGTATAAACACCTACCGAGCTTGCAGTCTCTATAATGCTTACCACCTTTGCCCAGTCAAGTCCGCACTCCGAGACATAGCCGAAGGCGCCGTCTGCCGTGATAACGGGCATCTGACGCATAAGTCCGTGCACAGAGCCCTTGTTTATCGTCAGAACGGTTGCGTAATTTCCCGATTCTCTGGCAATTACCGTCGCATCGGTGAGCAAAAGATAGGGGTTTCTCGTTTTTACATCAAGATAGTTCATAAGCCATGCGTTCTGCTGGCGCAAAACCTCATTCTCATAGCTATCCTCCTCAAGCTCGGCAAGCTTTGCACGAAGATCTTCGTTTTCCTCCTTTAGCTCGTCGTATTCGGCAAAGACCGATACAAAGCCGTTAAAGGCGTTAGCTACCTGCGTACCACACCATTCAAAGGGGGTTGCGATCGTCTTGAGGGCGCTTCTTATGAATCCCGTATAGCCGAAAATAGAGAGCATTGACGGAATAAGCACAAGCGTGAGCGCTATCACGAGAGATATTATAAAAAATTTTGACTTGAGAAATTTCATATTCTATCCTTTTGGATCTTTGGGGTCATCTGCCCCTGTATTTGAGAAGATTTCCGAGCGCACCCTCGCTCTCGATTATTCTTCCTATGCCAAGCGTTACGCTCTCAAGCGGTTTTTGCGGACGCAGAACTCGGATACCCGTGCGCTCGCTGATAAGGGTATCAATGCCTTTGAGACTTGCTACGCCTCCTGTAAGTATCATGCCTCTGTCGTAGACATCGGCGGAGAGCTCGGGGGGCGTTTCCTTGAGCGTTTTGAGAATGGTAGAGATGATCTTGTCAAGCTCTCCGCGCATTGCGTTTCTTACATCTTCTGAGGTGATGGTGGCTGTTGCCGCACGGCTTGACGAGCCACTTGATACCGTTGTTCGTCCAAAGACCGTCATAGCTCCCACATCGGCTGACGGATGTGCCGAACCAATGCGTATTTTCAGCTCCTCTGCGGTCATCTGGCCGATATGTATATTTTTGTGAATTCGCATATATTCAATGATAGCCGCATCAAGATTGTCGCCTGCAAGCCTTGTTGAGTTTGCCGCAACGATGCCGCCAAGACTTATCACCGCGACCTCGGTGGTTCCTCCGCCGATGTCAACTATCATGCTGCCCTTTGCTTCTCCTATTCGGAGCTTTGCACCTATAGCGGCGGCTATAGGGACCTCAACAAGAGCAACCGTCTTTGCGCCCGCCTCAAGAGTTGCATCCTCTACCGCGCGCTTTTCAACCTCGGTTATTCCATATGGAACACTTATAATCACAGAGGGGCGACTGAAAAGGGAAATGGAGCCTGTCAATTCAAAGAAGGCGCGTATCATCTTGGCGGTTACATCGTAGTCGGCGATAACTCCGCCCACGAGAGGCTTGAAGGCGCTTATGCCCTCTGGCGTCTTTCCAAGCATTCGTCTTGCCTCGTTGCCTATGGATACAACCTCACGGCTGTATTTGTCAATAGCTACTATTGACGGCATGCGCAAGATTATGCCTTGCATTTTTGAGTACATAAAGGTAGTTGATGTACCAAGGTCCATACCTATAAGCTTTGCCATGAGATCACCTCCTTGAAGAATTTATTTTTGGAAAAAGCTAAAAGGGTATATATCAATTCAAATTATTTTTTCAAAAAAGGGAAGGGGATGCCGTTGTTCTTTGCGAGTGTGCAAAGACAGTTAAGGGGAAGTCCTACAACGCCGAGATAGCAGCCGTCTATCTTTTTTACAACCCTTGCCGCAAGTCCCTGTATTGCATATGCTCCTGCCTTGTCATATGGCTCATCACAGTCAAGATAGGAATTGAGAAAATCCTCGTCAAGGGTATCAAAGGTAACGCTTGTTACCGAGGCATCGGTGAAGGTATCGTCACCCACCGTGAGGGCAACTCCGCTGACTACTGTATGCGTTCTTCCCGAGAGCATGCGTAGCATTCGCTCGGCATCGGCGCGGTCGTGTGGCTTGCCGAGTATTTCGCCGTCACATACAACTACCGTGTCTGCCGAAATTATCACAGTATCCGTATCATACCTGCCCTCGGCACGCAGTCTTTGTGCAACGGCAACGCCTTTTATGCGTGCAAGCTCGCGCGTGAGCGCGACGGGGTCGCAAATACTGCTTGTTTCGTCGGCATCTGCCGTGATTATCTTAAAATCAAGACCTGCGGCAGAGAGTATTTCTTTTCTTCTTGGTGAGGCAGAAGCCAAAATATATCTCATAAAATCCCTTAAATAACATATATATTATAATCCAAGATATATTATAACACAACATATTGGATTTTGCAACGCCAAAGAGCGAGAAAATAGGAGAAATTTCAAAAAAATAAAAAAAATTTAAAAAGCTATTGACAAGCAAGGGTATTTGTGGTATAATCCTTGCGTTATCCAAAGACAGCAGGTCACAGTAATCGCGAAAGCGCCCTGCCGAGGAGAGTCATAAAAGCATAATTTTGTTTGAGTGGTCTTTCTTCGCGCACTGCGCTGGGAAAGATTTTTTTGTTATCTGCTAAAATTCCACAGGAGGTAAAAACAATGCCCAGCAAAATAATTCTTGAACAGAAGCAAGCAGTTGTTGCTGACCTCGCTGAAAAGCTTAAGAATTCTCCCGCCGGTGTTGTTGTCAACTATCAGGGTATCACCGTTGAAGATGACACAGCAATGCGTAAGGCTCTGCGTGAAGCAGGCGTTAAGTACATGGTCGTAAAGAATTCGCTCACAGGCAGAGCTTGTGATGAGGTAGGCCTTGGCGATATGAAGCAGTACCTTTCCGGTATGACAGCTATTGCTATCGGTTCTGAAGACCCCGTTGCTCCCGCAAAGGTTATCAAGAAGTACGCTGACAAGATCGAGTCTTTCCAGATTCTCGCAGGTTACCTTGATGGCGCGGTAGTTGACAGCGCAACAGTAAACGCACTTGCAGACATTCCCTCAAAGGAAGTTCTTATCGCAAAGTTCCTCGGAAGCATCAAGTCCCCTCTTTACGGATTTGCATATGCTCTTCAGGCAATCATCGACAAGGACGGAGAGGCTGCACCTGCAGAGGCACCCGCAGAGGCATAAGCCAAAGCAAAGAAGTCGCGGCGTGACGAAAATAAAATTTGCCCTGCCGCAAAAGAGCGCATAAATGCGCAACCAAATCATATCTAAATTTCACAAATTATCAGGAGGAAATTAAAAATGGCATCTGAAAAGATTACAAACATTGTTGAAGAGATCAAGACTCTTACAATTCTTGAGCTTGCTGACCTTGTAAAGGCAGTTGAAGAGGAGTTCGGCGTATCCGCAGCAGCACCCGTAGGCGTAGTTGCAGCAGCAGGCGCAGCAGCACCCGCAGCAGAGGAGAAGACTGAGTTTGATGTAGTTCTTAAGGAGTTCGGCGCTAAGAAGCTTGATGTTATCAAGGTTGTTCGTGAGATCACAGGTCTCGGACTTAAGGACGCTAAGGATCTCGTTGAGGGCGCTCCTAAGAATGTTAAGGAAGGCGTTTCCAAGGACGAGGCAGAGGCTCTTAAGAAGCAGCTCGAAGAGGCTGGCGCAGTTGTTGAGATTAAGTAATTTTACTTATTTCGATTGCACAGAAACCCGTTTTGCAAAAGCAAAACGGGTTTTTCTTTTACGAGGGAGTAAGGGTATAGCCCTTGCTTTTTTCTTTTACTCATTTCGCGCTATATTAATTGCCTTTATTTGTTCAAAACGCCCAAAAATGCAATAAATCGTTGACAAGAGGGAAAAATGATATTATAATTATTATATATTATTATAATGCATAGGTATACGCAATTTTGGTTGCGGGATAAGAGGAAGCTATGATAAGAAGCATGACAGCCTTCGGCAGATGCCGTCGTACAGTTGACGGAAAGGATATAACTGTTGAGATAAAGTCGGTCAATAACAGATTTTTTGATTGCTCGGTAAGAATACCGAGAGCATATTCCTTCCTTGAGGAAAAGATAAAGCCCTTCTTGCAGGAAAAGGGGATAAGTCGCGGAAAGGTCGATGTGAGTATCTCGGTTGAGCTTGTCGGCACGCCCGATACTCATATTGATATTGATCAGGCTTATACCGCAGAATACATAGCAGCGCTTCGCAAGCTTGCAAGCCTTTATGATCTGCGCGACGACATCAGCGTGATGCGCGTGGCACAGAACAAGGATGTCTTTACCGTTCTCAAGCCTGAGGACGACATTGAAAAGGATTGGCAGGCAGTCAGCGAGGTTCTTTCAGAGGCTGTTGATATCTTTATTGCGGGCAGAGAGCGCGAGGGCGCAAACCTTGCCGCAGATATGAAGCAAAAGATAGAAAATATCCGTGCTGCTGTCAAAAAGATAGAAGCCATCTCACTTTCGGAGATCGACGGATACCGCAAGAAGCTTGAGAATAGGCTCCGCGATATGCTTTCCGACAACAGACTTGTATTTGACGAGAACCGCATACTTACAGAGTGCGCCATCTTTGCGGACAAGGTCGCTATTGACGAGGAGCTTGTAAGGCTTGGCTCTCACTTTGACGGATTTTATTCAATACTTGATGCTGATGAGCCTGTAGGCCGCAGACTTGATTTTCTCGTTCAGGAGATAAATCGAGAGACAAATACCATCGGCTCAAAGTGTCAGAATGCAGAGATAGCGGCGTTAGTTGTTGATGTAAAATGCGAGATAGAGAAGATAAGAGAGCAGGTCCAGAATTTAGAATAATGGTCAAGCGGCAGAATATTTATGCGTGAGGAAAAGATATGAAATTTATTAATATAGGATACGGAAATATGGTGGCGGCAGATAAGGTTGTGGCTATTGTCAGCCCCGATTCAGCCCCCATTAAGCGACTCATACAGGATGCAAAGGACAGCGGACGCGTTATAGATGTTTCGTGCGGAAGAAAGACACGCGCGGTTATCATTACCGATAGCGAGCATGTTATATTCTCGGCTCTCCAGTCGGAGACCATTGCAAACCGACTTGACAACGGCGATGGCGAGGATGCCGAGGTCATAGAGGAATGAGCGGGGGAAACTGTATGAAGAAGGGACTTATGGTGGTCGTTTCAGGCCCCGCAGGCAGTGGAAAGGGAACGGTGAATGCACACCTTGTGGCGACGGGAGATTATGTTTATTCCGTCTCTGCTACTACAAGAGCACCCCGCCCCGGAGAGCTTCACGGAGTGAATTATTATTTTATCTCAAAAGAGGATTTTGAGGCAAGGATAGCGTCGGGCGATATGCTTGAGTACACAGAATATTGTGGAAACTATTACGGCACGCCCAAAAAGGAAGCGCTTGAGGTCATTGAAAGCGGCAAAAACCTTATACTTGAAATAGAGGTTGAGGGCGCGATGAATGTAAAGCACAAATTTCCTGATGCTGTACTTATTATGCTTCTGCCTCCGAGCTTTGATATACAGGAAGCAAGGCTTCGCGGCAGAGGAACCGAGACCGAGGATAAGATACTTGCCCGTCTTGAGCGCACTCGCGAGGAGGTAGTGATGCTTCCAAGCTATGACTATGTGGTCTATAATGAGGACTCGTGTGACAAAGAGGCAGCAGCAGAGATAATGGCTATCGTTAATAGCGAGAGACACTCGGTAAAGCGCAACGCAGATGCGGTAGATGCTTATTTTGGAAAGAAAATAAAATAAAAATATATAACACTGAAATTTTTTAAGGAGAGAATTTTTATGTTACACCCCACTATTGATGAATTGACAAATCAGGATTTTAACCGTTACGAGATAGCTCTTGCTACAGCAAAGTGCGCAAGACTCATCAATGACGAGTATGTAAGACAGCGCGAGGCGGCTGAAAAGGCTATCGCAGGCAACAAGGAAGCCGACAGAAGCATCATCAATAAGCTGAACAAGGAATTCAGAGAGGAAAAGGCGGTAAAGAACGCCCTTACCATGATAAAATCGGGCGAGTATAAGCTTGTCAGACTTGCTCCCGAGGAGCTTGAGGCACTTGATGTACTTGAGGATTCCGAGGAAGAGAAAATAGAAGAGTAATTTATTGCGATTTTCGCGAAGGAGGACGGTAATATGGAATATGCAGGCGTACATCTTCTTGACAGCCCGTATTTTCTTGATGTTGCCTTTGACTATTATATTCCCTCTGAATTCAGAGGAGAGGTAGCCGTTGGCGATTTCGTTACCGTTCCCTTTGGAAATGCAAATAAGCATAAGATAGCTCTGGTGGTCGCCCTCAAGGAAAGACCCGATAAGGAGGACACGGTGTGCAAGCCGATACTCGGTCTGTGCTCGCGAAGAATGTCGCTTACCGAGGAGATGATGGGGCTTTGTTTCTTTATGAAGGAGCAGACGCTCTCAACTCTTGGTGATGCGGTCCGTTCAATGATACCTGCATCGGCTTTGTCAAGACTTGTGGAGATATATTCGGTCACCGGCAAGGAGCTTTCGGATAATAATTTGTTTGATGAACCGACGCTTCTCATTTACGAGCATATTCGTAAGAAGGGAAGCGTCAGCTTTGATTTACTCAAAAAGCAGTTCAGTGTCTCACTTCTGCAGACGCTGAAGAAGCTTATGTCGGCGGGCTATGTTGAGAGGGATTACCGACTTGCAGAGCGTGCCGAAAAGACAGAGAAGGTACTCTCGCTCGCTATTGGACGCGATGAAGCAGAGGCAGTTATTTCTCACGAGGACAAAAAATACAGACTCCGCTCTGCAAAGCATATTGAGATAATCTCAATGCTTCTTGAGCAGGGTGAGATGCTTGAGAGCGAGCTTCGCACCGCTATTGGCGCAAGCTCGGCGCAGGTGCGTGCTCTTGTGGAAAAGGGCTTAGTGGCTCTTGTGGAAAGAGCACCCAGACGAAAAATCGCATCCTGCGCGCGCGGAAACAGACGCGAGATAGTGCTGAATGACGAGCAGGGAGCGGCATATGGCAGACTTTGCGAGCTTGCCGACAGCGGCGAGGCACATGGAGTTTTGCTTCACGGCGTAACGGGAAGCGGAAAGACCTCGGTTATGCTCAAGCTTATAGACAAGATGCTTGAGGACGGCAAGGGGGCTATCGTGCTTCTGCCCGAGATAGCACTTACCCCGCAGTCGCTTGATATTTTCTGCTCTCGCTACGGAGAGAGAGTTGCGGTCATCCATTCGGGACTTGGCTCAGCACAGAGATATGAGACATATATAAAGATAATATCGGGTGAGGCAGATGTCGTTGTTGGAACACGCTCGGCAGTGTTTGCGCCTGTCAAAAATCTTGGACTTATCATAATTGATGAGGAGCAGGAGCATACCTATAAGTCGGATATGAACCCGAAATATCACACGCGCGATGTGGCAAGGTACCGATGCAGTGCAAACCGCGCGATAATGCTTCTTGCCTCTGCAACTCCGTCGCTTGAGAGCTACAAAAAGGCTGTAGATGGAAAATACACCTTGCTTACCCTCAAAAACAGATACGGAGATGCAAAGCTTCCGCGGACTACAGTCGTCGATATGCGTGAGGAGACCCGCGCGGGAAATACATCACCGCTTTCAAACCTTTTGTGTCAGCGGCTTGTTGAAACACGGGCAAGGGGAGAGCAGTCAATACTTTTCCTCAACAGACGCGGTTATAATAATTTCTTGTCCTGTCGCGATTGCGGTGAGTCGGTTAAATGCCCGAGATGCAGTGTTTCAATGACCTTCCATACATTCTCTACGGGCTATGATAAGGGAGAGCTTCGCTGCCATTGGTGTGGCTTCAGAGCACCCGAGCCGAAGGTCTGTCCGTCATGCACGGGCGAACACATCGTGAAGATGGGATACGGCACGCAGAGGCTTGAGGAGGAGATATCCTCGCTTATGCCCGATGCAAGAATATTGCGAATGGATGCGGATACTACGGTGTCAAACAGCTCCTATGAGGAGATGCTCACCGCATTCCGCGAGCATAAGGCAGACATACTGCTTGGCACACAGATGGTTACAAAGGGACATGATTTTCCCGATGTAACGCTTGTGGGAGTGCTACTTGCAGATGCCTCACTTTATATGGACGATTACAGAGCAAATGAGCGGACCTTTGCAATGCTCACACAGGTAATAGGCCGCGCGGGCAGAGCAAAAAAGGCGGGTGAGGCGATAATACAGACCAACAATCCCGATAACGATTGCATAAAGCTTGCCTGTGAGCAAAGCTATGAGAAATTTTTTGCGCACGCACTTGAGCTTCGCAGACTTCTGCGCTTTCCTCCCTATTGTGACATTGTGCTGATGACACTTACCTCGGGTGATGAGAAGGAGCTTTTCAGGGCATCAAAATTGCTTACAGAAAAGATGCGTGAGTGCCGCGAAGGAGAGTTTGCATCGGTGCCGATAGAGCTTTACGGCCCCTTTGAGGCACCTGTTTATAAAGTTGAAAACAGATACAGAATGAGAATGGTTGCAAAGTGCGTGCTAAACCGCGCATCAAGAAAGCTTTTCTCAAAAATAATGAATGAATTTTCAGGCGCGGGAGTCAAGGGACTTTCGCTTTCGGTGGATTTTAATCCGACCAATCTTTGATGTTAAAGGAGAAATTATGGCAAAGCTTAAAATTGTGAAGATAGGTGACGAGACACTCCGTAAGGTGTGCCGTCCTGTTGAAAAAATAACACCGAGAGTTCTTACTTTGCTTGATGACATGGTAGAGACTATGCGCGCTGCCGACGGTTGCGGACTTGCCGCGCCGCAGGTGGGAATTCTCAAGAGGATAGTTGTCATTGAGACAGAGCCGGGCGAGGTAATTGAGCTTATTAACCCGAAGATAATCGCTTTTTCGGGAGAGCAGGAGGAGGCAGAGGGTTGTCTTTCTATTCCCGGACGAAGCGGTGTAGTTAAGCGCCCGATGTATGTTACAGTGCGTGCGACGAACAGAAAGGGAGAGACGGTGGATATTACAGGCTCGGAGCTTCTTGCACGCGCGTTCTGCCACGAGCTTGACCATCTTGACGGCACACTGTTTGTTGATAAAGCGATGGAGATGCTTGATTAAATAGATTAAAAACACACGCGAAAAAATGAGGTAAAAATGAGAATACTGTTTATGGGAACGCCTGATTTCGCGCTCGGCTCGCTCCGCGCGCTTTATGAGGCAGGCGAAAATATAATAGGTGTTGTCACACAGCCCGATAAGCCAAAGGGCAGAGGTTATGAGCTGACACCACCGCCCGTTAAGGTCTATGCTGTAGAAAAGGGACTTCCCGTTTATCAGCCCCAGACACTCAAGGGCGAAGATTTTGCGGCTCTGCTTGACACCCTTGCGCCCGATATGATAATCGTTGTGGCATACGGCAAGATATTGCCCGAAAATGTGATAAATTACCCCAAATTCGGCTGCATAAATGTCCACGGCTCGCTTCTTCCTGAATATCGCGGTGCGGCGCCTATGCAGAGAGCGATAATCGATGGCAAGGGCAAGACGGGCATTACCACGATGTATATGGACAAGGGGCTTGATACGGGAGATATGCTTATCAAGGCAGAATGTCCTATCTATGAAAACGATAATTTTGAGGATATACACGATAGACTTATGGAGCTTGGCGCCGCTACTCTTCTTGATACCGTAGGGGCAATAAGAGAGGGACGCGCAGCTCGCATAAAGCAGGATGATAGCCTTGCAAACTATGCCGCAAAAATTGAGAAGGCAGATTGCATTATAGATTTTTCGTGCTCGTCAAAGAAGGTGCACGACCTCATACGCGGTCTTTCGCCAATTCCGCTGTCGTTTACTCACACTCCTGACGGAAAGCTTCTTAAGGTGCTTTCGGCAAAGGTGGGCAGGCGCGAGGGCGCGTTTGGCAAGGCAGGAGAGGTCATCTCTGTGGGCGAAACGATTGAAGTCGCTTGCGGTGAGGGTACTGTAGAGCTTCTCCGTGTACTTCCCGAGGGTAAGGGAAGAATGAACGCGGCTGATTTTGTCAGAGGAAGAAAAATAGCCGTGGGAGATATTCTTTCGTAAAAGGGGTATAATAATTTCTGCAGTCGGCTTTGCCGAGAAAGGAATTTATATGTTTTTTGGATTTTTTTACTATGACTGGACTATACTTATCGTGTTGCCCGCACTTATCTTTACTGTTTGGGCACAGATAAGAGTTAGCTCAAGCTTTGATAAATATTCAAGGGTAAGGACATCGCGCTCGCTTACAGGAGCTGAGGCGGCAAGAAGGATACTTGATGCAAATGGTCTTTACGATGTAAGGATTGAAAGAGTAAGAGGTTCTATGACGGACCACTATGACCCGCGCGATAATGTTATTCGTCTTTCTGAAACCGTTCACGATGTGGCAAGTGTTGCGGCGGTCGGCGTTGCGGCGCACGAGGCGGGACACGCGCTTCAATATGCCAAGGAATACGGCCCTATAAAGGCGCGTGCGGCAATAATTCCTGTCACAAGAGTTGGCTCTATGCTTGCAATGCCTATATTTATAATCGGTCTTTTGTTTGCATCAGATGCACTTTTGCTTGCAGGTATTGCCCTCTATTCACTTGTTACTCTCTTTCAGCTTATAACTCTTCCTGTTGAATTCAACGCATCAAGAAGAGCAATGACAACGCTTGAGGAGCAGCATATGCTTTGGGGTGACGAGCTTACGGGTGCTCGTCGTGTGCTTTCTGCAGCGGCAATGACCTATGTGGCGGCACTTGCGACCTCCTTGCTTACACTTCTCCGCTTGCTTGTGCTTGCAAACGGCAGACGCAGATGATGAACGCAAGAGAAACGGCACTCGCAACGCTCAAAAGGTGCGAGAAGGCGGGGCAATTTTCAAATATTGCCCTTGATAATGCCCTAAAAAAAAGTAACTTGTCGGAAAGCGACCGCGCGCTTACGGCGGCACTTTTTTACGGAGTTATTGAGCGAAAAATAACACTTGATTATTATATTTCAGCACTTTCATCAAGGCCTATTAGCGAAATTGACCGCGATATTTTAGAGATAATAAGGCTTGGTATATACCAATTGAAATATCTTGACCGCATACCCGACCATGCGGCAATAAATGAGACGGTTGCCCTTGCTCCCGCAAAGACGAGGGGCTTCGTTAATGCTCTGCTTCGCTCTTATTTGCGAAGGAGGGACGAGATATCCTTGCCCGATGTCGCAAGGGAGCCAATACGCGCCCTTTCGGTGAGATATTCGGTATGTGAGGAGCTGACAGAGGCCTTTGTTAATTGCTATGGCAGTGAGCGCACCGCGCGTATTTTTGAGGGATTTTCTCGCGTCAGCGGTACCACCTTGCGAGCAAATACACTGTTTATCTCGGCAGACGAGCTAGCTGTGCGTCTTGGCGGTGAAAGAACACCGCTTTCTCCCTTCGGCGTCAGGGTCAAGGGACAGATAACTGCGCTTGAGGGCTTTGATGAGGGACTTTTCTTTGTACAGGACGAGGCTTCGCAAATAGCTGCGGCGGCAATCGGAGCATGTGAAGGCGAGACGGTGATAGATGTCTGCTCCTGCCCCGGCTCAAAGAGCTTTTCTGCGGCGATAGATATGAAAAATCAAGGTCAACTGTATTGCTTTGACCTTCACGCAAACAAGCTCTCACTTGTTGAAGCTTCGGCAAAAAGACTTGGTATAGATATTATTCGTACAGCGGCGCGAGACGCAAGAGACCCCTGTGAGGAGCTTATCGGCCGCGCTGACAGAGTTATATGCGATGTGCCCTGTTCGGGCTTTGGCGTGCTCGGAAAGAAGCCCGAGCTTCGCTATAAGAGCCCGCAGGTGTCTGCGGGACTTCCCGAGATACAGTATTCCATACTTGAGGCATCATCTCGCTACTTAAAGAGGGGCGGCACGCTGGTTTATTCTACCTGCACGGTTTTCCCCGAAGAAAATGAGAAAAATATTGAAAGATTTCTTTCTAAACACAGTGATTTTGACCTGTTGCCCTTCACAGTAGGAGGCTTTGAGTGCCAAAAGGGAATGGCAACGCTTTTGCCGGACGAGCACGGGACAGACGGGTTTTTCGTGGCAAAAATGGTGAAGGTCAAATAAGTGAGAAAATTATAAAAACTGATCAGTATATTAGCTGTAACACAATTGCGGTCAGATATTAACATATGCTCAAGGAGGTGCATCATGGAAAAACAGAATATTTTATCCCTTTTGCCCGAGGAGCTTGAGCTGCTTATGGCAGAGATCGGAGAGCCAAAATACCGCGCGCTCCAGCTTTTTGAACAGCTTCACAGAGGCCTCTCTCCCGAGGAGATGACAAATATTGGCAAGAAAACGCGTGAAAAGCTTGCGGGCGTATCGCGTTATCATCTTCCACAGATCTCACGAAAACTCGTTTCCGCCCTTGACGGAACGGTAAAATACTTGTTCTCGCTTGCCGACGGTCACTGTGTTGAAAGCGTTGTTATGCGCTATAAGCACGGAAATTCAATATGTATATCGTCGCAGGTGGGCTGTCTTATGGGCTGTGCCTTCTGCGCCTCTACCATTGGCGGTAAGGTGCGCGACCTTGAACCTGCCGAGCTTATCGGTCAGGTCATCGCGGCACAGAGAGATATGGGGGAGCGTATCTCAAACATAGTTATGATGGGAATTGGCGAGCCGCTTGATAATTATGACAATGTTATCAAATTTTTGCGACTTGTCGGTCACGAGAGGGGCCTTAATATTGGGTACCGACACATTTCACTCTCAACCTGCGGTCTTGTTGACGGTATTGAGCGCCTTTCGCACGAGAATTTCCCGATAACTCTTTCAATCTCGCTTCACGCGTCTGACGATAAGACGAGAAGTGAGATAATGCCCATAAATAAAAAGTGGAAGATAGACGCACTGCTTGATGCATGCAAGAAATATTTTGCGTTGACAGGCAGACGCATATCCTTTGAATATACACTTATTTCGGGCAAGAATGACTCGCCCGAGTCGGCTTACGCGCTTGCGACACTTCTCAACTCAAAGCTACGCAGCCGTACCGAGACTATGCCTATCCATGTAAATCTTATCCCTGTGAATGCCGTGCGAGAGCGCGATTTCAAGGGACCCGATAAGGCGGCTATTGCCCGCTTTGCCTCAATCCTTGAGTCAAAGGGAATACGAGCAACCGTGCGTCGTACTCTCGGTGAGGACATAAACGCCTCCTGCGGTCAGCTTCGTCGCAATGCACAGGAAGGACTTGAGTGATATTTTGAGTCTGTCTTGCCTGTAAAAATTCATATTTTTTGATGTCGGTAAATACATATCAGCTTTTCTATAAAGCTTTTTGCCTGCTTATCTCAAGGCAGAGGAAAAAGAGGTGTATTTATGATTTACCGCATCAGAAGATCGTCTAAAAAACATAAGGCAAGGGAGATAAAGACCTTGCGCCGGGCAGGCAAAGATAGCCCACGCAGACTTTACGGATACAGGCTTGACGAGATTGACCTTTCAACACTTTTTGAACTTCGCAAGCTCGAGAGAGCGAAAAGAGCTCCAAAAAAGAAAATACGCATTGCAACGAAGGTAAGGGGCGTCTTTCGCTCGGTGTCCTCGGCGGCAAGGCGGCTGCTTGACATTGCAAGGAGTGGCTTTTTCCGGCTCGCTCACAAGATAGAGAAGCTTCTTGATGCACGGAAAAGAAAAAAGGACAAGCCTTGGGTGCTTCCCGCACTTTCGGGCGCTCTTGTCGGGGTACTTGTCGTTTCGTCTCTTTCTGCGTTTGCAGTGCTGTATAAGCTTTTTATATCAAACTTTTTCGGCAGATATGAGAGTGTTTCGGTGCCGCAGATGATTGGCAAGCAGTATGAGAGCGCACGCGCCTCGCTTGATGAGGAGTATTTCAATATCCGCGTGAGCTTTGAGTATAGCAATGATGTGCCCTTTGGCGTTGTGATGGCGCAATCGCCCGCACCATTGGCTACGAGAAAAATATATGCAAGTGGCGAGCTACCAACACTCGCGATTGTTGTCAGTCGCGGTAAGCAGATGCTTACAATGAGTGACTATGTTGGCAAAAGTGGGCGTGATGCACGCCTTGAACTTAAGAACAACGGTATTACCGTCAAGGTGAGCGAGAGCTATTCAGATACCCTTCCGCGCGGCACGGTCATATCAACAAGCCCCGCGGCAGGCGAAAGCTTTGCTGTTGACGAAACTGTAGAGCTTTCGGTAAGTCTTGGTAAAAAGATATATTATGCAAGCGTGCCAAATGTCATTGGACTTACAGAAAATCGTGCTGCCGCGCTTATTTCTGCGGCAGGACTTCACACGGGGAGCGTCAGCTATAAGACCTCGTCAAGTAAGGCAGGCACTGTCATCTCGCAGGACAAGGAGCCTTATTCAAGTGTTCAGTATGGCTCGTCGCTATCGCTCGTCATCAGCGCAGGTGAGGCGTTTTATGAAAAAAAGATGCCATCACTGTATGGACTTACACTTGATGAAGCACGGGCAAGACTTGCCGAGTACGGACTTATTGTCGGCGATATTTATGCGGTTGACAGCAGTGAGCCGTCGGGCAGAGTCATTTCGCAGTCACCACCTGCAGACAGTGATATAACAACATCAACAATAAGGGTTGACTTATATGTCAGCTCATAAAGAAGGTATTTATGGAAAACAAGGTTAAGGGAAGGATAATAAAGGGAACTGGCGGACTTTATACTGTCTCGCTTGATTCTGACGGCGCACTTGGTGCACGGGAGGTAAAATGCCGCGCGCGTGGCGTTCTGCGACGCAGCGGCGAGCAGCCGCTTGCGGGCGACAGAGTGCTTGTGCTTTACGATGCCGATAAGACGGGTACCGAGCGCGAGGGTGAGGACGCGGGATTTGTTATAGAGGAGATAGGCGAGCGTAAAAACGCACTTATCCGCCCACCGCTTGCAAATCTTGATTTCCTTTTTGTCACAATGGCTGCGGCATCACCCGCGCCAGTGCTTCTCACGGCAGACAAGCTGTTTTCTATCTGTGTTCATAACAAAATTGAACCCATCGCGCTTATTACAAAGTGCGAGCTTGACCGCGGGTATGCCGAGCAGCTTGCAGAGATATACCGTAAGGCAGGCTTTGCCGTCTTCGTTACAAGTGCCGATACCAAGGAGGGAATAGGTGAGCTTAAGAGCTATATTGATTCACTTCCAAGTGGTAGTATCTCTGCCTTTTCGGGCGCTTCGGGCGTGGGAAAGTCAACTCTGCTCAACGAGCTTTTTCCTTATCTCGAGCTTTCCACCTCGTCTGTCAGCCGAAAGACCGAGCGCGGCAGACATACCACAAGAGAGACACAGCTCTTCCCAATGGAGAATGGTGCGTATATTGCCGATACCCCCGGCTTTACTATGCTTGATTTTGAGCAATTTGACTTCTTCGGGCTTGATGACCTTGCTGATACCATGCGCGATTTTGACGACTACATAGGCGAATGCAAATATAAAAAATGCACCCATACAAAGGAAGAGGGATGCGCTATAATTGAAGCGGTCAAAAGAGGAGATATCTCTCCCTCAAGACATAAGAGCTACCTTTCACTTTATGAGGTGCTTAAGGCAAAGAAGAAATGGTGACAATATGAAGGCATATATATACACGGGCGGCAGTATCTGCCGCGAGGATATTACCGAGCGTCCCGATAAGGATACGCTCATAATAGCGGCCGACTCGGGCTATGACAATGCCCGTCTGCTCGGAGTATCGCCCTCGGTGCTTGTTGGCGACCTTGATTCGCTCCGCACAAAGGACTATGACTGTGCCGAGCTTATAAAGCTCCCTGCAGAGAAGGACCTCAGCGACACGCAGGCGGCAGTCAACATAGCACTTGAGAGAGGTGCTGACACCGTTGTGATCGTTGGCGGACTCGACGGAAGGCTTGACCATACTCTTGCAAATCTTGCTATAATTGCAGGGCTTACGAAAAAAGGCATTACAGCGTATATGACCGACGGGCGCAACCGAGTGAGATATATTTCCTCTTCAAGTGCACTTATCGCTCGTGGGGCATATAAATATCTCTCACTGATAGCAGATAGTGAGAAGCTTCGCGGCGTTACGGTGAAAGGCTGTAAATATCCTTTGACGAAGGCCACGCTTACGAAAGACGAGCCTTCGCTTGCCATATCAAACGAGATAGTTGAGAACTGCGCCCTCATATCTATACGCCGAGGCAGCGCGTATATTATTGAGAGCAATGATAAAAAATAAGACGGGTATTCCGTCTTATTTTTTATATCACAAGTATCTCACCCGATAAAAGTCTTGTGGGAGAGGGAAGGGCATTTTTATCTGATGAAAAGATCAGCTTGTCTTGCCGTTGTATGTAGTAAAGCGTTGAGCAACCGCCGACGAGTATAATGATGTCGTTACTCGTGCGGTCAAATAAGATCAACGAGAAATCACCGTCAAGTGCAGAAAACGCCTCTTTGCCTTTTGCCTCGTAGCGCGAAAGAAGCTCGCTTGCGGTAAGAGGGCGCCCCCTCTCTGTCACCTCTCCGCAAAGAAAGAGCGAGGCACCGCACTTGCGAGCAGGGCGCAAGGAATTTTTATTTGCCGAAACGCTGTCGGTATATATGACCGTTCCTCTGTCAATATAGGCAAGTCCACCTATTCTTCTGCCCACCATTGCGCGTACAGACTCAAAATCCGTGTTCTCAAATAAAAGGTCAACAGTTCCGCATATCAAGATAGTCTACCTCCAAAAATCATTTTGTAAATTATATGTGTCAGAAGAACGGTTTTACCACTCTCGGCATATTATTTATTGAGAACAGAAGGCTTATCGGCTTTTTGCATCCAAATAGAAAGGGCGGTTTTGTTATGAAGATAGTTCTTGTACGCTCCCCTGCTTTTCTTGCCCCGATACTTCGCAAATTCTTTGGAATAGGCAAGAAAAAAAGATAAAATACGGGCAATTTTGCCCGTGTTTTTTCTTTTATGAAAAATGCAAAAAAAGAAGTGTCAGTATAACATAAAACCAAAAAAAATTTACAAAATTATAAATATGAGAGCCTATTCTCTTGACAGAGGGCTAAAAATCGTTTATAATATTTTATTGGAAAAGTTTAATGCCCGAAAACGACAGCTTTCGTGGCAGAAAGGAAACAAAAATGGATAAATACGAGAGAAGAGTTGGTACGGTATCAAGAGGTATCCGTTGTCCCATCATCAGAGAGGGCGATAACCTTGCGGAGCTCGTAACAAGGAGCGTGCTTGAAGCGGCTGAATATGAGGGCTTTGAGCTTCGCGACAGAGATGTTATTTCTATTACCGAGTCTATCGTTGCAAGAGCGCAGGGAAACTACGCATCGGTTGACGATATAGCTACAGATGTCAGGGCAAAGCTTGGCGGCGGTACAGTGGGCGTTATCTTCCCCATACTTTCAAGAAACCGCTTCGCAATATGCCTTCGCGGTATAGCAAAGGGAGTAAAGAAGGTCGTTCTTATGCTCAGCTATCCCTCTGACGAGGTAGGAAATCACCTTATCAGTCTTGATAAGATAGATGAGGCTGGCGTAAATCCCTATTCAGATGTTCTTTCTCTTGAGAAATACCGTGAGCTTTTCGGATATGAGAAGCACGAATTCACGGGTGTTGATTATGTTGAGTATTATTCAGAGCTCGTTCGCGAGTGCGGAGCAGAGGTTGAGGTTATATTTGCAAATCAGGCAAAGGCAATTCTTGATTATGCAGACTGCATAATCAACTGCGATATTCATACAAGAGCGCGCACAAAGAGAATTCTTCTCGCAGGCGGAGCAAAGGTGGTTTGCAGCCTTGACGACATTATGAATGCTCCTATAAACGGAAGCGGATGCAATGAAAAGTACGGTCTTCTCGGTTCAAACAAGTCGACCGAGGATACAATAAAGCTCTTTCCTCGCGAGTGTCGTGACCTCGTGCTTGATATTCAGAAGCGCGTTCTTGACGCAACAGGCAAGCATGTTGAGGTAATGGTCTATGGCGACGGTGCTTTCAAGGACCCTCAGGGAAAGATATGGGAGCTTGCAGACCCAGTTGTTTCTCCCGCGTTTACAGACGGCCTTATCGGCACACCCAATGAGCTCAAGCTCAAGTACCTCGCTGATAATGACTTTAAGGATCTCTCGGGCGAGGCACTCAAGAAGGCTATCTCCGAGTCCATCAAGGCAAAGGACGGCTCAAGCCTTGTCGGAAATATGGCATCGCAGGGAACAACCCCGAGACAGCTCACCGACCTCATCGGCTCACTTTGTGACCTGACTTCGGGCTCGGGCGATAAGGGAACTCCCGTCGTTCTCGTTCAGGGATACTTTGATAATTATACAAACTAAACTGGTAAACTACTAAATATTAACAATCAACCCTTTATATAAGGTTTTTGAGGGGGCAAGGGGAAGCTTTTTTGATTCCCCTTGAAATCTCTAAAGGAAAGGAAGAGCATATGCAGGGAAATGTAAGACCTGAAACAATGGAGCGAATCACAAATTTTGAGCTTGCTAACGCATTTATTGACGAGCAGGTTAAAGAGATAAGAGAGCAGGTAGGTGACAGGAAGGTGCTTCTCGCACTTTCGGGCGGAGTTGACAGCTCTGTAGTTGCAGCACTTCTTATCAAGGCTATCGGCAAGCAGCTCGTTTGCGTACATGTAAATCACGGACTTATGCGTAAGGGCGAGAGCGAGGCTGTTATTGACATCTTTGGCAAGACACTTGATGCAAACCTCATATACATTGATGCAACCGACCGTTATCTTGACCTTCTTGCAGGTGTGTCTGACCCCGAGAGCAAGAGAAAGATAATCGGTAAGGAATTTATTGAGATATTCGCAGAGGAAGCAAGAAAGCTTGAAGGTATCGAATTCTTGGCACAGGGAACGATTTACCCTGACATCCTCGAGAGTGTAAAGCAGGCAGAGGGCAAGAAGGCAGTAAAGTCGCACCACAATGTTGGAGGACTTCCTGAGGATCTCAAGTTTGAGCTTGTTGAGCCTGTAAAGCTTCTCTTCAAGGATGAGGTAAGAGTTGTCGGTGAGGCGCTCGGACTTCCTCATGCAATGGTCTACCGTCAGCCTTTCCCGGGTCCTGGACTCGGTGTAAGATGCCTTGGTGCTATCACACGCGACAGACTTCACGCGCTCCGCGAGGCAGACGCTATTCTTCGCGATGAGTTCGACAAGTGCGGTCTTGCCGAGAAGGTATGGCAGTATTTCGTTGTAATTCCCGACATCAAGTCGGTTGGCGTCAAGGACGACAGCCGCTATGAGGGATGGCCCGCAATTCTTCGTGCGGTTAATACCAAGGACGCGATGACCGCGACCATCGAGGAGATACCCTACGCGGTGCTCCACAAGATAACAGCGCGCATTACAAGCGAGGTTGAGGGAATCAACAGAGTTCTTTATGATATAACTCCCAAGCCTACAGGCACTATTGAGTGGGAATAATCCCGGTTATCTAGAAGGTAAGATTATGGACCAGAACCCGAATTGTGAAAAGTCCAACCATAACCAAAACGAAAAACTTTCAAGACGGCAGCAAAGATTCAAAAAAACCGGTCCGACGGTCAGGTTAACCGCATTGACCCTCGGTTTGATCATTTGTGTGATCAATTTGCTTATCGTATTTAAGGATTATGATGCAAGTTCCAACGAAAATCTATTGCTGTTTACCCTCTATCAAGTTGGGCAGGGAGTGTTTTTGGCATTCTTCCTATGGTTTTACATTAAAATCAACACTGTAATCGTGCCGCTGGCACTAAAGCTTTCCGTCCGCTTTTGGAAAGCGACGAAGCTCTCAGATGAAGACGCCAGCGCAATGTCCCACTCGGGGTATTACGATTCGGATGGTTATTTCGTAAGCGATTTGTCAGTGTATCAAGTCAGAAGAGTCCTTATCACCCTTGCCATTGTGCAGATTCCTTTATCGCTGATAGCGATGGGCGTCTATTTCTTGGCATTCAAGATATATCCCGAGCATATGCGGGCAAGCCTTTTATACGCTGTCGCCTATTTGGTGCTGTTCACATCGATCGTTGCGTTCTTGTTTATATGGGAGATTTGCAGGCTGAAGGGAAGGACGCTGTTTGAAAATAAAAGTGTCTTTTTATTAGTCATTCCTGCGCTTCTGTCATTCGCTTTGATGATGTATGCCCTTGCGACAACACCCAACAATCTCATTTCTTCTGAGGAATGTAAACATAAGAGAACAGAAGATGTTGGATCGTTGCTTCCCGGTGAGAAAACCTACGGATATGAAGACGGCAAGCAGTGCTTTGACTGTAACACCTTCCTCGGAGCGAACAAATATCTAGCTCCAACAGGCGCGATATCGTCGGGCTTTGAGTATGAAATGTCAGACGGCGAGAACACCTGTATCATCACGGGAATGGGTAGCTGTACCGACGAGGAGCTTATCATACCGTCGGTAATAGATGGATACTTAGTTGTAGGAATATATGCCGGTCTCAACAGCAATGTGGTTTCCGTTGAGATACAGGAGGGCGTTGAAAATATTGGCTGGAATATATTAAACGACTGTCCTAACCTTAGGACAGTCAGCATTCCTTCAAGCGTAAAGGATATCCCCTCAGAACTCTTTGTCAATTGCCCCGCCCTTGAAAGCATTACAGTCGCGTCGGAAAACAAATGGTATCTTTGTGTAGACGGAATTTTATACAGCAAAGAAACGGGAGAGATTTTGATGGTTCCAAATGGGATCCGCGGCGAAATCGTTCTTCGCGACGGTATCAGTGAGCTGCCCGATCTGTCATACAGAACGGCTGTCACAAGCATCGTCATTCCGGAAGGTATCACTTCTATCGGCACAAATGCGTTTAGTGGATGTGCAAGCTTGAAGAAGGTAACCTTGCCTTCCACTATCACAGCGATCGAGCTTGGATACGGCGGAGCGTTTAACGGCTGTATCAATCTTTCGGAGATCGTTGTAAACGAAGGAAACAAAAACTACTTTTCTTGCAGCGGGATCCTTTACAACAAAGCGGATAACACGGTTGCGTGGATCCCCGAAAACATTGAGGGCGAGCTGACCTTCCCGAGCGGAACGTCAGAGGTTGCGGCCCACGCCTTTCGATTTCGCGCTAAAATTACAAATGTTGTGATCGACGGAGAGATTTCAAAGATCGGATGCTACGCTTTCGACAGCTGTACCTCCTTAACTACTGCCACCATCTCCGCAAAGGTTACCTTTATCGACGATTCTGCTTTTGCGGATTGCTCGGCTCTGTCCGATATCTACTTCCTCGGCACCGTGGAACAATGGAACGCTATTGAAAAATATTACACTTGGGATTCAGGCGCGGGTAACTATACCGTACATTGTACCGACGGAAACATTACGAAATAAATTAGCGGAACGGTATTTGAATCGTGGTGTTCCCGTCAGATATCCTTAAGCGTGATAACAAAGTGAAAATACTTAATCACCTACGAGGTCGAGGGCATCAATCGCGTACTTCACGATATCACACCCAAGCCCACGGGAACGTGGGAATAAAGGTCATATAAGACAAAAGGAGGAAAGAGCATATGAAACGTATGTTTGCCATTTCGCTGCTTGTCGTATTCATTTTTCTTGTTGGTTGTACAAATCCGTCAAACAAAACAGAGCCGTGGTGTGAAGATGATTTTCTGTTTTATGATAAAGAGGGAAACATCGCTCAACAACCGGATAAAGATAGCCTTTATTACATCTTCGTGAACGCTCCCGAGGACGGAGCTACTCACAGAGGCGTCTCTGTTGGAGACGATGCCATCGAAGCATTGAAAAAATACGATTTAAGCTACTGCTACGGTAAGGCCATTTATGGTACTGCAGATATGGCCGAAATATTAACCGCCGACGTAGATATCGAGACTCTCATTGCTACAGCCGAGGAAGAAATAGTTTTTGATTTTTCGTTTGACAAGGAATATAACCCGATTTATCGTGTGACATCCTTGCAAAGTGGTATAAACCCCGCTAAGGAGTTGCGTTTTGTAATTAAGGATGGTAAAATATCCCGTATCAGCGTATTTAACATTTCCCCTTATTGGCTAACAAACTAATCACGGCAAAATCACGGCATTTTTCTCGTGGAACAGGTGGAATAGATGAAAATGAGCAAAAATAGTGTGTCTGATACGCCTGAAAAATACAAAATAACACTACTTACCACCAGTTATTACCCCCTACTTAAAGAGTGGGAATAATACAAAAATCTCCGAGAGTCTATACAGACTTTCGGAGATTTTGTTTTCTATGGATCAAATTTCACATTGTTAATTCTCAAAAATAACCATCAAGCCCTTGACAATTTCGTTCGAACGAAGTATAATATTTTTGTAAGCTTCGCTCGAGCGAAGCAAGGAGGAGCTTTATGATCACAGTACAACAGGCAGCAGAGAAATGGGGAGTCACCCCGCGACGCGTGCAGGACCTCTGCAAGCGAGGAGATATAGCGGGAGCTATGATGTGGCACCGCAGCTGGATGATACCCGACGATGCCGAATATCCCCGTAGGTCGGGCGCAACGGAGCTTGATAAAGCAAATGCCGATATGCCGCTGCCGCGAAAGACGCCATTTCTTTATATGAGCGATCTCTACAGTGTACCGGGAAAGGCTGAAGAAGGTGCAAGATTGCTTGAATACAATCACGAGGCACAGGTGCTTTTTGAGGCGGAGATTGCCTATGCGAGGGGGAATATAGACAAAGTATATGAGAATGCAAGCTATCTTCTTGGCAAGCATTCGGGCTTTTATGCAGTGCTTTCGGCAGGAATGTTGCTTGGTCTTTGTGCTATGTGGCGCGGTGATATTAATATGTGGGACAAGGCGAAGATGCACATCTGCGAGGCGCCTGCAAAGAACGATAATGACAGAGACATCATGTCACTTACCCTTACCGCTCTTGACAGTATGGTATACAATACCACCTCTTTTCCCGAGTGGTTCAAAATAGGCAATTTTGAGGTTCTTCATCCCGATGCGATGCCTGCGGCAAAAGTGTATTACGCAAAATATCTTTATGCGGCAGGTTATGCGGTAGCATCGGGTGAATATGAACTTGAGGGAGTTAAAGGGCTTTCTCTTATGGGCATGCTGCCCTTTACCATAGAGCCTATGATCTCTCAGGCAATGGCAGACAAGACAGTTATTGCCGAGATATATCTGCGTCTTACCTGTGCGGCGGTCTACCACAATATTGGTAACGATAAGCAGGCGATAAGGCATATAGACCGTGCTATTGCGCTTGCAATCCCCGATAAGCTTTACGGAATCATAGCAAAATATCGCCGTCCGCTTGACAGTCTGCTTGATGACCGTCTTGCGCTTGTGAGTAAGGAAGCGCAAGCTGCCGTATCGAAGCTCTACAAAAAATATATCGTTGGCTGGTCTGCGCTAAGCGGCGCGGTGAGAAACAAAAACCTCATCACTACACTCACCACCCGTGAGCGTGAGGTCGCAAAGCTTGCCGCCTTCGGAATGTCAAACGCCGAGATAGCCGAGAGATTACATATTTCTCTTGCCTCTGTAAAGCAGTCAATAAGAATTGCTATATACAAGAGTGGCGTGGAAAATAAGGCGGCGCTTGCCTCTATCCTTTAATATCCAAAAAGGCTTCAAAAGGATATATTGCAAGCCGAAAAAATAGCCCAAATTTCTTATTTTTGGTAATAGGCAAAAAAATAAAAATCCTGTATACTGTTAACAGCAAAGAACAGTAGGCAGGATTTTTTGTTTTGCCGAGAAGCATAAAGGAGGACGGTATGCCAAACTCAAAGCATAAAGAGGGTGAGCCTTATAGAACAGTTGAAGCTTTTGGAGAGCGTTTTGAAATAAGGTACGGCTATTATGAGGAATTTGAACGCGAAAGCGGAGAGCCGATACCGATATATCCTGACTTTGAACGCGAGCCCCGCTATACTGTGAGGGGAGAGCCCTTCGTAACGGCAATGCAGGATATGTGCGGCGATGCCGAGTTCAAGGCGGTAGGTCTTTCCGACGAGTGCTGCGAAAACTGCAGATACTTCAAAAGGGGCGAGGAGCTCATCGGCATTTGCAGTAAGAAAGAAACAATTTCATCTAAATAAATTTGGAGGCAAAAGAATGAAAACAACAAAATCTGCAATAATGAAAATAGGAACGGTATTCGCTCTTGCAATATTGATGACTGTTGTTATGGCACTGGTGGCAAGTGCGGCAACGAGCAGCGTATCCTATTATGAAAAATCGTGGAACTCGTCAACCGAGACTGTCACGAGTACCACAAAAACAGTAACTGCAACGGAAGTCACCTCGTCGGATACCTCTTGGGGTACAGAGGGCGCGACTACTTATTATGTAGTCAATTCGTCAACTACTGTAGGCAGCACAACAAGCTATGAAAAATTTTATATTTACGGAGATGTCCACCTTATACTTAACGCTGATCTTAAGCTGAATCAGAGCGTGTCGGGAACGGGCAGTCTGTACATCTATTCAACTACTACAGCAGGTGCGGCGGCGAAGCTGACGATGGCTGACGATAAAAATATTGTTTGTACCGAAAAGATAGAAATACACGGCGGCGTTATAGACATTCCCGGGGCAAAGAACAGTATTATGGTTGGCTTGTATGCTCCCATAGTTAATGTTTACGATACTACGGTAAAGAGCGCTATTGTCTGCAACCATGGTAATGAAAATGCTACCACACGCGCTATTAATATCTACGGTGGTACAGTACAATATAGCTACCGTACAGATTATGGAGCTTCTTGCATAGGTGTGAGCAGTTCCTCAAGCAGCTATCCGTATTCAATAGGTATCTATAACGCCAATATCAGGGTAGAAAATACTTATACTATTGGCAGCACGATCATTGGTGGAGGCAATGTAACAGATATTACTATCAAAAACAGTACAGTCAGGGCTATTAGTATTTCTGACAAGAGCAATGCTTTGGCTATCGGTTCCGATTATGACTACAGTGATGAGCAAAGCTCAAGCATTACCATTGAAAACAGTACGATCACAGCTTGGGGCGGAAGATACGGAATCGGCGGTACGGTAAAATCTATCAACCTCAAAAACAGCAAAATCGAAGCCAGTGCGGGAGATCAGGAATATGTTAATAAGCAGATCGTTTATGCTATTGGCGGGATCAAATGTCAAACATTGACCATTGACGGCGGCTACATCAGCACAGATGTCTTCAAGGAGTACACCACATCGACTGACTACGGATATTGGGCTGATAATATTATCATTAAGGGCGGAGCCGTAAATGCTTCCGATCGTCTCTGTGTGGATGGTGGAACTATTACTATTCAGGGCGGCAGTGTAATCGGCTCAATTATAAATGAAGATAAAGAGACGGTTATTCCCGTTAACGAAAGCGGTAGTTCGCTTTATCCAAGAACAATTACCTTATACGGTGTATCTGACGGTACAGCTTTAAGCGCGGCAGAGGGTATCACGGGTTATGCTATCAACGGTACGAAGACTATCGGTAATCAGGTTTGTCTGTGGTTGCCCGAGAACAGTGTTCCTACGAGCATAACCGCAAACGGCAACATCTATGTCGGCGTTATCGGCAGCGGAGCAAAAGCAACAGAAGCAATCTTCTATTTGAAGCACAACTGTGCGGATAACGGAAGCGGCAAATGCTCTACCTGTGGAGAGATCATGGCTCCCGCCACAGAAAACGGCACATATCTCATTTACGATCTTGAAGACTTTACCTACTTCAAAAAACTGGTGGAGGGAACACTGCTCAGTGGCATTTTCAATCCGAAGGCAAATGCAAAGCTTATGGCAGATGTCAATATCGGCACTCTCACCGTGGGTACTGACGAAATGCCCTTTAGGGGTGTTCTTGACGGTAACGGATATACTCTCACCGCTACTGGCTCGACCTTCATCGTGGTAAACGGCGCTACCTTTAAGAACCTTATCTATGACGACGGCTACAGTAATAGCAACGATTTCATAGTCTTTCCGACATTTTCGGGAGCTCCTACCGGTTATTACGGCGGACTCGTTACAATTGCAACGGGCGACACAGTGACATTTGAAAACTGTATAGTAAGCGCGTCATACAAATTTAGGCATGCAACCAGCTCCAGAACCGCATATGATGTTAACTTTGGCGTATTCGTGGGATACAGCGACGCAGATGTCGTTATAAATAACTGCGCGTATACCGGAAGCATAAATATGAGTAATATAAAGGATATTTCCTGTATGGTAGGAAAGAGCGATCCCGATGTAAGCATAAAGATTTCAAATTCCTATTTACATACAGATGTTAACTTCTATAACAGCGGTAATATCTACGCTTTCTCTCACAGATTAAACAATAACACTGTCAGCAATTGTTACTACGGTTTTACAATGACTGCAGGCGGTACCGGAAACCATGGTGTGGTGTCTAACGACGCAACCTATATCAATATTGGAAGAACGACCGATTTTGCTGATGGAACGATAACTTATAAACTAAATAAGGGTGATCCGAACGGCGCTTGGAAGCAGACAGTCGGCGGAAATACGCCTGATACGCTTCCTAACTTCAAGGGCTCGGCGGTAGCATACAATATCGTTACAGATTCATACGACAACCACGCACATGCTGTTACTTACGAGCTGGCTACAGTTAACAGCACAAATGACTCTATCCTTATAAAGTGTGCGGGCTGTGCTGCCGACGGAGTTTATGCAACTTTGACAGCACCCGGAGGTCTCGTATATAAGCCGAATACTGAATATCTTGCTTCTGTGACCAATGCAGACCTTGTAGGCGACATTGTGTATTACGAGAACAGCACAGTAATGGATAGCGCTCCGAGTCAAGCGGGAACATATACCGCAAAGGTCAGTGTGGGAGCACTTACAGCTTCTATTGAGTATACTGTTGAAAAAGCCGACGGAAAAGTCAGCAGCATAAGCAATATTGGTAAGGAATATGACGCTGCTGCTGTTGGCACTCCCACATACTCATCTCTCAGCGGCGGCACGGTTACCGTTGAGTACAAGAAAAACGAAAACGAAAGTGAATACAGCACAACAGCTCCTGTTGATGTTGGCAAATACACCGTTCGCGTAACTGTCGCGGCTGACCGCAATTACAAAGAGGCTTCGGCTACCCTGAACTTCACTATAACAAAAGCTCCTCTTAAGATAACAGCAAACGCTCACGCTGTAAGCTATGGCGATGCACCCGCGAATAACGGAGTTTGCTATGACGGCTTTAAGGGTAGTGATGACAAGGCAGTGCTCGGTGGAACACTTACCTTCAGCTACGATTACGAGGCACTTGATGTTATAGGCGACTATGTCATCACTCCTTCGGGCTATACAAGCACAAACTATGAGATAAGCTATGAGACGGGAGTTCTTACAGTTTCAAAGAGAGCTGTAAGCTTTACAACTGAAGACCAGTCAATAACGATGGACGAGAGCATTGACGGCACCAAGTATACAAGTACAGGTCTCGTTAACGGACATGTCGCACATATTACAGCCGATGGCGGCGAGATATTGGTTGACAAGATATTTGACGCAAGTGAGGACGATGTTACAGAGAATTACAGCATTACATACGCAAGCAAGGGTACATATCATTGCTTTGATGTAAAATACACAAGCGACGGAAAAAACCACTGGTATGCATGTACGGTTGAAGACTGTAGCGAGGCAAAAGGAACTGATGCGTGCAAGGGCGGGTATGCTACCTGCTCGTCATCGGCAATCTGCAATATTTGCAAGAGAGCATACGGCACAACCAATTATTTCAATCACAGTTATACTGTATATGTCTCGGATGAAAATGCTACCGCTGAGGCTGACGGAACAAAGACAGCCCTCTGTGATTATGGCTGTGGAAATACCGATTCTGTAACAGAGCCCGGAAGCCGCCTTGAGGTAGTGGCAAGCGGATTTGAGTCGGATAGCATTAAGTCAAGCGACAGGGAAGAGCTTGATAGCATTATCGGTGAAATTGATGAACTTCTTGAGTCGGATAATCTTACCGAGAGCGAGAGAAACGATCTTGAGAACGCAAAGGCAGAGGCAGAGGCGCTTGTTTCAGATATAGAGGCTGTTGCGGCAGAGAAGACCGAGGTTGAGGAGAGTGTCGCTTCATATGAGAGCAAGAGCATAAAGTCAAGTGATAAGGAAAATCTAAATGCACTTATAGGTGATATAGATGCACTCCTTGAAACCGATAAACTCACAGATGAGGAGAAGACAGAGCTTGAGGCAGCTAAGGCCGAAGCAGAGGCGCTTATCGTAAGTATTGATGCAAATGCCGAGAATAAGTCTGACACCGAGAGCGCAGTTGCTTCCTACGAGAGTGAGACTGTAAAGTCAAGCGATAAGGAAGGTCTTGAGAGCCTTGTAGACGATATTGATACGCTGCTTGCAACAGAAAATTATACCGACGAAGAAAAGGCAGAGCTTGAAGCTGCAAAGGCGGATGCCGAGGCGCTTATAGCTAATATCGCAACAAATACTGAAGCAAAGGGCGAGGTAGAGAACAGCGTTATATCGTATGAGAGCGAGACTGTAAAGTCAAGCGACAAGGAAAGTCTTGAGAGCCTTATAGGCGATATTGATGCGCTTCTCGCAACAGAGAACTATACAACTGATGAAAAGGCAGAGCTTGAGTCTGCAAAGGTAGAGGTTGAGGAACTTATAGTCACTATAGAGGCAACAGCAGGGGCAAAGGATGAGCTTGATGAAAAGCTTTCTGTATACACAACAGAGAATGTCAAGCTTGAGGATGCCGAGAACATCACAGCTCTTGTTGGCGAGATAGATATTCTGCTTGCAGATGAGAACTATACCGCAGATGAGAAGGCAGAGCTTGAGTCTGCAAAGGCTGAAGCAAATGCACTCCTTGAGACCATTGAGACAAACGAAGCTAACAGAATAAAGACTGTAACAGTTACGGTAGTTGTTATTGTGGTAGTAATCCTCCTTGGTGGAGGAACTGCGATCTGGTTTTTCGTTATAAGAAGAAGATGATCAAGAAAAAAACGGCAGCCGACGGTTTCCCGTCGGCTGCTATTTCGCAGATAGATATTGCCTTTGGGCAACTTTTATGGTATAGTGAAATAAGACGCAATCGAAAAGGCGACAAACAAGGTATAAGCACGAAAGGAGAATTCTATGAAAAAAGCAGTAAAATATATTTTTTATTCGTTGGCAATTGCCTATTTCCCGTTGATCTTTGTCATTTCATGCTTTTCCGATGATAGCGGAAGTATTCTGCATATTCCGTATTTCTTGATTGTACTTGTACTTTTTATTTACACCTTACCCATATATCTTGCCTGTCTTGAGCTTGGATTCTCGCTCGGCAGGGCGTTTGATAATAGGGTGCGCTCGGTAGGTGAAAAGGTGATTAATACTGCCAGCCTTGCACTTGCAGGGGCGATTCTTGTAACACTTATTGATATTGAGAGCTTGCTATATGTTTCGTCAGGACTTGCCGGGGGAATCGTTATTCTTTGGATAGTCGGTGCTATTATTTTCAGAAGGGAAAGAAAATTACCTGAAATATTCAAGAAAAGATCCTTTTGGTTAAGCGCAGCGACTATATCACTCGTCCTCTGCCTTGGAGTTGTTGGCATCGGCACACTTGTTGAGCGAGGTAAAGGTGTACAGGATCCTTATGGGGAGGGAAGCCATGCTTTTGAAGTGAAAGAGGTGTATGACAGCTATCTTCTTGTAACACCCTCGGCGTCAAATCCCGCTTCGGGCTCAAGTGACCTTTTCAGCGTGCCGAATAATTTTGAAAATAGCGTAAAAAAGGGTGATACAGTAGTAATAAGTCATAACGGACTTATTCAGGAAACATACCCTGCAAGCTTTAATAAGATATATGAGATGACGCTTATCGGTGACGACGGCACAGTTGAAACTGTAATTATAGATTAAAATGCGGGAGCAAGCCTCCCGTATTTTAATCTAAGGAAATATCAACACTCGCAGAGTCTAAATAAGCAACCACAGTAAAAAATCAAGCAATATTATTATACTTATTTGCTCTTTTTTGATGTATAATTATCTTATGTACATTTATATTCATAGATAATTACTCAATAGAGGGAGAAAAAAGATGAAAAAGTATTCATTGCGCGTACTTTGTATTGCGCTCGTTTTCGCAATGATGTCAGGTATCATACCTCTCGGTATATCTGCCGCAGAGGAGGGAAGTTGGATTCCGATATTTAACGAGAATTTTGATAATCTCACAGATAATGGGTGGAGCTCGTTGAATAACGGAGCTGTCGGCACTCCAAGCGATAGCGTGCTCGTTCTCAAAACGAACGGAGCGACCGCTGCGACAGCACAAAAGAATATGAATCTGACGGGATATGATCAATTCAAGATAAGCTTTAACGCAAAGGCGGCTTCCTATACCGAGGGGCCTTCTGCAAGTGCAACGACAGCCCTGAAGATAGGACTCAATGGATACAGAATAATGTTGTATATTGAGGAAAACGATATATATGTTTCTACCTCAAATTCTGCTGACGGAAGTCACTTGGCACTTGACAGCAGCGTTCACAATGCAAGCGAATGGCAGAATTATGAACTTATTTGTGACCGTACAACAGGCGTTGTGGACATATATGTTGACGGCGGCAAGGTAGGCAGTGGAGCTGTTCAGACCCACCAATGGACGAGTGGCTCGTATCTGCAGTTTTTCTGTCAGGCGACAGCAAGCACCTCGGGCGAGAGCTATATAGATGATTTGTCTGTCTCGGCAATGGTTGACGGGGCATATACAGGCATATATGCTGATGACTTCAATTCTCTTGATAATTGGAGCGCGACGAGCACTATGTCGGTGGGGACTATACAAAAGGGCAGCTCGGCGCTCGCGCTTAAAACAAACGGTGCATTAGTAGTTGGTGCAGAGAACGCGATTGATCTGACAAGCTATGACAAATTCAGGATATCCTTTGATGCAAAGGCATTGTCTTATACCGAAGGCCCCGGAGACTGCGCTACAGTAGCGCTGAAGGTCGGGCTTGCAGGCAGCAGAATAATGTTTGCTGTTGAAGAGGGATATATTCAGATGTCGAGCACATCGGGAACCTGGTCAACGAACATTCCGCTTGACAGCAGTATCAATACCTCCGAGTGGCAAAATTACGCGATAGAGGTCGATCGCGCTACAAAGGCGATTGATGTCTATGTTAACGGTGAGAAGGTGGGCAGCGGCGCTATCCAGACGCATGCCTATACCACCACAGCTTATGTTCAGTTCTTCTGTCAGGGCAGTGCTACGAGCTCGGGCGAGGGATATGTTGATAATCTTGAGGTCTCCTATTGGCAGATGTCAGGACTCCCCACATGGGAAACGAATAGCAAGCTGACTGTAGTAAGAAGCGCCAATGGCTTTACGGTAAGCTGGCCTGCGGCGACCGATGCTTCGTCCTATGATGTAACTGTCGGCAATGCATCAACCGTAAATGTGAGCGCGACGAGCTACACTGTAACGGGACTTGAGCTGGTAGCGGGCGGTCACACGATAACGGTCGTGGCAAAAAATGAAAAGGGCACATCCACAAGCACGCTTACGGGCAGTGGTAACCCGCAATTTGATCCAGAGGTACATACTATGGATAATTATAAGATACTTAAAGGGAACACAAGCGGTGGAGACGGTATCTACTCGCATTACAGAATTCCCGGCATCGTTGTGACCAAGGCAGATACTGTAATTATGTATTTTGAAGCGAGACTTGGCCTTTCTGACTGGGCGGATATGGATATTCTTGCCTTCAGAAGCACAGATGGCGGAAATAGCTTTGGCGAGCCGATAAAGATCGTTGATGGTGTAAGCCTCGGTGCTACTGTTAACAATCCTACGATGATAGTAGGCAATGATAATACCATACATCTGTTATACTGTGTTGAGTATGGTGTTTGTGCCGAGTGTGATGATGCGGCATATTCAAGCTGTGAGCACGGTTGTGGAGTATTTTACTGTAAGAGTACAGATGACGGTGTAACATGGAGCACGCCTGTAAATATTTCTAACAGCACTTCGCCCGAAACCCGTAATGTTTTTGCTGTCGGTCCAGGACACGGAATATGTCTTGATGACGGAACGCTTATAGTTACTGCCTGGATGGTAGAAAAGAGCAGAGATATGGCACTTGATTCTCACTATCCGAGTGAGGTTGTTACCCTTTATTCAAAAGATGGCGGCGTAACATGGCAGCTTGGCGAGAAGGTGCCCCATGGCGATAATATATATTCTCCTAATGAAACAATGCTTGCCAAGACCTCTGACGGCAGAATTATGTTGAGCATAAGAAATGTAAACGGCGGTTACCGCGCGGTGTCGTGGAGCAATACAGGCTATTCGGACTGGTCAACAATGAAATATGATACAACACTTGTTGACCCCACCTGTATGGGAAGTCTTTATGCTTATGATGCCGCAGGCTATCCTTATACAATACTTTCTTCAAACTGCAATCATGACTCATCACGCTGTAATCTCACGCTTCGCGCCTCTCTTGATGACGGAGCGAGCTGGGAGACGGCAACTGTAATTGAAAGCGGACTTGCAGGATATTCCGATATTGCTGTTGATTCAAAGGGTACGATATATGTACTCTATGAGATAGAGGCAGGGCTTACGGTAAATCTTGCCCGACTTACTTATGACGCTCTTGGCATTTCTGAGGATCTCATCAACAGTGATACTGTTACAGGAGACGGAAGCTCGGATATTCCCGTGAATGGGGAATATGAGGGCGAGTCAGAGGCACAGAAGGTAGTATCAATAGACATAACCTGGGACAGCCTCTCATTTGAGTATAATGTAACTGTTGAGTGGGATGATGTAAATCATGTCAATAACGAGAGTGGAAGTTGGAGTGCAACGCCCGCAAAGATAATTCTGTCAAATCATTCAAATCAGAAAGTCAAGGCAGACTTCAAGTTTGTTTCAAACGCGGTGGATGGTACTATTGCCGAGGAGATCACTGCAAAGCTTGCCGAGGGCGAAGCTCCGAGTGATGAGGAGTGGGAGTCGGCGAGTGATAAGGTCAGCGTAACCCTTGTTGCCGCTTCGCGCGATGCAGAGGACAATCCCGTAACGCCCGCTACTGCGGTATCCTTCAAGGTAACGGGTGGAAGTCTTACCGCCGATGCTGAGGACGGTGTCGCTATAGGTAACATCACCATTACACTTTTGGGTATTGGTTGATAATAAAAAGTAAAGCCCCGACGGAGCTTCCGTCGGGGCTAATTTTATATTCAGAGTTCTTCCTTGTCTTTCCTGTAGAAGAATAAGCCAATCACCATAACTATGGCGAAGACTGCGAGGTATATCAGGGCAGGGAAGGAGAAGCGTCCCTCTGACAAGGCCTTTATGAAGGGTGCAATTCCGTGTGCGTAGAATGCGGCAAACGCCATAAATGCAGACGCGAGAATTGCGATAATGGGTACAAGCACATTTCTTACGAAATTCTTCTTGCCTTCCTTTATCATAAACATAGCAAATATCGGGATATACATTGCGTAAAGAGTGATGATAGGAAGCTCGGACGAGTCAAAGCTGAATATTCCCATAACGCTGTCAAGGTTTGCTGCGTAGAAGTAAAAATACCAGAAGCCCGCAAGAAGAAGTCCGATAAGACCTGAGTTCGTGGGCATATTTGATTTTGCGTCAATAGTTGATAGCACATCGGGGGCGGGGCCTTGACCTCGAACGGCGATAGAGTAAAGTCCGCGTGTGTTTGCAATGGAAACTCCGTTAAGTGTGCCAAGACAGGCAACAGCGATAAATACATTGAGTATCGTTCCCGCTATGTTGCCAAAGAGCGTTGTGAATGCCGCGTTCGAGCCCTTCTCTATAATAACATCAACTGATGTGACGCCAACGACCGCGATAAAATAGAAAATATATATAGCCGCAACTATAAGCGCTCCAACGGTGAGGGCTATAGGAAGATTTTTCTTGGGGTTGTGAAGCTCGGCGTTTATCGATGTTGCAATTATCCATCCGTCATATGCAAATGCCGCCGACACAACTGCCGCAAAAAGAGTAGAAAGGCTGCCCGACTGCGCGGGATCCTTAAGCATCTCAAAAGAGGAGCCGAACGCCTCACCGGTGTTTCCGGTCACAAGTCCTACGACAAGTCCGACTACAGCCATAACGAGAAGAGGAGTGAGCTTTATTACCGTCGCGCTTACCTGAACCTTTCCCGAAATGCGAGGTGCAAGCTGATTGAGGACATAGAAGATGCAGATATAGAATGCGCCAAGCGCCATACAAAGACCGCCGGTAATGTCGGCTTCGGGGTTGAATATTACAAGAGTATATCTTGCCGATACCCACGCAAGCACCGAGGTGATGCAGGGGTAGTATATGGTTGAGAGAAACCAGCCCATAATATAGCCGTATTTCTCTCCGACTATCGCCTCTGCATAGTCAACGACTCCGTTGTTCCTTTCATATTTTGTTGCAAGGGTAGAAAAAGCGAGCGAGCAGCTTATAATTACCACAGCGCCTACAAGCAAGGAAAGGACACTTACGAGCATATTTCCACCCGTGTGACCGAGGATCGCCTCAGCCTTGAAGAAGATTCCCGAGCCGATAACGACACCGACTACCATACATATAGCGGTGAAAAGTCCGTATTTGCGTTCAAGTTTTTGTTCCATTTTAAACTCCATAGTACATATTTTTAAAAAACTGATCGTAGAATATTATACCACATAGCAAAGTAAAAGTAAATAGTAAAAGATATTTAATGTCGTGAAATAAAAATTGGATGATTTTATTGACAATCAGCCTATTTTGTTGTAAAATATTCTTGTAATAATTTTAATGGAGGTATTATATCATGGCAGATTTCAGAAAGACTCTGCGCGAGCTTCCTTGGATAGCAAAGCTCTTGCTCGTTATCTTCTACGACATCTACGGTGCGCTTGTTCGTATCACAAAGGGCGTTGACGAGAAGGACACAGTAGCTCTTGTTGTTGGTATCCTTCAGCTTGTAACAGGTAACATTTTCGGTATCCTCTGGATTGTCGACCTTGTAACTGTTATCACAAAGAAGGAAGTTACAGTTCTCGCGTAACATAATAAAAAGCGGCGCATAGCGCCGCTTTTTTATTTATTCGGGGATATTTCCTCTTTCCTTTAGCTTACGCGCGATATATACGACGGGAGTGTCAAGAAGACTTGTGAAAATATATATTACATAGCTTGACAGCATTATTGATATAAAGGTAGCCGTATCGTACATTCCCGCAAAGGCGATAGTTGTAAATATTACGGTGTTTACTATCTGTGAAATGAGTGTTGAGCCGTTGTTGCGAAGCCAGAGAAACCTCTTCGAGTCGCCGAATTTCTTCGTTGAGAAATCCCACCATTTGTGGTAGAGCCAGACATCAAAGTGCTGGGATACCGCATAGCCCGTAAAGCTTGCAAGAATAAGTCGGGGCGTGCTTGAGAATATAGTCTTTACAGCAGGCATTACCCAGTCGCTTGCACTCGGCGTAAAGAGAAGCCAAAGCTGTGTGCAGACGAGCATGATGACCGTTGTGAAGATGCCGATCCGCACGGCATGTGATGCGCT
>JAZOSH010000032.1:0-6350 GCA_045656985.1 Eubacteriales bacterium | reverse complement strand
TTTTGGCTGGGGCACAGGGATTCGAACCCCGGAAATGTCAGAGTCAGAGTCTGATGCCTTACCGCTTGGCGATGCCCCACAACGCAAATCGTATTATAACAAATAAATTTTACTTTGTCAAGTACTTTTTATCATTTTTTCCATTTCTTTTTAATTTTATTCGTTTTTCGCTCTAAATATTGCAAACGATATGCGTTAGTTGCTTTTCTTTGTGTGCTCCCTTGGACTTACTCCCATCTCGCGCTTGAAGACCGATGAAAAATAGAGCGGATCGTCATAGCCACAAAGTGGAGCGAGAAGCTTTATACTCGTCATTCCCTGCTCCATAAGCTCGCAGGCGTATTGAATGCGTATAGTGCGCAGATACTCACCAAATCCTACACCTATCTCCCGCTTGAAAACGGCAGAAACATATTTCGGGCTGTAGGAAAGCGCCTCGGCAACGCTTTCAAGAGACAGCTCTCCGTCGGAAAAATTGTCGTCAATATATCTTCTTATTCGCTCCGCTGCGCTGTCAGCGCTCTTTATTTTGCTCTCGGTGAAAAATCTGTCACCTATCTCGGCAAAGCTATACAACACCACCGCCTCACAGCAGAGATTTGTGGTGGGCGTCTCCCTCTCAAGTGTACTTCTCCAAAACGGAACAAGTCTATCATAACCGCTAAACACACTTCCGTCGGGCTCTATTTTCATCTCATCGGCAAGGATATTCGCCCTACCTCCGAGATAACTGATATAAATATACCTTATATCGCCCGTATTCCTTATTGAAAACGGCCTTGCAGGACGCATTACCACAATATCTCCGACACACAGCTTCCTCTCTCGTTTCTCGGTGACAAGCAGCCCCTCGCCGTCAACAACTATCATCATACGAAAGGTCGCCGCACTCTTAAGTGGAGCAGCTTCCGTCGCCTTCGTCTCGTAAACAAGATTTATTATATTGAAAAAATTATAATTATTGCTCTTCGGCAAAAATCTGCATATATTTTCTATCATACGATCACCTCGTACTCATTATATCAACTTGTTCCAAGAAAATCAACAGAAAAGCGGAAATAACACATATTTATATAGAATTTTTCTATTTACAGTGCTTTTTCTCTATATTATAATGAAGCTGTAAACAAAATTTATTTTCGGAGGGAAATATGAAAAAGGTAAAAATCGGTGTGCTTGGTGCCTACCGCGGCTCAAGTATGATAAACTACTGTAAAAGAGCAGACAACGCAGAGGTTGTCGCTATCTGCGACAAGTGGCCCCAGGCTCTTGAGGAGCAAAAGGCAAACGCAGAAGGCCTTGACATCGCTTTCTATGACAATTTTGACGATTTTATAAAACACGATATGGATGTTGTTGTCCTTGCGAACTACGCAAACGAGCACGCGCCCTTTGCAATCAAGGCGATGAAGCTCGGAAAGCATGTTTATTCCGAGGTGCTTCCCGTTCAGACTATGAAAGAGGCTGTTGAGCTCGTCGAGACCGTCGAGGAAACGGGCATGCTCTACGGCTACGGCGAGAACTACTGCTATATGTCCGCGCCCTATGAGATGAAGAAGCTCTATGCCGAGGGTAAGATCGGTGAGCTTGAGTATGCCGAGTGCGAGTACGTGCACAACTGCGAGTCTATCTGGCCCTCTATCACCTACGGCGAGAAGGATCACTGGAGAAACAGAATGTACGCGACCTTCTATTGCACCCATTCTCTCGGACCGATAGTTCACGCAACGGGACTTCGTCCTGCACGCGTTATCGGCTTTGAGGGGGGCGGCACAAGCAACGAGAGAAAGCTCCGTATGGGTGCGCTTGCGGCAGCATTCGGTATGGAAATGGTAACTATGGAAAACGGTGCAACCGTAAAGAGCCTCCACGGCGGTCTTTATATGGACTCTATCTGGTACTGCATGTACGGATCAAAGGGCCGCTTTGAGTCGGCGCGCGAGGTTGCACACCCCGACAAATACAACCGCATCTACGTAGAAGCCGACGAATATTCGGGCGAGTATGCAAATCGTCCTGCCGAGACCTATCTGCCCGAAAATCCCTTGGCAAGCAAAGCAAATGCCTTCGGTCACGGTGGATCTGACTACGTAGCAATGTGGAACTTCGTCGAGAAGGTGCTCGGAAACCCCGAGGCCGATATAATCGATGTTTACGAAGCACTTGATATGTCCCTTCCCGGAATGTTCGCGCACCGTTCTATCCTTGCGGGCAATATGCCTATGGATATTCCCAATCTTCGCAATAAGGAGGAGCGCGACGCGTGGAGAAACGATACCGCTTGCACAGATCCTCATGTTGCCGGAGATATGCTTCTTGACACCAAGGCGGGAGGCACGCCTGAGATCGAGGATGCCGTTTACGATCACATCAAGGAGCTCTGGGATATCGAGTGCACGAAAAAGGACAACTACCGATCGAAATCCTTTAAGCAGGGACTTGGCTCGGGCTCATCCCCCCGCTGATTAAATCGAAAAAATGGAAGCTCTTTATTATTCTCTCGTTTTAGCGGCGACGGTGCTCTTCTCTCTACAATTTCTCTTTAATCAGAAATTTGGTGAGAGCCGAGGCTCATCGCTTGAAGCAACCCTCGTTTTCACACTCTATAAGAGCGTGATAATTGCTATCATAATGTTCGCAATAGGTGGCTTCAAGATGGGCTTTACCCCCTTCAGCGCCATACTCGCGCTCATTTACACAGCATCGGGACTTATAATGACATATTTCAGCCTCAAGGCATTTGAGGTCACTAACCTTTCGGTCTACTCGATATTTTCAATGCTTGGCGGAATGCTTCTTCCCTTCCTTCTCGGCGTTTTCTTTTACGACGAGGGCTTCTCGGTACCTAAGGCTATCTGTATCGCGCTGATAGTTGCGGCGGTACTGCTTGGTATTGAGAAAAAGAAGGCAGGAAAGAGGGCTGTCATCTATTACCTTGCCGTTTTTGTGCTAAACGGTATGGCGGGTGTCATCTCAAAGATACATCAGTCCTCTGCAACAGCGCATGTTGACAGCACAAGCTTTATGATGCTTAGCGCCTTGTGGGCGGTGCTTATTTGTGGAATTTTCTTGCTTGTAAAATGCAAAAAAATACCCCTTCCACACAAGAATGAGCTTGTGCTTGTGACAGGCTACGGCGTATTTAACGGCATTGGCAATCTCTTTTTGCTCATCGCTCTCGGCTCACTGCCCGCGTCGGTGCAATACCCGCTTGTGACGGGCGGAGTTATGGTCATATCAAGTGTGATAAGCGCCCTTCGCAAGGAAAAGCTGACAGCACGCGACTATATCGCGACCGCTATTGCCTTTCTCGCCTCAGTTGTAATAATATTCTAATGAAAAACCCGACCTTCTCTTGAAGGTCGGGCATTTTTATGATAAATATTCTGTTCTTCTTATGATATGCTCCTGATATTTTGTATCAAGCTCACAGAAATATCCGCTCCAGCCCCATACGCGAACGATGAGGTTTTTGTGCTCCTCGGGGTGTCTCTGCGCCTCAAGAAGTCTCTCACGATTGATTGAGTTCAGCTGAAGCTGATGGCCACCAAGACAGATAAAGCTCTTGACAAAAGCCGCCGTTTTTTCTATACCTATCTTATTACGAAGCACCGTGTCATGAAGCTCTACCGTAAGAGGACCGCCGTTAATAATCTTCCTCATATCGTACTTTGTAAATGACGATATGACCGACAGAAGCCCTGTCGGGCGCACATCAAGCGAAGGTGAAAAGCTTGACGAATATGGCTCGCCCGCCCGTCTGCCGTCTGCAGTGGCAGGACACTTTTCGGCACTCAAAACATATTCCATCGCGCTTCCGGTGCCTGCGCGCCAGATACCGCCGTTTCGGTTAGGTCTGCCGTTCATGCTTTCCGAGAAGGCATCCATAAGCATCGAGGCAATACCGTCAACAAGGTCATCGTTCTCGCCCATCTTGGGACAACTGCGAAGGCGCGCTCGAAGGACAGAATACCCCTCAAAGTCGGCATCAAGCGCCGAGAGAAGCTCCCTCTTTTCAAGGCTTTTCTCGTCAAAAATGAGCTTTTTTATCGCGGCAAGGGCATCTGCGGCGTTGGCAATGCCCGCGCCGTGACAGCCGAAATTCATATATTTCGCACCACCGTGGTGAAGGTCGCGGAGCTTTTCAATGCATCCGTCAATAAAAAGTGAGAGCATCGGCATTGGTGGGAATTCGCGTTTATTTTTCTCGGCTACGAGGGCGGCGCACTCGTCATCTATTTCCTCTTTCACATATGAGAAAAGCTCTTCAAAGCTCTCAGATTGTTCAAGATGTGCACGCACCGCGCGCGAAACAACAAGCGGAAAATTCATAGTAGCTGCATTGGGCACATCGGCAGAGCAATTCGGCACGATAAACTCCCAGCACGCCGCAACGGAATAATTATATGCGTCACACGCATCATAGCCGAGCGAGATGAGGCCGTCAACTACAACATCATCATTTGAATACTGCGGAAATCCGAGCCCCTGCTTTGTAAGCTCTGTGGCAAGCAGAAATATCTCGTCGGGAGTGTTTTTGCCAACACGCAGATTTATCTTCGGGTCAATGAGCGAGAGCTCAAGGGACGCCCTGATGCAGAGCTCGGAAAGCTCATTATACATGCTCGCTCCGTCAGGCGAGAATCCGCCAAGCATAAGGCTTTGCCCATTATCGCCCTGCTGAACACCGGGATATTGGTCGGAATCAAAATTGAGCGAGATAAAGAAACACTCAAGTGTCTCAAAAAGCTCTTCCCTTGTCACTCCGCGTTCAATATCGCGTTTGAAAAAGGGATACATATAAATATCAAAACGGCCAAGGCCGAGGTGTGATGCTCTCGATCGGCGCAGAAAATATATGCATGCCTTAATAAATACGCACGCCTCATAGAAGCTCTCTGCCGCACGGTACGGAACGCGCTCAAGCGCCGCGGCAAGTCGGCTGTTGCCCGCCGCTCTTACCTTCTCGCGAAATTCATCGGCATCGGCAAGTGCTGTATCAAGCACCCGAAGCATCTCCTCACCATAGGCACGGCGCTCGTCATTTTCTGCGTGCGCAAGAGACGCCAGAAGCTCCTCACGAAGCCCAAGAAAGCCAAGATTTATTACCTTTTCAAAATTCGGCGAAAGATTTCCCTCAAGCGATTTCTCTCTGCGCGGAGCGCCGAGATTAAAGCCGAAAAGGTCGGTAGGATAAAGGATTGGCTTTTCCTCGCCGTCCCGTCTCAAAGAGCGGTAGTCCCTTGAACGCAACTCGTCAAGCAATTCTTTTGTAAATTCAGTCATATCACACCTCAAAGCACGCGCACATCTATCCCGTGCGCGGCAAAAATCTCTCTGTGCGCCTCCGGCTCTGCCGTCTCATCAAATCCGGGGCGGTATTCGCGCAGAAGCATCTTATATTTTCCTCCCGCCATTTTATTGTAGGGCAGAAGCTCTATCTCGCCGATGCCGTGCTCCCAAAGCAGCTTTGCCGTTGCCTCGGCATTCTCGGCAGTATCTGTGACAGACGGAATAAGCGGCTGACGGACAACAAATTCCTTGCCGCTTGCGGCAAGGCGCGAAAGGTTCCCAAGGATAAGCTCGTTCGACGCTCCTGTATAGCGCTGATGAAGCTTGCTGTCAACAAGCTTTATGTCATAAAGAAAATAATCGGCAAGCGAGAGCGTCTCGGCAAAAATCGCGCCGTCGCAATAGCCCGATGTCTGCACGGCGGTGTGAAGTCTACCCCGAAGCTGTGCGAGACACTCAAACAGAAAATCGCTCTGTGCTAACGGCTCGCCTCCCGAAAAGGTAACTCCGCCGCCGACAAGAAGTCGCTCGTTTTTGAGTATCCTTCTACAAAGCTCGCCACTCTCTATCTCCTCGCCACTATAACGCAACAGTCCTCTCGGACAACCTTCTATGCTCGCCTCGGTAAAGACGAGGCGTCCGTTTTTTTTCAAGGCGAGCCTCTCGCACTCGCTGCACGAAAG
Organism: Eubacteriales bacterium; assembly: GCA_045656985.1. Taxonomy (GTDB): domain Bacteria; phylum Bacillota; class Clostridia; order Oscillospirales; family CAG-272; genus HGM12713. The sequence continues at coordinate 375 of JAZOSH010000032.1, read as the reverse complement.
GCAGCCGTTTGGTGAACGCACGATCTCACGCTCTCTTCTCTGCCCCTCGGGATTGTGGCACCATACACACGAAAGCGGACATCCTTTAAGAAAAACACTTGTGCGGATACCTGGGCCGTCATAGACCGAAAACTCCTCTATCGCAAAGACTGTTCCAAGCATCATGCCACCTCCTTTTTATTTCATTATAGCAGAGTGTACTTGACAAGACAAGAATTTTGTTATAAAATTATAGACAGAAGTTAAGATTTGGAGACAGCCTATGATATATCATCAGCCCACGAATTCAAGAAAAAATTTTAATTATAATGCCTTTATATATTCCGACACGGTTTGGTCGTCACACTTTCACAGTAATTACGAGCTTATCTATGT
>JAZOSH010000031.1:0-16432 GCA_045656985.1 Eubacteriales bacterium | reverse complement strand
CAAGCTTTTTGCAAAAAGCTTGCCGCCGGAGGCACGCGTCCTCCCCGATAAATCCCAATTTATATTATTCTATTCAAGAAAAAAGCACCGCCGTTGCGGTGCTTTTATGCTTTTATGTTTCAGATAACTCTTACCTTTACAACACCGTCGATAGCCGCGATCTTATCTGCTATCGCTCCTGTAACTGTGCCCGTTACATCAACAAGGGTGTAGGCATTGTCGCCCTTTGACTTGTTTATCATGTTCTCAATGTTAGCACCCGTTTCGGAAAGTGCGGTGGTAATACCCGAGATAACTGCGGGGACATTTGCATGAAGAACGCAGATTCTCGCGTCTCCGCTCTTTGCCATTGCTACATTCGGGAAGTTCACACTATTTTTGATATTACCGTTTGCAAGGTAATCATCAAGCTGAAGTGCCGCCATAACTGCGCAGTTGTCCTCTGCCTCGGCAGTAGATGCGCCAAGGTGGGGGATTGCAACTATTCCCTTCACACCTATTGTCTCCTCGGTCGGAAAATCGGTAACATAGGATGCTACCTTACCACTCTCAAGAGCCGCCTTAAGATCTGCAGAATTAACGAGGTCTGCACGCGCGAGGTTGATGATTCTCACGCCGTCCTTCATAGTTGCAAGTGTTGCGGCGTTTATCATACCCTTTGTGTCGGGTGTTGAGGGAACATGAAGAGTTATATAATCTGCCGTTTTGAACACCTCATCAAAGGAAGCACCCTTAACTACATGATTATCTATCTTCCAAGCCGCATCAACGCTGAGGAAGGGGTCGCATCCGACGACCTTCATACCAAGTGCTAAAGCCGCGTTTGCAACCATACCGCCGATAGCGCCAAGGCCGATAACGCCGAGCGTCTTACCCGCAATCTCAACACCTGCAAACTTGGATTTGCCCTTCTCTACCGACTTTGCAACATCCTCCTTGAGGCTAGCCGCCCACTCTATTCCGCCCACAATATCACGCGATGCGAGCATAAGTGCGCATATTGCAAGCTCCTTAACGCCGTTAGCATTTGCTCCGGGCGTGTTGAACACAACGATACCGTCCTTTGAGCAACGGTCTATCGGAATGTTGTTGACACCCGCACCCGCGCGGGCAATAGCAAGAAGATTCTCGCCAAACTCCATATCGTGCATGGCCGCAGAACGAACCATTATCGCGTCGGGATTATCGACTGCCTCACCTATATTATATACCGCCTTGTCAAGCTTATCTGTGCCGATAGCGGCGATCTTGTTAAGTAACTGTATATTTTTCATTTTTATTCCCTCTCAATTCTTGGGATTTGCCGCAGCAAAATCCTTCATAAACGCAACAAGCTTCTCAACGCCGGCATAAGGCATTGCGTTGTAAATGGAAGCTCTCATACCGCCGACCGAACGGTGTCCCTTAAGGTTCTTAAGCCCTGCCTTGCCTGCCTCTGACGCGAACTTCTTGTCAAGCTCTGCGTCACCTGTTACGAAGGTGACATTCATCATAGAACGGCTTCCCTTCTTAACGGGAGCGATATAGTAATCCTGACTGTCAAGATAATCGTAAAGAAGGTTTGCCTTCTTCTCGTTGACCGCCTTCATAGCCTCAAGACCGCCCATGCCGAGGATCCACTCGTAAACGAGCTTTGCCATGTAAATGGGATAGCAGGGGGGAGTGTTGTACATAGAATCGTTCTCTGCCATTGTCTTCCACTCAAGCATTGTGGGCATCTTCTCCTCGGCAAAGTTGAGGAGATCCTCGCGAACGATAACGACTGTAAGTCCCGCGGGAGCCATATTCTTCTGTGCGCCTGCGTAAATTACACCGAACTTCGATACATCAACGGGCTCGGAGATGATGCAGGACGACATATCGGCAACAAGGGGAATATCTCCTGTATCGGGAATATAGCCGAACTTTGTGCCGTAGATAGTATTGTTGAAGCAGATGTGGACATATGCCGCATCGGGACGGATCATATCTTTTGTAACCTCGGGAATGTGGTCAAAATTATCTTCCTTGGTTGTAGCGATGCACTTGACATCATAGCCAAGCTTCTGCGCTTCCTTATACGCCTTGCCCGAGAACTGACCAGAAACAACATAATCAGCCTTACCTGTTCTGTTTATAAGGTTCATAGGAACCGCGGCAAACTGTGTTGACGCGCCGCCCTGAAGGAAGAGCACCTTGTAATTTTCAGGTATCTCCATAAGTTCACGAAGACCTGCCTCTGCCGCCTTTATAATTGCCTCATAATCGGGAGATCGATGGGACATCTCCATTACAGACATTCCCGACTCGCCGTAGCTGATAAGCTCTGCTGCAGCCTTCTCGAGAACCTCGAGGGGAAGCATGGAAGGACCCGCTGAAAAATTGTAAACTCTCATCATAATAAACCTCCAAATATGACGCCTTTCGGCAAAAATAAAATATACCTCATTATATATTTTTTTGACTTTTAAGTCAAGCATTTGTTAAAAATTTATTTACCACAGGGATATTTTTGTATATATGACAAAAAACGGGGGTAAAATGCCCCCGTTTATTGTGCAAAGTTTCACTATAGTAAAGTGTTAACACGCTAATGCGTTAATCTTTAACAAGAATAAGCTCATTAGCATAAGGCAGCGACTCTATCCACTCACAGAGTGTGTGCCACTCGGCGAGCTTGTGATATCTTCTCGCATAGTAGATATTTATGAGATTTTCATAATTGAGCGTAACTGTACGCATCTGGTTAAAGCTTGAGGGGAGCATCTGTATCATATTGTGCCAGGGCTGTCTGTCCGACTTATCGGCATTGAATTTCTGTCTCTCACTCTCAAGATATGCAATCACTGCGTCAAGTGCCAAAAGTCCGCCCTCATCAAGTCTGTCGTGCGAGAAATCATCTCTTTCGAAAGCCTTTGTATGTATCTTGTGCATAGTTGAGCAGGAGTTGGCAACTGTACCCACCTTATAGGTATCAAACTCCTTCCACCAATAAAGAGGCGCTGTAATATCTACCGACACAAATATCTGACGGATAAACTTGCGGTGGTCACCGCCCGCCTGACAAAGGCGTTTGCCGAAATCAAGATCAACCTCGCCCATAACGAAATTGCCCTCTTCGTCATAGAAGCTGTCACTCTTTGCCCAGCTGTTCATTGGATTGCGTGCGCCACGGATGGCGTTGTCTATATTCATTACAGATGTGCGCTCTATCTTTATCATAATTCACCTCATATTTCTGCATCAAGGCTGACGCGATTTTCTATTACACTTCTGACAAATGCCGACACCTTCTTGTGCTCTGGGTGCACGATGTATGTGTTTAGTGACTCTACCGAGTCAAATTCCGTATCAAGCATAAGGTCATATGACATTTCACTGTGAGTTATATCGCAATAAACCTTCATCTTTTTTATTTCGGGGATAAGGGCGGGCAGAGCAAGCAGAAGCTCTCGCGCGTGCGCCATATTTGCTTCCTTTCCCTCTTCCTTGAATCTCCACAAAACAACATGCTTTATCATCATTTTCCTCCGCAATTTTTTCTTTACATTATAATATCATAAAAATGTCAAAATGTCAATTGACTTTTATGCCTTAATATGCTATTATAATAAATGATTTTAGTTTTTAAGAGGTTAGTTATGTTTAAGGACAAACTTGTATCATTTTCGGGCGTTCAGCCCAGCGGAAATCTCACCATAGGCAACTACCTTGGCGCTATCAAGAACTTTTCCGAATATTCAGATAAATACATGTGCTTCTACTGCGTTGTTGACGAGCACGCGATAACAGTTCGTCAGGTGCCCGCGGAGCTTCGCCGCCGCACCTATGAGACACTTGCGCTCTACATCGCTTGCGGACTTGACCCCGAGAAGAATACTCTCTATGTTCAGTCGCATGTCAAGGAGCACGCAGAGCTTGCTTGGATACTCAACTGCTTTACAGGCTTTGGCGAGCTGTCAAGAATGACACAGTTCAAGGACAAGAGCGCAAAGCACGCAGACAATATAAATGCAGGACTTTTCACCTACCCCACACTTATGGCTGCCGACATTCTTCTGTATCAGACAGATGTAGTTCCCGTTGGCGTTGACCAGAAGCAGCATGTTGAGCTCTGCCGCGACATTGCGACCCGCTTTAATGCTATCTATCCCGACACATTCACTATTCCCGAGCCTATAATCAAGAAGTCGGGAATGAAGATAATGTCGCTTGCAGACCCCACGAAGAAGATGTCAAAGTCTGACGAAAATACAAATGCAGTTGTCTACATTCTTGACGACAAGGATACTGTAATCCGCAAGTTCAAGCGCGCGGTAACAGACTCCGACACTTGCGTAAAATTTGAAGAGGGCAAGGACGGCATAAATAACCTTATGACCATCTACTCCTGCTTCACAGGCAAGACCCTTGACGAAATCGAGCGCGAATTTGAGGGTCGTGGATACGGTGACTTCAAGCTGGCTGTTGGTGAAGCTTGCGCAGATGCACTTGCACCCGTAAGAGACGAATTTGCTCGCCTTATGGCTGACAAGGCATACCTTGAAAGCGTTATGGCAAAGGGCGCCGAGACGGCTTCTTATGTTGCTCGCCGCACGCTCTCGAAGGTACAGAAAAAGCTTGGCTTTGTTCAGATTGGAAGATAAAATTTTTAGGGGAAGCTTGCGTAAGGCTTCCCTTTTTATTTGTTAATTGTAAATTTTGATTTGTCGGGGACAATATTCGGAGCACCTCTATGGAAGTTCTTTGGTGTCAAGCACGCTTTCTTTCAAGAAAGGTGCTTGTCGCGCTCCGCAGAGCGCGAAATTCTCCTCTCGGCATTTCTTTTTTGCGAAGGGCTCGTAGAGCACAAGCTTTTTTCTTTGTGCCTCTTTCAGCCAAAGAAAAAAGCGATTCTTTGCGCCTTTTCTTTTCGTGGGAAAGAGGTGCGCAAAGAAAAGGCGCCCCAAAATAAAATCACCGTTTTTAGGGCGCCGCCCTATGACCCGCGAGCTTTTGGAAAGGCTCGACCAAAGCTTTTAATCTTGGGTTCTCCGTAAGAGGTCGTCTCCCCGATAAATCCCAACTTGCTTATCTTTATAAAAAAATGATTTTGTTTCACGGCAGAGCCTTGACAAAAAGTCGAAAAGTGCTATAATATAGCCAATAAAAGTGAATGGAGGTCTTATATGAAAACTCTGAAAAAATTGTTTAAGCGTTATTTTATTGACGCCATGGGCGCTATGGCTCAGGGACTTTTTGCTTCCCTTCTCATAGGAACTATCTTCAAAGCCCTCGGTATGATACCTCACCTTGAGATTCTTGCCGAGATAGGTGGCTTTGCACAGGCGATGGCGGGACCTGCAATGGCCGGAGCTATTGCCTTCTCGCTTGGGGCACATCCCCTTGTCATATTCTCGGCGGCGGCAGTTGGATATGCAGCGAACTCTCTTGGCGCGGCGGGCGGCCCTCTTGCCGTTTTCTTCATCGCTATCGCGGCGGCCGAGGTCGGTATGCTCGTGTCCAAAAAAACAAAGGTTGATATTATTGTAACTCCCTTTGTGACGATACTCGTTGGCGGGCTTCTCTCGATATTCATTGCACCCTATATCGGTGTGCTGGCAGGCTACATAAGCGACTTTATCGGTTGGGCATCCCTTCAGGCACCCCTTGTGGCATCAATAATCATTTCGGTTGTCATCGGTGTTGTTCTGACACTGCCCATCTCAAGTGCGGCTATCTGCGCAGGACTTCTTCTTACAGGTAGCGTTGCTGTTCACGGTGCACCCAATGAGGGACTTGCAATCGCAGGTGCAGCTGCCGTTGCAGGCTGTTGCGCACAGATGGTTGGCTTTGCCGTTATAAGCTTCAGAGAAAATAAATGGGGCGGACTTATATCACAGGGCATTGGAACAAGCATGCTCCAGATGCCTAATATCGTGCGTCATCCGCAGATATGGATAGCTCCCACACTTGCCTCTGCCATCACAGGTCCTCTTGCCGTATGCGTATTTAATCTTCGCATGTACGGTGCGGCGATAAATTCGGGAATGGGCACCTGCGGACTTCTCGGTCCGATAGGAATGATACTTGGCTGGCTCTCCCCCGAAAACGGATACCCCGCAGAGGTAACTGCCCTTAATTGGGTGGGGCTCTTCCTTGTATGCTTCCTGCTTCCTGCTCTGCTCTCCTTTATCATTAATGAGATATTGCGAAAGACAGGACTTGTCAAGGACGGATATATGAAGCTTGATAATTAAAGAAAAAACGGTCACGAAATTCGTGACCGTTTTTTTAATATCCGTAAGGGTAAACGATATGTCCCCATACATCAAAGAGATAATCGCGCGACTTTATCACTTCGGCGACATCAAGAGAGCTTCTCATGACTTTTTCGGTGCGGAGAAGCGCCATTGCCTCGTGCCCTGCGTGGTGATAATCGGTGCCGCAAATCGCAAGCTTACCTGTATTTCGCGCCAGCCTTGACGAAAAGCCCACGCCCGAATTGTGCCCCGGATGAAGATTAAAGGTCTCATATCCGTCAATGTCTGCGGGGGCTATCTGAACGATATGCTTGCGAAAGGGGTGCGCCTGAATTATTACATTGCGCTCGTTCTTGAATTCTCTGTAAAAATCGTGGATCCCTGCCTCAAGAAGCTCTATCATTTTTGAAATATCTTCGGGCTCAACGCCATAGACAAGATAGTCATTATTATTCTCGGCAAAGCGGATCTCTACACCGAGGATCGCCTCAATCCCGAGCGCCTGACCCGCTTTTTTTGCCCTGAAGTAATCATCAAGATACTCCTCTGCATTCCTGCCTTTCCAATCGGGGGTGAGGTGATTGGCAATAACCACCGCATCGGCACCTGCCGCCGCGTAGGTCGCCATGACCTCCTCGGGATAAAAGTCCCCGCACGCGCTTACAGGGCGTGTGTGCGCGTGAAGCTCTGTCTTATATTTGTATTTCTGAATATCCATCTTATATCTCCTTTGTCTGAACAACTATTCCATCATATGCCGATATTCCCCCAAGGCTATCGTCTCTGTCGTATGCCACGGTGAGCATATAGCTCTCGCCCTCACAGCAAAGAATGAAGCTGATAAAAAGGCAATCCGCCCGATTTACCGTATCGCACGAAAGCGCAGTGGCAAGTCCCTCTCCCTTTTGCTTCGCAAGTGCCTCCTTGGCAGTCCATATCCTATAAAAAGCTTCAGTATGCTCCTCGCTCTCGCGAAGGAGTTTTTTTTCATTTTCTGTAAAATACCGCTCGGCAAGGCGTTCTTTTTTGTCAATGTCAGTGTATTCAATTTTTTCAATATCAATACCAACCTTACCGTCTGCCGAGAGCACTGCGGCCGCAAGTGCGCCGCTATGAGTAAGATTGAAATCAAGTCCGTTTGCAAAGAGGAAGTGCGGTCTTGAGCTGTCCTCGCGCACTATATCAAGCTTTGCATCAATCCCCTCGGTAAGCCTTGCCAAGGCAACGAGCGCCGACGAGCTCTCGCCCCTGCGTACGCAATTATTTATTTTTTCAAGCCTTGAAAGCTCACTCGCGCCAAAGCGGGAGAGCAAGGGAAGCTCTTCCCTGCCGAGCATACGGCATTTTTCTATGCGAATAAACATACACCCGACCTCCAAGCATCAAATAACGAAGATATTATACACCAAAAACACATCTTTTTCAATAATTTTAAATTTTTTTCCGAATTTGAGACTTTTTGAGACTTTGTGAGACGGTTTGAGATTTTTGGCCGAGGTATAATCAGCGTGCACAGACGAAAAGGAGGTGGGAATATGAATGGATAAAAATGATGTCTCGGCATCTCTTGAGCTTGCCTGCGAGAAGGGTGAGCTTAAAAAGCTTGCCGAGGAATACATAGTATCGTGCAATATTCTTGATGAAGAAAAGGAGGCCGAAGGTGACAAAAGGAAAAGCAAACGAAAGGCGGCAAGATTTCCAAATGTGGCGGGATTTTGCAGATTTCTCGGAATCGGTCAGACACGCCTTGAGCGCCTTTCTAAGAAGTATCCCGAGGAATTTGAGCGCGTTGCCGCAGTGCTTGAAGACGAGGCGCTCAATGCGGAAATTTCTCCGTCGCTACTTGGAGTATATCTTAAGCGGCGGCTCGGCTATGCCGAGACCGAAGGGAGCGCGCACAGCGATCTTGACATGGGACAGCTTAAGCTCGTTTTTGAGCACGATATTTTTGCCGACGGAGAATAGACGGCTATATGCCTGATACAAGTGAGGCACGCTCGCTATTCATCGGTGGAGTGCCAAACGAAAAGCAAAGGCAATTCTTTGCCTCACGCTCTCGCTTTACGGCTTACGGCGGTGCGCGCGGAGGCGGCAAGTCGTGGGCACTGAGGCGCAAGCTTGTGGCAATGTGTCTGCGCTATGAGGGACTTCGTGCACTTATCGTGCGCCGCTCGCTTGACGAGCTCAAATCAAACCATGTGCTTCCCTTTCTCAAGGAGTATGGCGAGCTTATAAGCTACAGGGAGGCAGATAAGTGCCTTGCATTCCCCAACGGAAGCAAAATTTATCTCGGATATTGCGCATCGGACAGAGATGTTTTGCGCTATCAGGGTCAGGAATATGACATTATCGCCATTGACGAGGCAACGCAGCTGAGCGAATACAGATTTTCAATTTTCAAGGCCTGTCTGCGTGGCGTTGGGGATTTTCCCCGCCGCATGTATCTGACCTGCAACCCCGGCGGGATCGGTCACGCCTGGGTAAAGCGCCTCTTTATTGAAAGAGATTTCAGGTCGGGCGAGAACCCCGATGACTACACCTTTATCCCCGCATTGGTGTACGACAACAAGGTTCTGCTTGACGCCGATCCACAATATGTCAGCACACTTGAGTCGCTTCCCGATAAGCTGCGCGAGGCGTGGCTCAACGGCAGCTGGGATGTCTTTGAGGGACAGTTCTTTCCCGAATTTGACCGCTCGGTGCACCTCTGCAAAAAAGAGGATATACCGGAAGATGTCAAATATTTTGTCGCTCTTGACTACGGCTTTGACCGCCTTGCCGCCTTGCTCCTAGCAATAGCGAGCGACGGCGCACTTTATGTGCTTCGCGAATACTGCGAATCAGGTCTTACCCTCTCCGAGGCTGCAGAAAGGGTAGCCCGCCTTGTAGAGGGATACCGTGCCGAATACGCAGTTGCCTCGCCCGACCTCTGGAACAGACGACAGGACAGCGGCAGAAGCGGATTTGAAATAATGCAGGCTGCCGATGGTATGCCACCTATGCGTTCCGCAGATGACAGGCGCATCGCGGGTTGGAGGGTGCTGCGTGAATATCTCTTGTGTCGGGATTCACCCCCAAGGCTGAAGATCTGCTGCTCCTGCCACGAGCTTATCCACTCACTCTCCTCCCTTCTTTGCGATACCGAGCGCCCCGAGGATGCGTCTGACAAACCCCATTCTATAACACACGCGCCCGAGGCTCTCCGCTACGCAGTTATGTCAAGAATAACACCGCCCGAGGATAAAACACACCGCGACTTTAGTTTTTCCTTCCTTAAGGAGAAGAACAAGCTATATTACTAATTGTCTGTGCAAGAAAAGTCATCCGCCCTACTGCGCGATGGTATTTTTCGGCTACAATGCCGCAAAACAAATTTATACCGCCCGTGCTGCAGAACAAAACCTGCCCTACGCAAGTTTCTTCCGATAGAGCAAGGTCCTGACAAGCTTATGTCAGGTCTGCATAAAGACGCAGCCCTGCGGCACGGCACATCTTAAAAGAAAGGTAAAAAAACAAAATGAACAACGCATCAAAAGCCTGGGAACAGTATGAGGCGGGTATAGAATACAAGAGGCGTATAGGTCTATACGAAACGGTCCGCACCAATGAGCGCTTTTTCAGGGGCGAGCAGTGGTACGGAATGGCCGCAGAGGACCTGCCGAGGCCCGTATTCAACATTATACGAAGAATAACAGACTACCTTGTGTGCAGCACCGCCTCAAACGATGTCTCTATACGCTACACCTCGGAAAGTCTGCCCTTCCTTGAAAGAGAGGAGGATATCGCACTTCTTCGCAGATGCCTTGAGAGCATCAACAAAAATGCCGCATACCGCTGGGAAAAGAACAAGATGAACAAAAAGATATACAACGCGCTGACAGATGCCGCGATAAGCGGTGACGGAGTATTCTTCTGTTATTGGGATTCCTCGGTATCAAGTCCGCAAGACTATAGCGGTGACATCGCGACAGAGGTCATTGACAGTGTCAATGTCTTCCCTGCCGATGTCAACAGACCTGACATTCAGTCACAGGATTACATCATTATCTCGGGACGCGCGACAGTTAACGACCTTCGCGAGGAGGCAAGACGAAACGGCGCTGACGAGGAGCTTCTCTCAAGGATTCTCCCCGACGGGGCGGAAAAGCACGGAGCAGGAATTATGTCTGACTACGAGCTTGAGAGCGAGGGCAGTGAGAAAGCAACCTACATAATCAAATTCTGGCGCGAGGAGGGACGCGTGGTATTTGAAAAGTCAACGAGAAACGCCGTTATCCGCAGAGTCAAAACAGATTGCAAGCTCTATCCTATCGCGTATTTTAATTGGTACGGCACAAAAAACAGCTTCCACGGCAATTCTCCCATAACCTCCCTTATCCCCAACCAGAAATATCTTAACCGTGCCTATGCTATGGCGATGAAGCATATGACAGACACGGCATTTTCAAAGGTTGTTTACGATAAATCAAAGATTCCCGAGTGGACAAACACGGTAGGCGAGGCTATCGCCGCACAGGGCGGAGGCAACATTGCCGATGCTGTATCGGTGGTCGGTGTTGGTGAGATGCAGGATAACTACATTGAATTCATCGACAACATAGCCGAGAACACCAAGGAGCTCTCAGGTGCTACCAACTCCGCCCTCGGTGACGAGCGTGCCCAGAATACCAGTGCGATCCTTGCCCTTCAGGAGACCTCACGCATACCTCTCCAGCAGATAAGAAGCGCCCTTAATCAGTGTATTGAGGATCTTGCAAACATCTGGGTGGATATGATGTGCGCCTACTACCCCGGAAACAGACTTCTTACAGGCGAGACAGCGGGCGAGCCCGAATGCTACTCTGTAGACTTCTCGCTTCTTAAAAAGGCTATCCTCTGCGCAAGGGTAGATGTTACCGAAATAACCAGATACAGCGCAAGCACTGCACAGAATATGCTTGACAAGCTGCTTGACGGCGGATACATCACCCCCTCTGAATATGTGCGAAGACTGCCTTGCGGTCTTGTATTTGACCGTGAAGACCTTGTAAACACCCTCAAGCAAAAGGAAGAAAAGGAGACAAAGGTATGAACGAGGAAATTATGATTGTAGCTGAAGAATCGACCGAACCTCCGATGGAGGAAATCTTGCCCGAGAAAATATCTGACACTGATGAAGCAACAGAGCCTTTGGAGGAGAGTGAGGATATGAGTGAGTCAGAGGAAGCCACCAAAGAAGTGGTATCAGAGGTGGCTGTCACTCCCGATGGCGGTGAGAGCATTGAGTCACTCCGTGCAGAGCTTGAGGAGCTTCGCCGCGAGCTTACCGAAAAGAAGTGTGAGCTTGAAAGAATGAGCCATGAGATAGGAGAGTTTTCAACACTCTTCCCCGACACGCCGATCTCAACTCTGCCCGACTCTGTATGGGAGAGCGTTCGTGCAGGCACTCCGCTTGCCGCCGCATATGCCCTTTACGAAAAAAAGGCGGCTATGCGCCGCGCAGATGCCGAGCGCGTAAACGAAAAAAACGGCCGCATATCTACAGGCTCTGTAGTAAGCGGCACGCGGGAGGCTTTCTTCTCGCCCGACGAGGTAAGAGCAATGTCGCGCGAGGAAATAAAAGCAAATTATTCAAAAATACTTGACTCCATGAAAAGATGGAGCTAAAAACAGGAAAGGAACTTAATTATGGCAATTACTAACTTTATTCCCACAGTGTGGAGCGAAAATCTTCTCCACTCACTCGACTCAAAATACATCGCAGTAGCCAACTGTAACCGCGAATACGAGGGCGAGATCAAGAACAAGGGTGCTGTCGTCAAGATCTGCGGCGTTGGCTCGGTGGACATCGCTGACTATACTGCAGACACCGATATGTCTAACCCTCAGACACTTACCGACACGGTAAAGGAGCTCAAGATAGACAGAGCGAAATACTTCAATTTCCAGATAGACGACATCAACCGTGCACAGTGCAGTCCCAAGCTTATGGAGTCTGCAATGAGGGTTGCTGCCGATTCTCTTGCAAACGAGGCGGATGAGTATGTATTCAGCATGTTCAGAAAGGCAGGTAAGGAGATCATATGCGACAAGCTTACCAAGGACAACATTTTTGAGAATCTTATTCAGGCAAGAATGAGACTCTTCAGTGCGGGTGCCGTAACCGCTGACGAGGTTGTTATTGAGGTCTCTCCCCAGGTTGCAGGTATCCTTATAAGATCAAAGCTTGACCTTCAGAAGGACAACACCGCACTTCTTGAGAAAGGCTGTCTTGGAACATTCCAGGGCTGTAAGATATTTATCTCGAAGAACATCTCAAAGGTTGCCAATGAAGCAGGTGATATAGTATATCACAAGTGCTTTATGCGTACAAAGAGAGCTATCGCGTTTGCAGAGCAGCTCTCCGAGATCGAGGCATACCGTCCCGAGAAGAGATTCTCCGATGCTGTAAAGGGACTTCACCTCTACGGCGCCGAGGTGGTATATCCCAATGAGCTTGTTCTTCTTGACCTCGGTCTTACAAAGGCAGAGAGTGATATGTAATGACAAACAACGAGATACTCTCTTCGGCTATTAAGATGCTTGGCTCGTCGGTAACGGAGGAGCAAAAGGCGGAATATGAGTCGCGTGCCACATATATTATTGCGGCGTTCTGTACCGAGAGTGAGGAGCTTGACGCAAGATACCGCAAGGCAAACGGGCTTGAGAAGGCTGCAGAGGCTAACAAGGTATTTCTTCCTCTCATGCTTGCCTTCCCTCGTGCCGACAGATTTGCTACAACTGCGGCGTACTATGTTGCGGCAATGCTTACCATTGACGAGAACGCAGAGCTTTCCGACAAGTTCTTTGACAAATACTGTGACGGTATGGCAAGGATAGAGACGGAGCTTCCCGCAAGCATTGAAAAGATAAGCCAGACTTATCATTAACAAAACAAGCCCCCTCGCAAGAGGGGGCTCTTCTTTTTATTTTACTTCTTCAAGCTTCTTTTGCTCTCTGTGCGCTGCACTTATAACAAATTGCATGGCGATGAGCACACAAAAGATTATAACACCCGACACTGCTATCACGGGCACATAGCTGCCGAGAATATCGTGGCAGAGATTCATTATTGGCGCGGCCATGGCAATTCCCGCCGTGCTTACCGACACGAATATACCTATCACCTTGCTGTAATCCCTCCTGCCGCAGAGGTCGGAGGCAAATATCGGGAGCATCACTGTGTCAAGAGGCATAGCAAACTGCAGACACAAAACATATATCACCGCAATAATAAACCCTATCTTGCTTGCATTCACAAAGGCGAAAAGCACGGTGGAAATAAAAGAAAAGGATATACACACAGTAGCAACTGTGCGAAGCCCCAGCTTATCATACATAAATCCCGTCATAAATTTCATTGCCGAGAGCAACACCGAGGTGAAAGAAAGAATAGAGCGCACTCTCGCGTAGTCTATGCCGACATCCTTAAAGTGCATGGCGACGATGCCATAGCTTCCCTGCTGAACGAAGCCTATAAAAAATACACAAACGAGTGCGAGCCAAAAATAGGGCTTATGTATAAGAGCGGAGAGCGCAAATCCCTCCCAATCTCTGCCCCTCTGTGCCTTTTTTACGGTTGAGGGAGTCGAATCGTCTTGTTTTTTATCCTTCAGAAACAGGATAAGCAATAACAGCATTGCCGAAAAAATGAGAGCTATCGTCTTATATGCCGCGCGATAACTTCCGGTGACGGCAGGATCAATGATAGAGCCTACCAGCTCAATGGCAATAGCACCCCCAATGCCGTTTGATGCAAGGATAACTCCCATAATCGTTCCCTTTCGCTCGGGGTGCCAGATGTTCACCACATAGCCGACCATAGTCGTGGTCGTCCACGAAAAACCGATACCAAGAAGCGCGCCCGCAAGAATTACCATAGCTATATTCGTTGCATATGCGTAGAGGAGCATTGACGCGATAAGGCAGACAAAGCCTGCACATATCAGCTTTTTTGCTCCAAGCCTTGCGATGAGCATGCCAAAAAATATATTTACGATCGCCGTTGCAACATACCTTGCGCTCTCACCGAGGCTTACAAGGCTGCGCTCAACTCCGAGATCCTTTGCGATCTCATCGGGAAAGAGTGATTTTGTTGAGCTTCCAAAGCCGAGCGCCACCATTACCATAAGACAACAAAGGACAACTATCACCCATTTATAGCTTGTTTTTTTATCAGTCATATTCACAGATTATTCCACCCACATAAGGTATCTTGTCTTGCCGCCTGAGTCGCCTGTTCTTTTCCTCAAAAGGCCTTCCGACTCAAGTCTGCAAAGGACATCATAAACCACCCTTGCGTATTCAAAAAGGGGCGAGTCTCCCGTGAAATATTTTCTCAAATTATCCCGTGAATATATCTCAAGAGCATCAAAATCAAGGGGAGCGTCATATCTGCCGCGCATAAGCTCGGTAAGCTTGCGATATACCGCCTCAAAGCCCTCGGGTGTTATCTCACCAACCGGCTGACAGTCGCTCATCTTTTCGTCACTTACCTCAATGCCTGTCTTCTTCACGATGCAGGGACTCATTACGGGCAGGTCAATTGCCTTTTTAGAAAGTCCTTCATCAAAAGCGAAGCGGGTTGATGCAATGGCTGTGCCGTGCTCTGTTGTTACGGCTACTGCGGGACGCGTTGTGCGGAGAAAATATATTTTATCCGGTGTGTCTCTGTGTAGAACGCCAAACACATTATCAACATATACATCTGACGCCATTTTTGACATAGCGGCGGGTATACTCATTCCTCTGCTTATATTCCTGTGTACCATATTCATTCTTACCGAAACACAGCTGACATAGCCTCCGTCAGCCAGTCTCGGGAAGGTACTCTCCTCAATATATGCTCTGTCATCAAAGGCATATCCGTCGGCAACAAGTCCGTCGGTTATCTTCTGAATATATTTGCGGTATTCGGGGAAGGTCCCTGCCGTTCCGTTAGTCAATGCCGCCATAGAGCCGTCACTTGTAACAAATGGGTGCGCGAAGGCATAAGTATCGGGAGTGCCGCCCGGTCTTGTATGCGCGATGCCTATATTTCCGGGCAGGTTCAGCGCATCGGTAGTCTTTATAAGTGTATCCACATCACCGACGACCTTTCTTATGTATATCTTTCCCTCGTGAAGAGTGGCTATCCCTACGCTGAGCCCGCCATCAAAGTGCTGCTGACGCCTAAGCATCTCAATAAGTATCGGTGCGGCACGCCTTTCGCCTACATATCCTGCTATATTACACATGACACCCTCCTGAAATATTTTTGTGATTTGATTATAGCACACTTTTTTGGGAATGTAAATATAATAAATTATTTTTCGTACATTCAGAAAATTTTATTTTACTTTTCTTGCCTTTGCGCCTCGTCTGTGATATAATTATTGCAGTAAAATTCAGGAGATTAATTATGGATAAAAATGTAGTATCAAGAAACCGTCTGCTCGCAGAGAAGGTTATAAAGGGATTTGAGTCAAGAAACATGTCGGGCTACTACGCAGAGACAAAGGAAGAGGCGCTGAAAAAGGCGCTTGAGCTTATCCCCGAGGGCGCAACTGTGGGCTGGGGCGGCTCGGTATCGGTAAACGAGATAGGTCTCAAGGACGCTATAATCAACGGCAACTACAACGCCCTTGTAAGAGAAAATTGCAAAACTCCCGAGGAAAAAGAGAAGCTCCAACGCGAGATCTTCTTCTCAGATTACTTCCTTTCGAGCTCAAATGCCATCACCGAGGACGGAATACTCGTAAACATTGACGGAAACGCAAACCGCATTGCCGCTATCGCCTACGGCCCCGCACATGTGCTTATGATAGTTGGAATGAACAAGGTGGCAAGAGATCTTGATGCCGCAATCTCGCGGGCAAGGAATGTTGCCGCACCCATCAACGCACAGAGATTTCCCCTCTCCACTCCTTGCAAGAAAACGGGTGTATGCGCCGATTGTAAGTCTATTGACTCAATCTGCTGTGAATTTCTTATCACCCGATTTTCAAGGCACACGGGAAGAATTCATATCATTCTTGTCGGTGATGAGCTTGGATATTGATAATATGGTAAAATTCAAATTTTGATTTATCGAACAGTTAGTTGACGAGAAGGATTATCCAAAACCCTTTTTGAAAAAAGGGTTCTGGACTCCCAAAAACTTTCATTACAAAAGGTTTAGCTCCCGCAGCCCTTGCTCCGCCCTCGCGTGCTCA
>JAZOSH010000030.1:0-2060 GCA_045656985.1 Eubacteriales bacterium | reverse complement strand
TTGTGCTGTGCTCTGTATCGCTTACCGAAACAGTGGTGGTGTTATGTTCATAGAATTCAACATGTCCGCAATCAGCGCAAACTGTTCTGTGGTACTCATCATTATATTTAAGAGCAGCGCTTACTGTAGTATGAGCGCACTCTGTGTAGAAGTTACCAAGAGTTGTGCTTCCCTCGTTAGTGAGGTATGTCTCAAAATCAGCCTTCTCGCCAAGGAAGAGTACCGAGGGATAGAAGCTCCAAGAACCAGTGCTGTGGAGCGACGAGATGTCAGTGCTTGAGAAGCTGGGTGTCTGCATAGTGGTTGCGTTATCACTTGCTATTGCGGCTGCGAAGTAAAGAACTCCGTCCTCAGCCTCAAGAGCCGAACGCTTGAAGACAACCTCGTAATATATCTTACCGTCTCCGTTATCTGTAACTCTTCTGTCAAGTACATAAGTAGGTCTCTGCGACTGAGCGAGCAACGAGCCCTGGTTGCTTTCGGTAATTGCCTCTACCGGAACATTGGGATTTGTAGCTGCTCTCGGCACATAAACTCTTACGAGCTCGTGTGTACCCTCACCTCTTCCGAGATATACATAGAGGGCATCTGCATGTGGCCTTTCCTTCTTGGAGTCCTCAACATATGCGCCAACATAGATGTAATCATCATCATAGCCTACATATATCTTTGCCGCGGTTACATCACCGTTGGGAGTAAGCTCTATCTCAAGGTTGTACTCACCGTCTCTTATCATACCGTCAGCCTGAGGAGCTACTTTTTCAATTCCAAGCTCCTCTGCAGGATAGTTACCTGCGAAGTAGTGCTTCTGGCCGAACTGCTCAAGAAGGTGTCCGTCGGGAGCGTAACCTCTATCCTCTGTGTATCCGCAGATATCGCAGTAGTATGTTGCGCTACCGAGACCCGAAGGTGTGTAAGGAGCAGTTACAGTTTCTGTAAACTCGTGGTTAGCGTAATTGTCGGAATATCCGCACTCGCAGGGGAGCTTATGCTGGGTTGCGCTGTGAGGAACCCACTCTTCTCCTGCCGCGTGTGTCTCAACACTGTTCTCTATTGTAGCTGCGCAGTAAGAGCAGATCTCGTAGTGCTGTGTTGCGCTGTACTGTGCGAATACAGGAGTATGAGCCGTGCAATCAGCAACATTTACATTATTTGTCTTGAAGTAGCCATCCTCGCCGTTGAAGGAAGCGAGATCGCCGAGGAAGAATACATGAGGATATGCGGAAGAATTGTTTTGAGTTACCATCTTATCGTAACCGCTTATCGTTCCACCAAATCCAAAAGTAATAGTATTGGCATCGCTTGAACGGGCAGACATTGTGATAAGCATCTTGTTGCCAATACCGTCCCACTTTGTGCGATCAAGAACAAGCTCATATGTATAGGTATTTCCTTCCCTAGCCATTTTACCTGAAACGCCGCTAAAATCAGTAATAGCATTATCTCTTACACCATTTATCCAACCCTCAAAAGTTGTGACATTGGAGTCTGCATTAGTTTTTTTCTTACACATATAGAGGTCATACCACTTTGAGTAGTCACCGGATGTAAAGTGGAATCCTGCAGATGTTGTATAGTCTTTATATGTGCTGGGATCATTTACTCGCATAGCAAGGTATACATAGTTTGCATCGTAGCTCATGTAGTAATCAACACTTGTGATAGCTTCGGAACCACCAACGCATCCCTTTTCTGTTGCATTAGCGGAAGTTACTCCCTCAAGTGCCCAAGCATACTCTCCGGAATAAATTGCAGCATCAAGAACAGGAGCAACCTTTGCCTCTGCTACGAAATAGTGATCCTGATCATATCCACCAAGCAAATAAGCACTATCGGGGAGATAAGGAGCCTTCTCGCCTTCCATTCCACAGATTGCACAGCCAAGGGTAAGCTCGCCCTTTGTTGTAAGTGTGGGTTTTGTGGTAAGCGAAGAAGTGATGGTATGTGCAACTTCAACTGTACCACATGTAGAACAGGTTGCCTTGTGGTTTACTGTGCCGTTAGGTGACCATGCTGTGAGCTCTGTGTGAGCACCGATAACAACATCACCGCAGCCTGTG
>JAZOSH010000029.1:0-2028 GCA_045656985.1 Eubacteriales bacterium | reverse complement strand
GCGGGCGAGGTTATGCAGCTTGTTTGTCAGGGACTTACTGACGAGGCTAACGAGCGCGCGGAAGAGTTTTATGAATCCTTCGGCAGACATGAAGCCGAGATCGAGCGCTACTATGACCACGGCCTGTGTGTAATGGGCTGGAGACACCGTATAGCAAAGGGAAGAAAGAGAAATACCGAAGCTGCAGGTGTGTAATATAATAAAAAGATTTTCTAAAAAAATGCCGCCGTGAGAAACCTCACGGCGGTTAATTTTTGCCTTTTTGGCACTGCTTCTCCACGAAGGGAGAGGATTTTATTTGTTTGAAGGGCGGTTCCCAAAAATCAAATAGTCAATAGATACGCCAAAATATTGAGACATCTTTGCAAGCATTTCTATATCAGGACTTCGTTTCCCATTCTCGTAATACGAAAGAGCCTCTCGGCTTATCGAAAGATCCATTGCCACTTTTAATTGGCTGTACTTCTTCTTTTTTCTTATCTCCTTAAGTCCAATCATTTTCATATCAAAATCTCCGATTTTTTCGAATATCTCTTGACAAGATTGTAACATTGTGTTACATTATAAAATGTAACAATTTGTTACATATATAAAATGATACAAAAGGAGACAAAAAATGAAAAGAATTATAAGTTTTATTTTGATTGCTGTAATATTAGCAATGAGCATGTCCTCATGTAATATCGCGGGGAACACCGCGAATGACACAGCAACACCTGAAAGTGAGGCACATGTTCACTCTTTTTCGCCTGCAACTTGTGCAGCACCGAAAACTTGTACCGATTGCGGATATGCGGAAGGTGAGAAGCTTAACAGGCATGAACCAAACGGAGACATATGCTCGGTATGTGGACTTGATTTTTTTGAGGAATTGGTAAATCTTATTAAGGAAAACGATAACGGTAATAGAGCAAAATTTATAAGTTATGTTGTTGATGAAAATGTTATTCAGTTTTCAGAAGATTCAAAAACTATCCAAATCATACATGAATTTCTTAAAAATGATACTAGCGTTGTTTACTACGAAGTGCGTATAACAAGAGGTACGATGATGACACAACAATATGAGTGGGGGTATAGTTATGTTTACTACCCATCTGTTGATGTTTTTAGGAGTGGAAGTGTTACTGGAACATTTGATCCTAGGGAACTTGCATTAGGAAAACATTTTGAGTGGACCTCATATAGGGGAGATTGTGATCCCACCTCGGAAGCTAATACTGCATCGGTGTACATACACGATGCACTTGAAGGGGCATTTATTTCTTTGCTTGAAAAGAGCGATAAGAATCTCAGACCCTCTGACTATGGCTTTGTCAACTACGATTAAAAAATCATACCGCCGTGAGAAACCTCACGGCGGTTTTTTGTTATTAAAGCTTAGAGTAAATTTCCCAGATTTCGTCAGCTATTTCCTCTGGTGTGCGGTATGCGTTGACTATGGCGATATTTTCGCTGTCGCCAAGGTCCGAGAGTGCCTTGTGAAAGGCGTCACGCACACGGGTGAGTGTTTCAATGTTTTCATATATTTCAAGCTTGTCGCGCCCCTTTGTGATTCGATCAAGGCTTTCCTCGGGTGTGAGGTCAAGGAAAATGCAGAGGTCGGGGCGTCGTATCTCGGGGCAGTCAATGTTCATTGACTTTACCCATTCATAATCTGTTGATGCACCCTGATAGGCAAGCGTTGAATAATAATATCTGTCGCAGATAACATCGTAGCCTGCGTCAAGTATCTTGCCGATGCCGGTTACCTTGTCCTTGTTGTGCGCTATGCGGTCAAGTGTAAACAGAACCGCTATCTCACAGTCTGTCTTTTTTACCTCTCCCGAGAGCACGCGGCGAAGCTCGCGACCTGTTGCAAGGTCGGTGGGCTCTGCGGTGAGATAAGCGCTTATTTTTTCTTTTTCCATTCTTTCAAGAAGGAGATTTACCTGCGTGGTCTTGCCAGCACCGTCAATTCCTTCAAAAACTATAAATTTTCCTGCCATTTCGGCCTCCGAATATACTTTTTTGCGGATTTATTCCGCC
>JAZOSH010000028.1:0-31799 GCA_045656985.1 Eubacteriales bacterium | reverse complement strand
TACCACCGCATCATAATCTGCTATGTTTTCTGCCGCGTGCTCATAGCGCACATCAAGTCCCGCCGCCGAAAGGGAATCGGTAAGTGCGGTACGGCATCTGTCAGAGCCGCCGACTCTGTAGCCGCGCAGATGGGTTATGTGCGCGAGAGAGGACATATTTATTCCGCCAATGCCGATAAAATATATACTTTTAACATCCTTCAGCATGCGGCCTATAGCCGCCGCGCCAAAATGCGTGTTGGTCGTTGCCATAGCTACTCCTTTATAAAAGGTGAACGGTAGTCTCTGCTTTCTTCACAAAGAAATACCGAAATAATTGAATAACTGTCAAAATTGTGCTGTATAATAATTTCAGAGATGCCAAGAGCACCTATGTAATTTACAAGCAACGGAGGTAAATAAGATGAAGATTACTGACATAAAGGTCAGAAAATTGTTTGATGAGGGTCCCATGAAGGCGATCGTTTCGGTCACCTTTGACGCACAGCTTGCCGTGCACGACATCAAGGTCATAAATGCGCGCGATAAGTTCTTTATAGTTATGCCGAGCAGAAAAAATCCCGATGAGACCTATCGCGATATAGTACATCCCATCAATTCGGAATTCAGAGCTTTGCTTGAGAGTGAGGTCATTGATGCATATAAGAATGCACTTGATGCAGCTGAGCGAGAGACTCTTGTGGGCTGTGACGCTCTCCTTTAATAAAAAGTATATGCTGTCGCGCGAGCGCGACAGCTTTTTTATTTAGATAATTATATTTCTCCGTGTCCGAAGATAACACCCTTTGGTGTTGTCCTCATTGTGCCGAAATAGCAAGAGCTAAAGCCTTCGCATATCCTTCCTATGCTACCGGGATTAAACACATAAAGCGGCTTTTCAAGTGTCACGCCTCCGATAAGTGTGCCCTTGGGGAGATATTTCTCTGTGGGCAGATGGGTGTGTCCGAAAAGAAGGATGTCGGCACCCTTTTGCGCGGCGTATGCCGCTGCCTTTTCATATGATACCTTTGTGGCATGGAGATGTCCGTGCATCATCATTATAGCATATTCATCAAAGTGAAGCATTAATTCGTAGGGAATTGATTCGTCATCAAAATCGCAGTTTCCCCTTACGCAGTAAAGGGGAGTGCCGTAATATGAGGAGGTGTCGCAAAAATCCTCTGTTCCGTCACCGAGAAATAGAATGGCGTCAACCTGCGGACAGCGCTCCTTTGCTTTGCTTATATTATTGATGTTTCGGTGTGAATCGCTGATGACGAGGAAATTCATTATACAAGAGCCTCCTCTTTGGGCTTGGCATCAGCTTTCAAAAATTCACTGCCCTTGGGAATAATAAATCTTATAGCCTTTGGGAATACCTCAAAATCAAGTTGCTTTTCTATGTCGTTTACCTCTCCGTCAACGCTTATACTCTGTGTTGTGGGAAAGCGGAAGCTGAGCTTCTTGCAAACGCGTTCAGTAAGGATGTCTGCATTCTTTTCGCAGATGTGTGTTCCGCTTTTATAGCTAGAAACAAGCGAGATGAACTTTATTCTTGAAATATTCTTTATAAAAAGAGCATTTATATTTCCGTCGGTGAGCAGAGCATAGGGGTTTGAATGAAATCCGCCGCCGCAGTAGCAGCCGTTTGCCATTGTGGTGAGCAAAAGGTTCATAGGCTCGTATTCGCCACCGTCTACCGACACCTCTGTCTTAACTCCGGGCTTCTTTATAAGGGTTATCACAAGACCGAATATGTAGGCAAGACCTGCGGGAACGAGAGGGGAGCGCTTGATGCGCATCATCTTCTTTACCACCTCACAGTCAAAGCCGATGTTTACCATGTTTATCGCATATTTGTGATTGCACTTAAGAAGGTCTATTGATACGCCCTCTCCGTCTATCTGCGCAGATATATCAAAGAAAAGCTCCTTCTTGGTAAAATTGCGGACAAAGTCATTGCCCGAGCCCGCTGGGATAAGTCCGAGAGAGACATTCTCATATCCTGCCGCGCCGCTGACTACCTCACTGAAGGTGCCGTCACCGCCGCAGGCATATATTCTTTTAGACTCGCGGTCGTTTTCGCAGACCTTGCGAACATAGCGTTCCGCATCTCCAACGCAGGTCGTTTCGTATATCTCAAAGTCAACGCCCCTCTCCTGGCAGGTAGTCTCAATAGAGGCACGGAGGGTCTCGCAGCTATTCTTTTTTCCCGCCGCGGGGTTTGTGACGAAATAATGTTTCATAAGCTTTCCTCGCAGATAAAATTCATTAAATTTAATTATAACACATTTTTTTGCTTTTGTCTACAGAATAATTGCCGTTAAAAAAGAAAAAGTAACGCATCTGCGAGAATTACATATACTTTTATTGAAGTGAGAACAGAGAATTACTTGGAGGTACATTATATGCAATTTGACAGACAGTCGCTTGAAAGACTGCTTTCCTTAAACGACAGACAGCTCGCCCTCGTTATAACAAAGCTTGCGGCACAGAACGGAATAGACATTTCTTCCTTCAATATTGACCCTCGCGACATTGCAAGCGTGCGCCGCGCACTTTCAAGCGCAAGTGATGCCGACCTTATGCGAGTCAAGGAGCAGTATGAGGATTTTAAGAAAAACGGAGGCGCGAGAAAATGAGCGACGATAAGCCCTCAAGGGACATTCACTCACCCGCAGACGCCCTATCCTCCCCACAGTTTGCCGAAATGCTTGACAAGGTGCTTGCCAATCCCGAGATAATCAGTGCGGTTGCCTCGGCGCTCTCGTCGGGGTCAAAGGAGGAAAAGGTAGCGGAGGTGAAGGCGACAGTCGCTCCCAAAAATGAGACTCCCCCCGCACCTGAGGCGGCTCTTGCTGAGAAGCTGCCTGAGCTAATGAGTGTCCTCAAGCCTATGTTGTCGGGCTCGGGCAAGTCCTCACCTGTATCAGACCGTCGAGCCTGTTTGCTTAACGCGATGAAGCCCTATCTCAATGACAAGCGCTGTGAGGCAATTGACTATATGGTGAAATTCTCACAGCTTGCTGAGCTGATAAAGGCAATGAATTAGGAGGTGTCTATGTACAATAGCAGACCCCGATATCAAAGATATACAAGCGAGATAAGTG
Organism: Eubacteriales bacterium; assembly: GCA_045656985.1. GTDB lineage: Bacteria > Bacillota > Clostridia > Oscillospirales > CAG-272 > HGM12713. The sequence goes on along the minus strand of JAZOSH010000028.1, from coordinate 28,710 downwards.
TGCCCGAAAACTATAGTGGAAACGCCTTCCGTGACGAGCCTGCCGAGAAAGAGGAGAAGAATGAGTCGGTTGATAACGAGATTGCTGATGTTCCTAAAAAGGTAGAAGAGAAGTCTGACGAAGAGCTTGCCGTTATGTCCGCACCTCAAAAAAAGCGGGGCAGAGGGGCTTCCTTCGGGCTTGACATAAGCCGCCTTTTTAAGGGGGGAATCGGCTTTGAGGAGCTTCTTATCCTCGGGCTTATTCTGCTAGTGTCGCAGGATGACGGAAATGACGATGTCGTACTCCTGCTCGCCCTTTTGCTCTTTGTCGGTTGATGGCGAAAGGAAGAGACTCAAGAAGAAGGGTCTCTTCTTTTTTGCTTGTTTGAAATAAAATTTTATCTTTTGTCATAGAATACTAACATTTTCGGCGCTATTTATGATAAAATAAAATATACAGAATGCTTTATACGGCAGACGGAGTCGGTCGGAAAGGATGAAAAAATGGCAAATTACAAATTATATAAAACAAACAAGGTGCATGACCTGCGCGAGATGCTTGAGCGTAGTGCCGAGCTTTACAGTCTCAAGCCTGCCTTTTATCAGAAGTCTAAAAAGGTATATAGCCCGATAAGCTATGCCTGCTTTTATGAGGATGTGCAGGCGCTTGGGAGTCAGCTCGTCAGCGAGGGACTTGTTGGCAAGAGGATAATGCTTATAGGAGAGAACTGCTATTCATGGTGTCTTTCCTATATGACAGTTGTTTGTGGACTCGGTGTTATAGTGCCCGTCGATAAGGAGCTTCCTGCAGAGGAGATAGACAATATCGCGCGCATATCGGAAGCATCGGCAATAGTATACTCGTCAAAATATAAGGAGAAGGTAGATGCCATAAGCAAGGATATCCTCCGCATATCCTTTGACGAGCTTGGTGAACGGATAGCCTCGGGGTCTGAGCTTCTTTCAAATGACGATACAAGCTATAAGGAACTCTCCATCAATATTGATGCCATGTGTGCCCTGATATTTACCTCGGGTACAACGGGTGTCTCAAAGGGAGTAATGCTCTCGCAGAGAAATATATGCAATAATATAAACAACCTTGCAAAGATGATAAGGATAGATCCCGAAGTGGATATTGATCTTTGCATACTGCCCTTGCATCATGTCTACGAGTGCAACTGCGGATTTTTGTATTCGGTCTATTCGGGCTGCTCCTATGCCTTCTCGGAGGGTGTGCGTTATGTTACAAGGAATATGAAGGAGATACGCCCCACAAAGATGCTCTGCGTTCCGCTTCTCATAGAGACCATGTACAAAAAGATATGGTCAAGCATTCGCAAAAAGGGAATTGAGTCAAAAGTAAAAAACATTATCGCTATAACCGATAAGATACAGCCCTATTCGGCAAGAATGGCTTTAAAGAAAAAGCTCTTTTCCGAGATACACGAGAACCTTGGCGGCAGGATAGAGCTGCTCGTTTCGGGCGGTGCTCCGATAAATCCCGATGTGCTTAAGGGAATGCAGGCGTTCGGCTTCAAGGTCATTCAGGGCTATGGACTTACAGAATGCTCGCCTCTTGCGGCGGTAAATCACGACAGCTATTTCAATAATAAGTCGGCAGGACTTGTTCTTCCTGAGGGTGAGCTTGATATAGTTGACCCCGCTGAGGACGGCACGGGTGAGATAAGATACCGCGGCGATAATGTTATGCTTGGCTACTATAATCGCCCCGACCTCACTGATGAGGTAATAAAGAACGGTTGGCTCTATACGGGCGACATCGGCTATATTGACGAGAATGGCTTCCTTATTATCACGGGAAGAAAGAAGAATGTTATTGTAACGGCAAACGGAAAGAATGTTTTTCCCGAGGAACTTGAGATGTATCTCTCGCGCTGTCCTATCGTTGATGAGTCGGTCGTTGTCGGCATCATGAACGAAAAAAAGAAGGACTACGATATAGTTGCTGTCGTGCGCCCCGATCGTGATCGCGCCACTGAGATGTTTGGTGGGGAAGATATTGACGAAAAGATAGAAAAGTTCGTCAGAGCCGCAGTTTCCGACATTAACGCAACAGTGCAGTCATATAAGAATATAGATGCGTGCATAATAACCGATGATGAATTTCCAAAGAACTCTTCACGCAAAATTAAGCGCATGGGCATTGCCGACTGGGTAAGCAAGAAATTCGCCACCGATCTTGAACAATAAAGGATTTTGGCAAATAAGGCATATGTTAACAAAATGTAAACAATTTGAAATTTTATAAAAGACATCTTGCAAAAACTACCAATAGGTGATATAATGATTATCCACAAAGGAGGTGTTTCCAATGAACGATACAGAAGTAAATAGCATAGGTCGTATGACCGAGAAGGCTATTGAAAGCGCGGGGGGCGCATATAATATACCTCCAAAGGCTTTCGAGCACCACCGCGTAAAGAGAGGACTGCGTGAGGTCGACGGAACAGGTGTTAACGCAGGTGTTACAAATATAGGAAACGCACACGGATATATCATTTATGAGGGAGAAAGAGTTGCCGATGAGGGCAAACTTTTCTACCGAGGCTACGATATGTCAGAGCTTGTTGACGGATATGCCCGCGAGGACAGATATGGCTTTGAGGAGTGCATATATTTGCTTCTTTTCGGCAAGCTTCCCACCAAGGAGGAGCTTCAAGATTTCTTTGACCTGCTTGCAAGCAAGCGTCATCTTCCTGCAAGATTTACCGAGGATGTCATAATGAAGGCGCCCGGCAAGTCTATTATGAACAAGATGGCAATGAGCGTTCTTGCACTTTACGCATACGACGAAAATCCCGACGATACAAGTATAGAAAATATGCTCCGTCAGAGCATAGAGATAATAGCAAAGCTTCCACTCATAGCGGCACATTCATATGCCGTTTACCGCAATGTTTACTGCGGCAAGAGCCTAAATCTCCATAAGCCTCACGATGATATCGGTACAGCACAGAACTTCCTTCGTGTCTTGCGCTCGAGCAAGCAGTATACGGAGGAGGAGGCAAGACTTCTTGACACCTGTATGGTTATCCATGCAGAGCATGGAGGAGGAAATAACTCTACCTTTGCTTGCCGCGTGCTTTCGTCCTCGGGAACCGACACATATTCTGCCGTCGCCGCAGCTATCGGTTCGCTCAAGGGCCCGCTTCACGGAGGAGCTAATATAAAGGTACAGAATATGTTTGACTGTATCAAGGCAAACATAAAGGATGTAAACGACGATGAGGAGATAGGCGCCTTCCTTGCAAAGATACTCAAGGGAGAGGCCTGCGACGGAAGCGGTCTTATATATGGTATGGGACACGCAATATATACGAAATCAGATCCAAGAGCCGTTATGCTTAAAAAGTATGCCGAAAGACTTGCATACGAAAAGGGCTACGGAGACGATTTCAAGCTGCTTGAGTCTATTGAGAGAATAACCCCCGACCTATTCAACACTTATAAGGGTACAAGCAAGGCAATGTGCGCGAATGTAGACCTTTATTCGGGTCTTGTTTACCGCATGCTTGGAATTCCCGAGGAGATGTATACTCCCTTGTTTGCTATCGCAAGAGTTGCGGGCTGGTGCGCCCACCGCATAGAGGAATTTTCAACCGCAAAGAGAATCATCCGTCCTGCATACAAGTGTATCGCAAAGGGACGCCCCTATATCTCTATCGACGAAAGACAGTGATAAGATATTTATTTTCGAGGAACGGCGGAAAGTGTGCCGTTCCTTGAAAATTTATGAAAAAATTCAAAAAAGTATTGACAATGGCACTTTAGTGTGGTAAACTGTTAACATATTTTTGAAAATAAAGGCTATGAACGAAACAAGTAGAGTGGCAGTTGCCTTTCAGAGAGACGCCGTTTGGTGCGAGGCGTCAGGTGCTGTGGCTTGAATACTCTTCGGGAGCTGCGTGCCGAAAGCTTGTGCCAGGCGCGACGGGTGCGACCGTAATATCGCAGGACATTTATGCCCACAGAGGCTCCGCTCCGTAAGGGTGGGGCAAAGCAGAGTGGTAACGCGAAAATTTCGTCTCTGCGTCCGTTATGGACGCAGAGCGTTTTTTTTATTTGAATCAAGGAGCTAAGCTCTTGAGATAGAAATTTACAAAACAGAGGTAAAAAACAATGAAAAAATTAGTTGCAATCGTTTTGGCGATGATCCTGGTCGCATCTTGTATCGTATTTTCGTCCTGTGATTCCGCAGACGACGGAAAATATACTATTGGTATATGCCAGCTTGTAGCACACCCCGCGCTTGATCAGGCTACTGAGGGCTTTATGGACGCCGTTAAGGCAGGTCTTGGTGAGGAGAACATTGAGTTTCTTTTTCAGGATGCAGGTAACGATATTCCTCTTTGCACGACGATAGCAAACGATTTCGTATCGAAAAATGTTGATCTTATCATGGCAAATGCAACCCCCGCACTTCAGGCGGCAGCATCGGCTACCATGGATATTCCGATACTCGGAACTTCCGTAACAGAGTATGGCGTGGCTCTCGGTATCAAGGACTTTGACGGTCTCGTTGGCAGCAATATCTCGGGAACATCCGACCTCGCTCCCCTCGATGAGCAGGCGCAGATGATAAAGGATCTTTGCCCCACCGCTGAGAAGATAGGCCTTCTTTACTGCTCTGCAGAGGCAAACTCCAAGTATCAGGTAGACGAAGTCAAGAAGTTCCTCGTGGATATGGGCTATACTGAGGAGAATATTAAAGAGTTTGCATTCACCGACTCTAACGATATTTCTGCTGTGGCTACCGCGGCGGCTGGGTTCAGCGATGCTATCTATGTTCCCACCGATAACACTGTTGCAAGTAATGCGGAGATAATCAACAGCATCTGTCTTCCTGCAGGCGTTCCCGTTGTTGCAGGCGAGGAAGGAATCTGCAAGGGCTGTGGTATCGCAACGCTCTCTATCAGCTACTACGATCTTGGTTACCTCACCGGTGAGATGGCAGTAAAGATTCTCAAGGGCGAGGAGAAGGTCTCGAAGATGGAGATCGAGTATGTTACAAAGCTCACCAAGAAGTACAACAAGACAAACTGCGATGCTCTCAGCATCACAATTCCTTCCGATTACACAGTTATTGAGTAATTTCTTTCTCGGAGTAATTTATAATGGATCTTATTGTAAGTCTTTTTAAATCAATGCCGGGTGCTATCTCCTTGGGACTTATCTGGGGAATTATGGCAATCGGCGTATATATAACATACAAGATACTTGACATTGCAGATCTTACTGTAGATGGTTCCATCTGCACGGGCGCGTGTGTTTGTACTATACTTGTGACAAACGGCATGAATGTCTGGCTTGCCCTCTTGATCTCGGTGATCGCGGGTATGTTTACCGGTCTTATTACGGGATTTTTCCACACGGTACTCGGTATTCCCGCTATTCTTGCAGGAATACTTACCCAGCTTATGCTGTGGTCAATAAATCTTAAGATACTTGGCAGAGCAAATCTGGGTATCAATGCGCGCAGTGTTAAAATAATCGTAACACAGCTTGATAAGAGCAAGGCGATAATGGCACTCATAGGATTTGTTGCTATTGTTATCCTCGTCTTGTACCTTTTCTTCGGTACAGAGCTTGGATGCTCACTCCGCGCGACGGGCTGTAACCAGAAGATGAGCCACGCGCAGGGAATAAACAACAAGTTCAACAAGATACTCGGACTTCTTATCTCTAACGGTCTTGTAGCTCTTTCTGGCGCGCTCCTCGCGCAGTATCAGGGCTTTGCAGACATAAATATGGGACGCGGAGCGATAGTTATCGGCCTTGCGGCGGTCATCATAGGTGATGCGATATTCAGCCATATTTCTATAAACTTCGGTATTCGTCTTACAGGCGTCGCGCTTGGCGGTGTGATCTACTACATCGTATATCAGGTGGTAGTATGGCTCGGACTTGATCCCGAGCTTCTTAAGATGCTTTCGGCACTCGTAGTTGCAGTATTCCTTGCTATTCCTTATGTAAAAGCGGAATATTTCTCTTACACCCCTCAATTCAAGGCGGAGAGAAGAGCGCGCAAGATGGCTGTAAGAGAAGCGAAAAAGGTGAAGGGAGGAAATAAGTAATGCTTGAACTTAAACATATTTCCAAGACCTTCAATGTAGGAACGGTAAATGAGAAGGTAGCTCTTAATGATATATGCCTGAAGCTTGACAAGGGCGATTTTGTCACAATTATAGGCGGTAACGGCGCGGGAAAATCAACGATGCTCAATGCGGTTGCAGGAGCTTGGCTTCCCGATTGCGGATCTATCATCGTTGACGGAGTTGATATTACCGATATGCCTGAATACAAGCGCGCAAAGTTCCTTGGATGTGTATTTCAGGATCCCCGAATGGGAACGGCGACCGATATGTGGCTTGAGGAAAATCTTGCTATTGCTGCCCGTCGTGGAAAGAGACGCACGCTACGCTGGGCGATAACGAGAAAGGAAAGAGCAGAATATCAGGAGCTGCTTAAGCAGCTTGATCTTGGCCTTGAGCATAGACTTACAACCAAGATGGGACTTTTCTCGGGCGGTCAGCGTCAGGCTGTAACGCTTCTTATGGCTGCAATGCAGAACCCGAAGCTCCTGCTTCTTGACGAGCACACGGCGGCTCTTGACCCCAAGACCGCGGCAAAAGTGCTTGAGATAACCGATAAACTCATAACAGAAAACGGTCTGACAGCTCTTATGGTAACGCACAATATGCGTGATGCCATCGCTCACGGCAACAGACTTATTATGATGAATAACGGCAAGATAATCTTTGATGTCTCGGGCGAGGAGAAAAAAGCCCTTACCGTTGAAGCGCTTCTTGCAAAGTTCTCGGAGGCAAGCGGCGAGCAATTTGCAAACGACCGCGCTTTGCTGTCCTGATATTGAAAAAATGAGGGAGACCTTCAAAATAGGTCTTCCTCATTTTTTTTGAAAAGAAAATTGCTATCCAAAGGATGGTAATCTCTTGACAAAAATGGCAATGTCGGTTATAATTATCACATAAAAGCGGGGAGGTGCAAAAATGGATAAGAAAGTTCCCGAAATATTTGGCTGTATGGTTTTTAATGACGATGTTATGAGAGAGCGTCTGCCAAAGGAAGTATATAAATCACTTACTAAAACAATAGCAACGGGTAGAACTATAGATGCGTCGATTGCAGATGTAGTGGCAAATGCCATGAAGGACTGGGCAATAGAGAAGGGCGCAACACATTATACACATTGGTTCCAGCCCCTGACGGGTGTAACCGCTGAGAAGCACGATTCCTTTATATCTCCTGTGGGCAACTGTAAGGTCGTAATGGAGTTTTCTGGCAAGGAGCTTATTAAGGGTGAGTCCGATGCATCGTCTTTCCCAACAGGAGGACTTCGCGCAACCTTTGAGGCGCGCGGATATACCGCATGGGACCCTGCATCGTATGCGTTTGTAAAGGACGGAACACTTTACATACCCACAGCCTTCTGCTCATATACGGGAGAGGCGCTTGACACAAAGACACCGCTTCTTCGCTCTATGGACGCAATAAGCACACAGGGACTCCGTCTGCTTCGCCTTTTCGGTGACAATACCTCTCGCCGTCTTTCCACCACAGTAGGTGCCGAACAAGAATATTTCATAATTGATAAGGAGAAGTACGACAAGAGAAAAGACCTTATCTATACGGGAAGGACGCTCTTTGGCGCTCCCGCGCCCAAAGGACAGGAGCTTGAGGACCACTATTTCGGTCCCCTCAAGTCGCGTATCAGTGCGTACATGAAGGACCTTGACGAGGCCCTTTGGACACTCGGCATCAATGCAAAGACCGAGCATAATGAGGCGGCACCCGCACAGCACGAGCTTGCTCCTGTATACGCAACGACCAATATGGCGGTTGACCACAATCTGCTCATAATGGAATATATGAAGAAGATAGCAGAGAAGCACGGGCTTGTCTGTCTCCTTCACGAGAAGCCTTACGAGGGCGTAAATGGCTCCGGTAAGCATAATAACTGGTCGCTCACGACCGATGCGGGCAAAAATCTTCTTGACCCCGGTAAAACACCTGCTGAAAATCTCAAATTCCTGCTTATCCTCGCGGCTATTATAAAGGCTGTTGATGATTATCAGGACCTTATGAGAATATCGGTAGCATATGCAGGAAATGACCACCGTCTCGGTTCAAATGAAGCTCCTCCTGCGATAATTTCAATATTCGTCGGTGAGGATCTTGAAACTATAATTGATTCAATAATTGACGGCAAGAGCTATGAGGGCAAGAAGGCATCGGTCATGGACCTTGGCATTCCCTCGGTTCCCACCTTCCGCAAGGATACCACCGATAGAAACAGGACATCCCCCTTTGCCTTTACGGGCAACAAGTTCGAGTTCAGAATGCTCGGATCCTCGCAGAACATAGCAATGCCCAATGTGGTGCTCAATACCGCCGTTGCCGAGAGCTTCCGTCAGTTTGCTGACGAGCTTGAGAGTGAGGACGATTTCAACGAGGCGGTAACAAGACTTATACGCGACACTTTTGCGGCTCACAAGAGAATAATTTTCGCCGGAAACGGTTACTCAAAGGAGTGGGAGGAGGAAGCGGAGCGCCGCGGACTTCTCAATCTCAAGAATTCCGTTGATGCGTACAGGCTCTTCTCTGATGAAAAGAATGTAAAGCTTTTTGCCGCTCACGGAGTTATGAACGAGACCGAGATAAAGTCGCGTCAGGAGATCCTCTTTGAGAACTATTCGAAGATTGTGAATATTGAGGCACTCACAATGATAGAGATGGCATCAAGAGACATAATTCCCGCGGTGAACGCGTATGTTGCCAAGGTCGCAGATGCTATGGCGGCAAAGCTTCGCGTGCTTGAGACGATAAACTGCTCGGTTGAGCGAGATATAATCACCCGTCTTTCAACCCTTAATTCAAGGGCATATGAGACGCTTGCAAGGCTTAAGAGGCTTGAGGCGGATGCGGCAGCAACTGTCGATGCGGTTGAAAGGGCAGAGAAATATGCACAGCGCGTAATTCCCTCAATGGATGAGCTCCGTCGTTATGTTGACGAGATGGAGACTATCACTGCAAGCGATTTCTGGCCGCTTCCCACCTACGGAGATATGATGTTCAAGGTATAAACTTCGGTCGGCACGATTTTCGTGCCGACTTTTTGTCGTACCTGCTGTGCAACATATACAGATATTGACATTCTTTTTTGTTAAATATTCTGGTATAGTTTTCCTTGAAAAAAAGGATGAGTTGTGATATAATTATATAAACGGCAAATATGACTTTTGACTGATGAAGGACTATCCTTCGGTATTACATCTATTGAGAAAAAGGAGAAATTATGAAGAAATTACTTATCTCGCTTCTCTGTGTAGTTGTGTTTGTAAGCCTTATGGCTATCGGCGCATCTGCGGCAGAGGCAAATGTGAACGGTACAGAGTATGATACTCTTGCAGCAGCTATAGCGGCAGCGGGCGACGGAGATACTGTTACCCTTACTTCCAATGTAAGTGTTGACACACAGATCGTACTTGACAAGAATCTTACGCTTGAGCTTGACGGTAAAACAATTACCAACAATGTACAGGACGGTTATCTCATAGAGGTATCTGCAGACATTGACCTCGTTATCAACGGTGGCTCAATGACTATTCCCGCGACCAATACAGCAGCATACGGATTTGTTAATCTTGTTGCTGACGGAGCTTCAATCAAGGTAACAGATGCAACCCTTTCGGGTGATGTTGCAGGAAAAGGCGCTAAATATTCATATTTCAACTGCTATATCAGTGATGCTGTGGGAGCAGCTGGTTGTGATTTCACACTTATAAATGTTAATACTGTAGATAATAATTACCGTGTTATCTATACACATGAGGTTGCCAATATGGTAACCGTTGAGGGTGGTAACTACGCGGGTGATCACTGTTCATTTGTAGTTTGTACAAGTGCTGTTACCGAAGACGGCTATAACTCTGTTTTCAGAAATGTAACCGCAAGTGCTGCGGGCGGTCCTATTGTAGAGGTAATCGGTTATCCGAACGGACAGACACACACTCTCTTTGAGGATTGTACATTCAGCGCAACAGGCGCTGATAATCCAGCGGCTCCTCCTACATCAATTGCTGTAAGCTTTAATGGAAATGTAACCATTGACGGTGGAACATACTCCGGTTCTACAAGTGCTTCCGCAAAGGATGCAGTCAGTGTATATTCAACCGGCGGTACTGTAAATATTAAGGACGGTACATTTAACGGTAACATTCATGTTATTGCACAGAGTGGCTCTTACGGTGTAAATGTAAGCGGTGGAACTATCAATGGAACTATCGAAGAGACAAAGTACGGCAATGTTACCGTTGCAGGCTCTGTTACAGGCGGAACATTTACCGAGGAGATCCCCGAGGAATATTATCCTGATGGCTATATTCCTGTTGATAACGGTGACGGTACATTTAATGTTACTGCCGGTGAAGCAGGTGCGGGCGCGGGTGATAAGATCATCTCGGTTGACGGTGTCTATGTAAGCCACGAGGCTTCTCTTGTTGTATCGGTTGACCTTACATGGACAGCTGCTACATTCAAGTACACAGAGTCAAAGACTTGGGATGACCAGAAGCATGTTGACTATGTTTCTTCAAGAACATGGTCGGGTGACCCTATGAAGATAACGGTTTCTAACCACTCTAACCAGAAGGTTGCTACAGGCTTTGAGTTTGCCTCTGCAGCACTCTCAACCAATATTACAAGCACAATCACAGGTGTGTTCACAGTTGCCGAGGAGACAACCGAGGCAGCAACTGCAAGTGTAACTCTTGACGCGGCAACAGAGGGTGTAACTCCTTCTAATTATGTAAACTTCAAGGTTACAGGCGGTTCTACCTACTCCACATCCTCTGATAGCTTCAAGCTCGGTGACATCACCGTAACTATCTCTGGTGCAGGAAACTGATAAATAAAAAAATCAAAGGCTATGCGTAATGCATAGCCTTTTTTGTCGTCATATATGGCAAAGTGCCAGAGCAAGCTCTTCAATATCTCTCTTTGAATTGAAAATGCCAAGGCTTATTCTTACACCGCCACCCTCAAGTGTACCGAGCGTGCTGTGGGCAAGCGGTGAGCAATGATATCCGCCACGCGTACATATGCCGTGCTTATCAAGACGGCGAGAGAGCTCCTCCGAGCCTATACCGTCTTTATTTATAAGCATAGTGCTTCCAATATATTCGGGTAGATAGATTTTTATTCCGTCTATATTCATAAGAAGCTCACGGGCATGCAGATAAAGCTCCTTTTCGTATTCCCGTATAGCATCAACACCAAGCCGTCTTACAAATCTTACACCCTCACAAAGGCCTGCTATCGCAGGGGTGGCAAGGGTGCCTGCCTCGTACCTTTCGGGCGGCTCGTCTGGCATGCTACTGTCAAGGGAAGCCGTACCGCTTCCTCCCTCAAGGAGCGTTTCAAGTGTGCAGTTCTCCGAAAGTGCTGCAAAGCCACAGCCTTGTGGACCGTAGAGCGCCTTGTGTGCGGGAGCGCAAAGAGCTGTAATATTCATTTTCTCAATGTCAATAGGCATCACGCCCGCCGCCTGTGCCGCATCGGTGACAAGCATTACTCCGCGCGCCCTACAAAGTGCGCCTATCTCGCTTATCGGCAGTGACAAGGAGCAGATATTTGATGAATGAGTGGCGACCACAAGCCTTGTATTTTTTCTTATCAAATGGGCGATTTCAGCACATATGAGGGAAGGGGAACGCCTTCTTTCAAGTGGCCTTGTGCTAAAGACGCTGTATTCTATCACGCCCTTGTCAGCAAGGTGCGTGATGGGGCGAAGGACAGAGTTGTGCTCAAGGTCGGATATTATCACATGGTCACCCTGCCGTAATATACCCTTTATTACAAGATTGAGGGCGTGAGTAGTGTTCTGTGTAAACACGATCCTTGCGGGGTTGGATATTCCAAAAAGCTCTGCAAGCTCACAGCGGCATTCAAAGACCTTGTTTGCCGCTGCCAGCGAGAGCGAGTGCCCGCTTCTGCCCGGGTTACCGCAATATTCTGTCATACACCGATAGACCTCTTTTGGCACGGCAAGGGGCTTCGGAAAGGTTGTAGCGGCATTGTCAAGATATATCATTTATCGTTTTTCCATTCCTTGACTGCAATTTTTGCCGACGACAAGACGGTGCGCACATTATTTTCCTGTGAGCAAGAAAAGCTTATTCCGTATATACATCCTCCGCGCGCCGTTGTACGCTCGTTTTTTATTACCTCGGAGGGAATAGCGGCAGTGCCGAGGAGCTTTTGCGCTCGCATTGCCTGCGTTACCGAGCCGATGGCGGCAGAGCATTGGTAGCGTTCATTTTTCATATATTTTCTCCACGCCGCAAAAGCGGCTTTGTCTTTTTGCGGAAGAAATTTCTCCCGTCACTACAATATATGAGAAATTTTGTCGGTATGTGAGGAGATAAAAAACGCAGGGAGCTTGTCCCTGCGTTTTTTTAGTCATCAAATTCCATCTTGATCTGCTTTTCGCGGCTCTTCTTGTGCTTTGTAACGAGCTTGTTGATTCTCTTAACGGGGTTAAGAAGATCACTGATAGTAGCATCGTGGTTAAGTGTGTCAATAATGTATGCAACATACTTGCACATATTAACCTCAACATACCATTCCTTTGTAAGAAGCTCGGGCTGGCGGTAAACAAGGTTTGTTGTGAAAATCTTGTCTATAAGTCCGTCTGCGTGTGCCTTATCAAACTTGTCAAAGCCATCGGTAAAGAGACCGAAGGTCGTGAACGCGAAGATTCTCTTTGCGCCTCTCTCCTTAAGCTGCTGTGCAACATCTATAAGTGATTCACCCGAGGAGATCATATCATCAACGATGATAACATCCTTATCTGTGAGGTCCTTACCGAGGTACTCGTGTGCCTCAATGGGGTTTCTGCCGTTTACAACGATAGCGTAGTTGCGGCGCTTATAGAACATACCGATATCAACTCCAAGCACCGAGGAGAAGAACATACATCTCTGCATAGCACCCTCGTCGGGAGAGATGATCATAAGGTCATCCTTGTCAAGAGAAACATCGGGCACTGCTTTAACGAGAGCCTTTATCATCTGGTATGTAGGCTTTACATCGTCAAAGCCCGAGAGGGGAACTGCGTTCTGCACTCTAGGGTCATGCGCATCAAAGGTGATGATATTGGTAACGCCCATAGCGATAAGCTCCTGGAGCATTACTGCGCAGTCAAGAGACTCACGGTGAGTGCGCTTGTGCTGTCTACCCTCATAGAGCATGGGCATAATAACTGAAATTCTCTTTGCTTTACCTGCATTTGCCGCGATTATACGCTTGAGGTCTGCGTAATGGTCATCGGGGCTCATAGGAACTGTCTGTCCGTACATTTTGTACTTTACTCCGTGATTAAACATATCACAGATGATATAGAGGTCGTGACCTCTGAGCGATTGATGGAGAACGGCCTTTGCCTCGCCAGAGCTGAATCTGGGGCAATCAACATCAACTAAAAATGTCTCGTCGCCACCGTGACGGCGCCAATCCTTGAGGTAGTAGTCAACACGAGCGACAAAGTCCTCGCAGCCCTTCATACCTATAACACTGAGCTCTGCAAAAGTAGAATCCTTCATTTAAAAACCTCCGCGTAGTTATTTACTTCATGATGTCATAATTATAACATGAAATTCGTTTTTTAACAAGTCTTTTTGACATAATTTTTCACAATATTTTGCGAAATGTAATTTTGCATAAAAAGGCAATCTGAATACTGTTCATAATTTGCAAAAGATGCTATTTCAGCTCAACCACAGTCACTCCGCCGTCGCCCTCACCGTACTGTCCTATGCGGTAAGAGGAGATACGCCTGTCGGTGCGCAGATATTGCCAGAGACCTGCCTTAAGCGCGCCTGTGCCTTTGCCGTGAATGAGACGGACTGTGTGGAAGCCTGCAATTATAGCTTCGTCAAGGTATTTGTCAACCTTTGCCCACGCCTCATCACTTGTAAGTCCGCGCAGGTCTATTTCATCGCGGAAATTACGGTCTATCTTGGCTCCGACGGTAGATGCTGGAACCTTTTTCTTGGTCTTTGAATCAATAAACTGCGGAGTATTCTCTATAAGGCGCAGGTCCTTGATATCAACCTTTGTTTTTATGATGCCTGCTTGTACCGAGACCTTACCCGAGCGGTCAGGTATATCAAGAACTACAGCCACCTTGTCAAGGCTTACTATAAGCACCTCATCACCCTTGCAAAGCGGACGGGGAAGGGTGTAATTTTCGTCATTTTTGCGCTCCTCAACGGGATTGTACTTGTGTTCGTTTGCGCGCATATGCTCGCGTATCTCGCGGCGTGCGGCATCAAGCTCCTCGCCAAGACGCTCACTCTCGCGTGCCTTGCGTACCTTGTCCATTTGCGAGAGGATAAAATCGCTTGAGAGCTTTGCACTTTCAACGATAGAAACGGCCTTTTCCTTTGAGCGCTCAAGCTCCTTTTTTGATGAGTCAAGATTTCTCTTTATATCGCTCTCGGCGCTTCGTCTGAAGCGTTCAAATTCCTCACGCTCCGCAGTGAGCTCGGCAAGCTGTCTGTCCATTGCAAGACGAGTCTCCTCAAGCTGACCGATAACGGTCTCAAAGTTCTTGTTTTCCGTGCTTACGAAATTGCTTGCACGCTCAATTATCTCCTCGGGAAGACCAAGTCGAGAGGATATTGCAAAGGCGTTTGACTTACCGGGTGTGCCGATTATAAGCTTGTAGGTCGGACGCAGAGTTGAAACATCAAACTCGCAGGAGGCGTTTGAGACCCCCTCTGTCTCAAGTGCATATGCCTTGAGCTCTGCGTAGTGTGTGGTAGCGGCGCAAAGTGCACCTGCACTTCTGACATTTTCAATAACTGCAACGGCAAGTCCTGCGCCCTCAACGGGGTCGGTGCCCGCGCCAAGCTCGTCAAAAAGAACGAGCGTGTCTGCATTTTTTTGTTTTACGATCTCAACGATATTAACCATGTGAGACGAGAAGGTGGAGAGAGACTGCTCTATGCTCTGTTCATCACCGAGGTCAACCAAAATCTTGTCAAAAATAGGAAGAGACGAGCCCTCCTCGGCGGGAATGTGAAGTCCCGACTGTGCCATTATGGAGAACAGACCAAGTGTCTTGAGGGTTACTGTCTTACCACCCGTATTCGGGCCTGTTATGACAAGTGTATCGTATGTGTCGCCTAACGAGACCGTTATCGGGACGACCGTCTTTTTATCAATAAGAGGGTGTCGTGCCCGATTGAGGATTATCTTTTTTTCGTTGTTTATATGTGGCTCAACGCCGCCCGTTCTCACCGAAAGCTCGGCGCAGCCAAAAGCAAAGGCAAGCTCGGTGATATTTCTGTAATTCAGTGAGAGGGTTGGTGATATAGCTGCGACTTGTGAAGAAAAGTCAGCAAGTATCCGCTCTATCTCGTGTTCCTCCTTGGAGGTAAGCATGCGAAGCTCATTGTTTGCCTCAACCACCGCCATCGGCTCAACGAATATAGTTGCTCCCGATGAGGAGGTGTCGTGTATAAGTCCGCTTATATTGCTCTTGCACTCAACCTTTACGGGTACGACATATCTTCCGTTACGCATAGTAACGATATTCTCCTGAAGATACTTTGAGTAGGAGCCGCTGATGTATTTTTGCAGTGTCTCCTTTATCCTTGAGTTTGCGGCGCGTATCTTTCGTCTTATATCGGCAAGCGCGCTTGATGCTTCATCTGCGATAAGCTCCTCCGAGATTATCGCGCGGAAGATGCTATCCTCAAGGTGTCTGTTCGGTAACAGACGCATAAAGACCTCGTCAAGCGAGGTGTCAAAGCGTTTATTTGCCTGAATATAATCAATAAGCATTCTTGCGGAGCGAAGCACACCCGCCACATCAAGCAGCTCGCGGGTAGTAAGAACAGCGCCTTTTACTGCTCGCTCACAGATGTCGCCAACATCGGTGACATGACCAAAGGGCGGAAGTCCCTTATCGTCTGCAAGACGACGCGCGTCGGTAGTTCTTGTTTGAAGCTCCTTGACTTTGGTTGCATCCGATATTGGAGAAAGTCGGCGTGCAAGTGCCTTTGCGCCCGAGGTAGTGCAGCAATCGGCAAGCATCGTGCGTATCTTATCAAATTCAAGAGTTATCAGTGTTTTTTCGGTAATGCTCATATCGCATTCCTTTCCTTTTATTGCTTTTTCGGGGCTATGATATTTGCAAGAGAACGATAAAATGTAAGTGTATCGAAGCCACGCTCAAGGTGGTTCTGAAGATATATCTCTCCTGCGTGCGAGAAAAGGCTGATGTCGCTTTCATTTGAAAGAGAAAATGAGAAAAGCCTTTGCACGGGCGCCGAAATAGCATAGTTTATTGCAAGTATTACCTCTGCCGTTACGGGCAGAAGAATGTTTTTTGTTGAATAACGGTCAACATCGGGCAGCTCATCAAATTCTGTGAGCTTGCGCTCTCCAATACATTCGGAGCAGAGAAGGGAGCCATTCATAACATCAAGGCAGAAGCTGTCTGCCTCATTGCTGCCGCACCGCTCACAGCACGAAAGGTTGGGCAGAAATCCCGAGTGCGCTGCGGCAAAGAATTCAAACGCGCCCTTTATCTGTTCATAGGGACGGAGCTTGTTCTGTATGGCATAGAGGGTGTTGAGCGTCGCGCGGAGCAGAAGCTCGTCAGAGGAATTCTCACCCGATATCTCGTTTACAAGGTCAACCACATAGGAAGCAAGTGCCAATGCCTCAATATCGTTACCAAGCCCGAAAAAGCTATCGCTCACAAGTCCATCTGCAAGCCAATATCTTCCGTTTTTTTCGTAGTATTCAAAGTTAGCATAGGTAAAGAGACGGCAAAGGGCGGTGTTTTTGCTCTTTTTTGAGCGCACACCCTTGGCGGATATAAGTATCTTTCCGTTTTCAGCCGTCAGCACGGTGATGAGCTTGTCGCTCTCGCCCACCGAGCATTCGCGTATAACAAGTCCGTCGGACGATTTGCGCACAGCCGCCCCTCCTTTTTTTATTCCTCGGTATAACCGAAGTTGCTTACCGTTCTTGCACTCTCGCGCCAGTTTTCCTTGACCTTTACCCAAAGATTGAGATAGACCTTTGTTCCAAGCATTCTTTCAAGGTCCTGACGGGCATAGGTGCCGATAAGCTTCAGCGATTCACCGCGCTTACCCACTATAATACCCTTGTGAGAAGCCTTTTCACAGAATATCTCAGCGCGGATACGGACAAGCGAGCCCTCGTCCTTGAATTCCTCAATAACAACTGCGGTTCCGTGCGGAACCTCCTTATCAAGTGTGCGGAGTATTTTCTCGCGGATTATCTCTGCCGCAACCTGACGCTCCGGCTGGTCTGTCACCATATCGGAGGGGAAGAACCAATCTGATTCGGAGAGAAATTTTTCACATTCTCCAAGAAGCTCGGGAACATTTTTTCCGTTTTTCGCGCATATCGGCACGAAAGCATCAAAGGAATGCTTGTCCGAATATGCTTTTATAGTCTCTGCAATCTGTTCGCGGCGGACAAGGTCAACCTTGTTGAGCGCGATAACAGAGGGAATTCCCGACTTTTTGAGGTAAGAGATAACATTTTCCTCAACCTGCGAAATTTCCTTTGATACATCAACAACAAGGATAACGGCATCGGCATCATTCATAGAGGTGTTTGCAGTCTTTACCATAAACTCGCCAAGGCTGTTCTTTGGCTTGTGAATTCCGGGTGTATCAAGAAAAACATACTGCGTCTCGCCCACAGTGTGAATGCCGATAATGCGGTTTCTCGTTGTTTGCGGCTTATTTGAAACTATTGCTACCTTCTCGCCAAGAATGGCATTCATAAGCGTAGACTTTCCAACATTCGGGCGACCTACTATCGCTATAAATCCTGTTTTTTTCATATTTACTCCTTATCTTACACCGAGTCCGAGTATGTTCATAATGTCACGCTGTCTCTGACGCATATCTGCTTCCTCTTCCTCAGAGTTCACATGGTCGTAGCCAAGGAGATGAAGCATAGAGTGCACCGTGAGAAAGGCTATCTCACGCTCAATCGAGTGACCGAATTCGTTTGCCTGCTCCTCTGCTTTCTCAAGAGAGATAACAATGTCACCAAGCATATTGCCGTCCTCGTGGTCAACGGGCGGTTCCTCTGTTACATCATACTCAACGAGAGGGAAGGAGAGCACATCGGTGGGGGCATCAATGCCTCTGAACTGGCGGTTGAGAGCCTGAATTCCCTCATTATCGGTAAGTGTAACAGATATCTCACAGTCGTTGCCGTAGCCCTCGTAATCAAGGGAAGCGCATACCGCGTGGCGAATGAGCATCTTGAGTGCGTAGGGTATCTTGTAGGCGTCCTGCGAATTATTGAAATATATCATAGTTCTTCTTTTCATAGTCTTTTTCCTCTATCGATTAATTTTTTCTGTCATGCGGTCTTTTTTGGTGATTTTGCTCTTTTTTGGGCTCTTTCTTCTCGCGCTTTTCTGTCTCGTATCGCTCGTATGCAAGGATTATTCTCTGAACGAGCTTATGGCGGACAACATCGCGGTCTGTGAAGTGGTGAACGGCGATGTCCTCAACGCCTTCAAGTATCTTCACAGCCTCGGCAAGACCGCTCTTCTGACTTGCAGGCAGGTCGGTCTGTGTCAGGTCTCCCGTAACAACCGCCTTTGAATTAAAGCCAAGACGGGTAAGGAACATCTTCATCTGCTCGGGCGTTGCGTTTTGTGCTTCATCAAGAATGATAAAGCTGTCGTCAAGCGTGCGACCTCTCATATATGCAAGGGGTGCTATCTCTATGGTGCCTTTTTCAATGTGTCGCTGATAATTTTCCGCTCCCATCATCTCAAAAAGAGCATCGTAGAGTGGGCGTAGATAGGGATCTATCTTGCTTTGCAGATCGCCTGGGAGAAAGCCAAGCTTCTCGCCTGCCTCGATAGCGGGGCGAGTGAGGATTATCCTTGCTACCTGCTTTTCACGAAGAGCCTTTACCGCCATAGCAACGGCAAGAAAGGTTTTTCCCGTTCCCGCAGGGCCTACGCCGAAGATAATCGTGTTTCTGTTTATTGAATTGACATACTGCTTTTGACCTACCGTTTTAGCCTTTATCGGCTTGCCCTGCGAGGTAACGCAGATGCAGCTCTGGTCAAGTACGGCAAGCTCGCCCTGCTTGCCGACCTTTACCATATCAATTACATACTTTGTTTGTTGTTCGCTTATTGTCTCGTTGTAGCGTGACATCTCGGCAAGATATTTCACGCAGTCTGCCGCCATACCTACAGCTTCTGCGCTCTCGCCGTTTATCATCACGGCATCTCCGTCGTCATCGGAGCGGTTGTAGACACGAACATTGAACTCTTTTTCGATCATTCTGACATTTATGTCATAGCTTCCGAAAACTCGCGCCGTCATCTCGGAGTTTTCTATCTTAATGGTTTTTTGCTCCATTTTTACCTCGTTAATTTTGATTTATCTCTATTTCTACTTGCTTTGCTATATTTTTTATTACCTCTACCGTGCAGTTCAGGATATAACACTCGTCTGTAAGCTCGCATTCAAAGCTCTTTTTGAGAAGGGCTTCGTTATCGGCCGCGTCAAGCGCATCACGCAGGGCAAGGTGTGCTTTGTCTATCGCCTCCTTGGGCGACCTTTCGGCATCGGTATATTCATACTCAAGATGCTTTATAGTGCGTATGCCGACAGGTAGCTCCCCACCCGATAGAATATCAAGATATTCTACCGTATCTATTGTATCACATTTTGGGGGTAAATTTCTACTGTTTGAGTAAATTTTTATCTCTTGAGAGAAAAAAATTAAATATTTTTCGCAAAAAGAGCGCCCCGTGTAAACCTTCAGTTGATATTTGAGAGGAATTTCTATTCTGTAGTGCTCCTCGGTGCGTGCCATCACCCGTCCCTTTGCTGCAAGAAAATGAAAACCAACCGAGTCGGAGTCATATATCCCACTTACAAGAAGCTCGCCCTCACGCACAAGGTCTCCTGTTGTCACCACGGGGTTGCCTCGCACCTCCTCAAGATACTCAATTGTGCCGTCGCATGTGGCAATAAGATTTGCAGCCTGAGGCTCATATATCTCCTCGGCGCTCATATGCTCGCGTATCTCAACATGTGCCACCGTGCCGATAAGATTTACTGCTATCCACGATATGTTGTCGGAGTGCATCAGCACTCGGTTTTGTATTGTGTCTGCCTTTATTTTTGAGAGCGGCATGCCAACAGTAAGACCGCACTCGCGCAGCTCGCAGAGCACCTCTGCCTCACTTATTCTTTCCTCACCCTCAATTTCAATGTCCCAAAGTAAAGAGGAGGAGAGAAATATAATGAGCGTAAAAAGAATACAGCCCGCAAAAAAGCCGTATCTGCGGCGGTATTTTCCGAGAAGGCAGGGAAGCCCTCCCTCGCGCACCTCGCGCACGGGAATTTCTTTTTTCTCACACGAACGGAGAAGCTGTGTCGCCACAAAAAGTGAGAGCTCAAGGCTCATGCTTTCACCGTCGCTTGTTTGCCTGCGATATACAAAACGGTGCTCGTGGCAGATGTTCAGAATGTCTGCGGCGTAGGCGAGGTCAAAGGAAAGTCGTTTGTAGCCGATAATAAATGAAAAGGGGTCTCTCATTATTTCTCACCTTCTTCGCAAAATGAAATGTTGCTTATAAAGCCATCTATTCCGATGCCGCCTGTGTGATATGATGTGCAGACAAGGCGTGCGCCTCTTATGACAAGAGTATCGTCGGATAAGGACAGTCGAATCTCGTCGGGAGTGTAGCAAAGGATCTTCGTTTTTCCCGAAAGTTTAAGGGAATTTCTTCCGCGAAGCTCAAGCAGAGGCACTCCCGGGAGAAGGTCGGGCGGCATGTCAAGCTGTGAATTTATCCTTTCGGCAAGCGTTATGCGGGGTGTGCTGTCTTGGCGCTGCCGTGCTTTTCTTTTCTTCATAGGTCGCTCCTTGGAATTTTATTTTGGGGGAATATGTAGCAGCTCTTTGCCGTAAATATTTAGCAAGAGCTTATAATATTCTATGATTTTGGAGCTGGCAAAATGATGCATAACACAAGAAAGAGCAAAGAGAGAGATAAAAAAAGCCCCGCGGCAATGGGACACTCGGCAGATATTCCCATAGGCTTTATGAGCATATTTATGCTTTTTCTTATTCTTCGTAATTCAGAGATAGCTATTGATTATATGACACAGGGAATGAAGCTCTGTGTTATGACGGTAATTCCCTCGCTCTTTCCCTTTATGGTCACCTCTGAGATTATAGTAAAAAGCGGAATCATAACTCCGCTGACGCGTCCACTTCGACCTGTGATGAGAGCACTTTTCGGTGCTTCGGGAGAGGGCGGTGCGGCATTTTTGCTTGGCACGCTCTGCGGATTTCCTATCGGTGCGCGAATGGCACTTTCGCTTTTTAGGGAGGGAAGGATAGATGAGGGTGAGCTCTCGCGCCTTCTTTGCTTTTCAAACAATCCAAGCTCGGCGTTTGTGATAAGTGCCGTCGGTGTTTCGCTTTTTGGCTGTCGCAAGCTTGGTACAGCACTTTATTTTATTACTCTTCTCTCGGCCATTATTGTCGGTATTATCATAAATATTTTTTGGCGTCGAAAGGAGGGAGATAAGGGAGAGATGGCGGCTCGTCCACCTATCAGCTTTTCTGTCTCGGGCTTTAGCGATGCCATAAGCTCTGCGGCACTTGGCATGCTAAATGTCTGTGCCTTTGTGATATTTTTCTGCGCCCTTGTGGGCACACTTGGAACCGCCCTTGGCGCACTCACCCGGAATGAGGCAGTTCGTGCCCTTGTTTTTTCGGTTTTTGAGCTAACGGGAGGTGTGGCGGCGGCATCGGGAGTGCGCCCGATAGCATTCGGCATCCTGATAGCAGCCTTCGCGCTTGGCTGGTCGGGGCTGTCTGTACATTTTCAGGTGCTCTCGCTTTGCGGTGGAGCAAATATCTCGGTAAAAAGGTATTTTTTTGCAAAGCTTTTGCAGGGTGTAATAAACGCAGGGCTTGCCTTTGTCTTTTGGCGTCTTTTCGGTGAAACACTTGACTTTGATGCCGAGAGCGTTGGAGTATTTGAGGCATACGAATTTTTAGGTGCGCCTCTTGTCGTAGGTATTTTATTTGCACTCTCACTGGCAGTTGCCTTCATAAAAAGAAAAAAGATACCGCGCGATGCGCGGTATCAAAAAAACATCAGTCACTACATCTGACAAGAGCCTCAAGGCAGACTCTGCCTTCCTGATTTTGTGTCTTGAAGTAATAATCGTTGCCAACCTTTGATAAGAGCACAGAAAGTTCATCGTCAAGTGCTGCCTCGTGAAGATATGAGAGCGACATTCCGCATATCCTCTCTGTGTCACGGATATCCATAAAGTCACAAAGCATATTAGGGTAGCGGGTGTTATTCATGTGCATATTGTAGTCAATATCGGAATATCTTATCACCCTCTTGCCAGCCTCACAGAAGCTCTCTGTGGGAGGCATCTTTATTCTTAAGGGCGAGCTGGGTGAGAGTACGGGCTCATTTTCAAAGCCGACATCATAGGCATCTGCCCGCATAAGCTTTCCGTCATGAATATTTATGAGCGCCCATACCGAAAGTGCCTCTGCCACGAGCTCGTCACCGCAAAGGATGCGGAAGCAACGGTTGAAGGAGAAGCCTTTGCTTTCGCAGGTAAAGGTCTCAACCTCAATATCCTCGTAGGCGTGCAGGGGAGTGTGTATGTCAATACAGATCTTGCTCAAAATAAAGGCGATGCCGTCATTGTCGCGCTCCTTATCAAGATCTCGCTTGTGCGAAACAAACTGCATATTTGCCGTTTCCTGCATATATACAAGAAGCTCCGAGGGGCGGACGCGCCTCTTTGCATCGGTGTCATGCCATTTGACCTTGTATCTTTCTGTGTGCTTCATATTTTTTCTCCTTGATAGCTCTCTTGTGTATATTTTACAGCAAACTTATTACAAAATCAAGGAGAAGAATTGAATTTTTATATTTTAAGCTGTTGCGCTGCCTGTGGCAGTGCCGATGGATCCCGTCTCTGCAGGAGCTTCCTGTGCAGTGGTAGTGCCAAGACCGAAGCTTACCGCTATCGCGTTGTTTATCTCGCTCATCATCATGTCGTCAAGATGTCCCATTTTTTCCTTAAGTCTTTGCTTGTCAAGTGTTCTCACCTGTTCAAGCAGCACCACAGAGTCCTTTGCAAGACCTGCGCGGTCTGCGTATATGTCAATATGGGTGGGTAGTCGTGTTTTTCCCATTCTTGAAGTTATTGCTGCCGCTATCACTGTAGGGCTGTGTCTGTTTCCAACATCATTTTGAATTATCAGCACAGGACGCAATCCGCCCTGCTCCGAGCCTACCACAGGGCTCAGGTCAGCGTAATAAATATCTCCGCGTTTTACACTCATCGTTCCGTTTTTCCTCTCTTGAAATACCAAGACAAGCTTGGGGGCGGAAAACAAAGGGGATTTCAGGGGCGTTTTCCGTTCAAGTATATTTTTGCCGTATCCTCGGCTACTTAAAACATAGCGCCGAAAATTTTACGGTGGAATTTTTATCCTTAAACCAAGACGAAAGAAATTTTGTGCTTTCCTCCCGTAATAGTTTATTTTTTTTGGTGCAAAAGGGTTACGGTGAGTGTGGCTACCGCAAGACAGAAAAATAAAAGACCTCATATTTCCTTGTGTATATGAGGTCTTTTTTATTATTTATTCTTCTTTAGCGCCGTCAATTTCTTTTTCTTCCTCGGGGATAACCTCAACGAAGGCGGCGATGGCACATTCTATCATCTTATCCTCGGGTTCAAGAACAGTGATGTGCTGGAGCCATACACCGGGGGCTGAAATTATGCGGGTGAAGAGATTGTCGTATTTGCCTGCAAGTTTTATAAGCTCATATCCTATGCCCATTGTAATAGGGAGGAGCAAAAGCTTTATAAGCGCTCTTATCGCCACATGGGGAATGTTGCCCGTTATAAGCAGGAAAAGTGGATCAATGAAGAAGGATATGAACATGCTTACAAGAAGCATAAGAATGATAAAGGATGTGCCGCAACGGGGGTGAAATCTGCCCTCGCGTCTTACATTCTCAACTGTCAGGGGCATTCCATGCTCGTAGCAGAATATCGTTTTGTGCTCGGCTCCGTGGTACATAAATGTGCGCCTTATGTCCTTCATAAGTGAGACAAGCGCCATATAACCAACAAGCACGCCTATCTTCAGCACGCCCTCAAATACCGACTTTACAAGCGAGTTGAGTGCCTCGTTTTCAATGGGAAGGAAGGGAAGCAATTTTTCAAGCCAACCGTAGATAAAGGAAGGAAGCATTATAAAAAGTCCAACGGCAAGAACTACGCCAAGCACCGATGCTATTGCCATAATAACGCCGAAGAGAGCGTTTTCCTTCTTTTTCTTCTTTTCTGCCTCCTCTGGACTCTCGGCAGCCTTCTTTTTGTCCTCTTCTTCGTCAATCGCTATCTCTGCCGAGCGCATAAGACACTTGTAGCCGCTTGTGATAGAGTCTATAAAGCCAAATACTCCGCGGATTATCGGGAGCTTTGTTATTTTCGGGCGATTTGTATTTTTGTTTTCCCATTTTTCAAGCACCATTTCGCCCTGCGGATTCATAACCGCCATAGCAGAGAGCTTTGGGCCTCTCATCATAATGCCTTCTATGAGTGCCTGACCACCGATAGAGGTCTTTCTTGCATTACAGCTTTTATTTTTCAAGGATATACCTCCTGTTTACCATACTCGCGGCTCGCCGCTTTCGTTATAATACCAAAAATCTCCCTCGGCATCGGGCTCGTCCTCGCTATAAAAGCAGATGCGTGCACCGAGTAGGTCATCGTTTTCGCCTCCGCCTGTATCAACACTTGAGAGGAGTGTCTGCCACTGATCCTCGCTACCAAGGAAGAATACTGTCATAAGTGCATCACAATCCGAGAATGCACCGTTTTCAACCGTTAGTTCATGCGAAAGTATTACCAAGGTCTGAAGCCCTGCGCCGTAAAAGGCGTTCTCCTCAATTGAGGAGACACTCTCAGGAATTGTTACTGTCTTTAGTGACGAGCAGCCTGCAAAGGTGCTGAAGGGAATAGTCTTGAGTCCCTCGGTGAGCACTATTTTTGAAAGACCGTTACAGCCTGCAAATGCGCTCTCACCAAGATAGGATATCGCACCGCCGACCGAAATGGCTACCCCCGAGGTTTCAAAGAAGCACTCCTCTCCGATAACACTGACTGTCTCGGGCAGAGTTATCTCACTTACACTGTCAGCAAGACCGCTAAACACGCCGTCAGCGATAGCTGTTACATTATAGCCCGAGATAACAGATGGCACTCTTATTGCCGAAAGGGCACCGGTGTATTCAACCACCTTTATGCCGTCTTCGTATGTGACATAATCAAAAAGGCTTGAGGCATCTATCCAGCTTGCAGTAAGCGTCATATCGCTCATTACTGCGCCGTTAAAATCCCAATCTCTTGCGCCGTTTTTCCAGCCGCCGAAGATGTAGCCCTCTTTTTCGGGGTCCTTTGGTGCTGAAAGCACGGTATTTGCTGCCACCTCAACGGTGTGAAGCTCGGTGCCGTTGTTATAATTAAGCGTTACTGTATAATACGCGGGCTTTTCTACAGGCTTGTCAGTGTCACACGCAACGAGCGAAACGATGGCAAGCATAAAGAGAAGGACCGCGAGAGCTTTTTTGAAATTCATAAAGTTCTCCCCAATAGACATATATAACTATTATATATTTTTTCTCGCTCTTTGTCAATAAGCGGTTATGATTTATCCGTTAACAAAAAATGCAAGGCGGGTAAATTTTTGCCGCCTTGCAGTGTTGAGATTAATATGATTTTTGCCTTAAAAGCCGTCCTTTTTGCCGAAGAGCCGCCAAAGGAGCTTTCGCAAAAGCTCAACGGGAAATACCAAGAGGGCAAGCAGCATAGTAGTAAGAAGTTCGGAGGGTAGCAGCGGTGAGGTGCGGAGAACACTGCCACCAAGATAGGTGAAAAGTATCTGTATCGTGCCGACAAGGAGCATTATAGCGATAAAGGCGCGGTTTTTTGAAAGCCCCGAGAAAAGGCGCAATCTGTCTGTGCGCGAATTGAAGCAATTAAAGAGTGAGGCGAAGATAAACAGGGTGAAGAATGCCGTGAGAAGATAGATGTTATTGGGCGCAAATCTGAATCGCGAGACGAGTAAGGGGAGCTTGAGAAAGGCAAGACAGAGTGCTATTGTGAAGGAGCCGAGCACCACTATCTGATTTACCATATATCCGTTGAGTATTGGCTCATCTCGCCGCTTTGGCTTTTCCTTCATACAGTGGGGAAGTGCCGCCTCGCCTGCAAAGGCAAGCCCTCCAAGGGTGTCCATAATAATATTTATCCAAAGCATCTGTACAACGGTCACAGGAGCGTCAAAGCCGATAAAGGGGCCTATCATAGAGACACCGACGGCAGAAAAATTCATAGTTAGCTGAAGCGTGATAAACTTGCGAATGCTCTTAAAAATATTTCTTCCGTGAAGCACCGCCTTGGCTATTGAGGCAAGATTGTTGTCAAGAATGATTATGTCGCCTGCATCTCGCGCTACCTGTGTGCCATTGCCCATTGCAAAGCCTATATCGGCGCGCTTGAGGGCAGGGGCGTCGTTTATTCCGTCTCCCGTCATTCCAACCACAAGCTCGCATTCTTGCGCTATCCTTACAAGACGGCTTTTGTCGGCGGGGAGTACTCGCGCCACCACCGCAAGGCGTGGCAGGAGCCGCTTGAGGGCGTCATCGGAAAGCTTTGAGAGCTCATCTCCGTCAAGCACGAGCGAGGAGGTGGAGTTAAGTATACCGCACTTTTTTGCAATAGAGCGTGCAGTGTCGACATTGTCGCCCGTCAGCATTACCACTTGTATTCCCGCACCGCGAAGCTCTTCAACAGAGTGCTTTGCTTCACCTCGAAGCTTATCCTCGAGCACAACTGCAGAGATAAGGTCAAGAGAGGAGGGAATAGAGCCATCTGTAAAGCTTCCCTCACAAAAGGCAAGGAGCAGAACGCGGCCTCCCGTTCTTGTAAGCTCGGCTATGCGGCGCGTAAAATAGGAGCACAAAGGAGAGAAGGAGCGCCCGTCAGAGCAAAAGGAAATATGGGGTAATATCCTCTCGGGCGCACCCTTGACAAGCGTAAGAGTGCGTTTTCCGTCGGACACGGTGACAATTGAATATTTTCGCTCGCTGTCAAAGGGAAGACGCCAGAGCACCTCGTATTTGTTGCTGTCTTTGTGTGCTCCAAGTGAGGCAAGCAGTGCGCGCTCGGTCGCGTTACCACCAAGAATACTTTCGCCGTCTGCAGAGAGGACGGCTGTAGTGTTCTTGCGGCAGGAGAGCTCATATAAAAGTGCCTCATAGGGAGCGTCCTTGCGCAGTGCGCCTATGCTTGTGAATTCCTCTCCGTCAGCGAGAACTATTCTTGATACACTCATTTTCCCCTCTGTAAGTGTGCCTGTCTTGTCGGTGAAAAGGATATTCATGCTGCCCGCCGCCTCAATGCCCATAGGCTTGCGTACGAGAACATTGTCGCGCATCATACGCCAGATATTTGACGAAAGAACAACTGCTATCATCATAGGAAGTCCCTCGGGTACGGCGACAACTATTACCGTAAGACCGAGCATAAAGGCGTGAAGAAGATTTTCAAGAAGATAGGGGATATCGCGAAGCTTCATAAGAATAACTGCAGGATTGAAGCCGCTGTCTATAACAAAGGTATTAAAAAGGGTGGCAAGGGCAACGAGCAGGGCAGCAAGGTAGCCGAGGCGGCTTATCTGCTTTGCAAGCTTTGCAAGACGCAGTTTAAGGGGGCTCTCCCTTGTATCAAGCTGTATCTCGTGCGATATTTCGCCGAGAAAGGTGGAGTCCCCCACCGCAGCCACCTCAAATTCGGCCTCGCCCGAGAGGATGGGACAGCCGCGAAAGAGGGCGTTTCCCGCGCTTGGCAAAAGCTCGTTATTGTCGCTTATCCGCTTTTCTATCTCACGGCTCTCGCCCGTAAGTGAGGACTGATCTACTCGCAGAGAGCCGTCGTAAATAAATCCATCGGCTGGAATATTTTCCCCCGCCCCTATAAGCACGCAGTCGCCCACAACTATCTCCGATATGGGAAGCTCTACTATTCCTCCGTCGCGTCTTACACGGTAGGCGCTGCTGGCACATTCCTCGGAAAGGCGTCTGAATGCCGCCTCGCTTCCGCGCTCCGAGAGGGTTGAGATAAAGGTGGCAAGAAAGACCGATATAGCAATGCCGATGCTCTCGGCAATATCTCCGCCGCGAAAGACGAAGAAAAGATTTATAGCGAGGGCGAAAAGAAGTATTTTTATCACGGGGTCACCGAGATTTTCCAAAAAGTGTGCTAAAAATCCCTTTCGTTTGGCGGCGGTGAGTATGTTTTTTCCGTGTCTCTCGGCAGAAAGCCTTGCCTCCTCGCGGGTAAGTCCTTGCCGCTTAACTGTCTTTATCTTAAGCTCGTTCATTTTCTTCTCCAATTTCAAGATTTCAAGAAAGTATATGACGAAAAGCAACGGGCAATGAATGAAAGAAAAAAATAAGCCGCGCAGGAAAGCCCTGCGCGGCGCGCATGATTATTTAGTCCTCAATAGCTGCCTTGCGGCGGTTTAT
>JAZOSH010000027.1:0-4156 GCA_045656985.1 Eubacteriales bacterium | reverse complement strand
CTTGCTCCGCCCTCGCGTGCTCACAACGGGCATAAACAAATATTGTCAGCATAAGTCCAAAGACAGGAGATTTTTTGCCAAGCTTTTTGCAAAAAGCTTGCCGCCGGAGGCACGCGTCCTCCCCGATAAATCCCAATTTGTTTGAATAACAAAAGCCCGAGGTATGCCTCGGGCTTTCTTTTTATAGAAATTTCATTATCTGGTTTTTACGCAAGCTTTTTCTCGAGTCGCTCTCTTATTGCCGCAATAAAGCCTGCAGTGTTTACAGCAGTAGCGGGGTAGCCCTCGCTGACAAGACCTACAAGGTCCTTTGTCATAATTCCGTCGTTAAGGGTGTCAATGCACGCCTCCTCAAGCTTGTTTGCAAAATCCACAAGCTCGGGCAGCTCATCAAGCTCACCTCTCTTGCGAAGCGCACCCGACCACGCGTAAATAGTAGCCATGGGGTTAGTAGAGGTATCCTCGCCCTTGAGGTAGCGGTAGTAGTGACGCGTTACGGTGCCGTGAGCCGCCTCGTACTCATACTTTCCGTCGGGAGAAACGAGTACCGAGGTCATCATAGCGAGCGAGCCGAATGCGGTTGACACCATATCCGACATAACATCACCGTCATAGTTCTTGCACGCCCAGATATAGCCGCCCTCGCTACGAATTACGCGAGCGACTGCATCGTCAATGAGGGTGTAGAAATACTCTATGCCGAGCTCCTCAAACTTCTCCTTATACTCTTTTTCATATATGTCCTGAAAAATGAGCTTGAAGGTCTGGTCATACTTCTTTGAAATTGTATCCTTGGTGGAGAACCAGAGGTCCTGCTTTGTGTCTATCGCAAACTTGAAGCAGGAGTGCGCAAAGGAAATGATAGAGCTATCCTTATTGTACTGTCCCTGAAGCACACCGCCGCACTCAAAGTCATAGATGGTCTCTCTGAAGGTGGTGCCGTCCTTGCCTGTAAATACAAGCTCTGCCTTGCCCTCTCCCTCTACTCTGTGCTCGGTTGCCTTATAGACATCACCATAGGCGTGACGAGCTATGGTAATAGGCTTCTTCCAGTTTCTTACAACAGGCTTTATAGAGTCAATGACGATAGGTGCGCGGAAAACTGTACCGTCAAGTATCGCACGGATAGTGCCGTTTGGCGACTTCCACATCTCGGTGAGGTTATACTCCTCAACTCTCTGCTTGTTAGGCGTGATGGTGGCGCACTTTACCGCAACACCGTATTTCTGCGTTGCATAAGCCGAGTCAAAGGTGACCTTGTCCTTTGTCTTTTCTCTCTCGGGCAGGCCGAGGTCGTAATATTCAGTCTTCAGGTCAACGAAAGGAAGAAGAAGCTCGTCCTTTATCATCTTCCATATAATTCTTGTCATCTCGTCGCCGTCCATCTCAACAAGCGGCGTCGTCATTTTAATTTTAGACATATTTAGTACCTTTTTCAAGGAAACTTTTTGAAAAAAGTTTCCTTAACCTTCAAAAAGTTTTAATAGATTGGGATAAATTTTATCAATGTTTCACTCTCGTGTGATAAATAATCGATTTTAAATTATATTATCCGAGCTTAAAAGTTCTTTGGAGTCCAGAACCTTTCTTTCATGAAAGGTTTTGGTTTCTCTTATAATAATTCATAAGACAGCCGTCAAGGATTATGTCCTTCTCGTCTGAGGTAAGCCCCTTGACATAGAGTGTTATATCCTCTATAGTGCCGTTGGCGCGGATGACCTTTGCCGAGAACTGCTCTCTGCCCTCGCTGATTCCCTTGCGGATGTCGCCCACAAACACATAGTCACCGACCGCATACTCAAATTTTGTATCAGGGTCAAGTGTAAAGGGCAAAATTCCCCAGTTGATGCAGTTTGAGCGATAGCGCTTGGTCGCGAACTCGTAGCAGATATTGGCAAAGCCACCAAGCACCTTCTGACAGGAGGCAGCCTGCTCACGCGCCGAGCCGTCACCCGGCTTGTTTGCAAATACGCAAGAGCCAAACTGTGTCTTGTCTATCTCGCTCTGCTTGCCAAGCAATTCAAGCACGCGTGCCACCTCTGCGTTACTTCCCTTTTCTCTGCGCTCTGCCTCGGCAGCGGCTACTGCCTTGGAGTTACCAACATAATCGGGAACGCGACGCGAGAGGGCAAATTCTGCAAGGCGCAAGGGGTTTGAACGGTAAGACGAGGTCTCACCCGAGGGGATAAGCTCGTCTGTTGTTGTTACAGGGTCATGAATTACCGCCGCAAGCTTGACGAGCAGGTTGTCTGAAAGCTCATACTGCGCGGGCCAATCGGTTATATTAGGCCCAAGTATCAGCTCGGCATCAGGGTCTGCCTTGCCAAATCCATAGTAAACTCTCTTTGAATATACAGATTTATCAAAATGATATTCGTGAGGAGTATAGTCATACTCAACATCGGTAGCCGCAGTTATCACGCCACCGTTTGCCGCAGTTGCCGCGATAGAACGAGCATCCATAAGAGCAACACCCGATATCTGTCCCTCACCCGGCTTTGAGCCCTCGCGGTTGGGGAAATTTCTCGTTGTGTGACGGAGCGAAAGCCCGTTATTTGCAGGAACATCGCCCGCGCCGAAGCAAGGTCCGCAGAAGGAGGGCTTGATAACCGCGCCCGCCGAGAGAAGCTCGCTCGTGACACCTATCTTTGTAAGCTCAAGCGACACAGGAACACTTGTGGGATACACCGAAAGTGAGAAATATCCGTTTCCACATGACTTATCGCGAAGTATCGCCGCTGCCTCGTCAATACTGTCAAACATACCGCCCGCACAGCCTGCGATAATTCCCTGATCTGCCATGATGCTTCCGTCGGGAGCTACCTTTGATACAAGGTCAAGGTTTGACTTCGGGAATTTTGCCTTTGCCTCGGCATCGACCTTGGCGAGAATTTCTTTCGCATTTGCCACAAACTCATGAATAGTGTAGGCATTTGAGGGGTGGAAAGGAAGAGCTATCATAGACTCCATAGCAGAGAGGTCTATCTCTATCATAGCGTCATAGTAAGCGACACCGTTGGGCTTGAGTTCCTTATATTCCTCGGGGCGTCCGTGCGCCTCGTAGTGAGCCTTGACCACTTCATCTGTCTCCCAGATAGACGAAAGACAGGTGGTCTCTGTGGTCATAACATCAATGCCGTTTCTGAAGTCTATTGGAAGCTCCTTTACTCCGGGACCGGCAAACTCGAGCACCTTGTTTTTAACAAAGCCATTACCAAATGTAGCACCCACAAGAGCTATTGCCACATCGTGCGGGCCAATTCCCCGCCTTGGCTTGCCCGTAAGATATACGAGCACCACCTCGGGAGCCTTTATGTCATATGTATTCTTGAGAAGCTGCTTTACAAGCTCGGGGCCACCCTCTCCAACACCCATCGTACCGAGTGCGCCATATCTTGTATGAGAATCCGAGCCAAGTATCATCTTTCCACAACCTGCGAGCTCCTCGCGCGCGTAGGAATGGATAACACTCTGATTTGCAGGAACATAAATTCCACCGTATTTCTTTGCGGCAGAGAGACCGAAAACATGGTCATCCTCATTTATCGTTCCACCAACTGCGCAAAGTGAGTTATGGCAGTTAGTCATTGCATAAGGTATCGGAAACTCACGAAGTCCCGATGCGCGCGCCGTCTGGATGATACCAACATAGGTAATATCGTGTGAAACGAGAGCGTCAAATTTTATTTTAAGATTTTTATCGTCGCCTGTATTGTGCGCCGAAAGAATTGAGTAAGCTATAGTATTTTTTCTTGCCTCATTAGCCGATACATCGCACTTATCAAGTATCTTGCCGTCGAAAAAGAATACACCTTTATCAAATAATTTAACCATATTTCCCTCCATAGAGTAGATACCCTAAATTATATATCAAAAAAAGGTAAAAGTCAATAAAATCAACGATATTCTGCGAAATTTATTGTTTTTACCATACTCACAAAAACACAGGCTGAAATTCAAATTCTGATTTATCGGGGAGGACGCGAGCCTCCGGCGGGAAGCTTTTTGCAAAAAACTTGGCAAAAAATCTCCTGTCTTTGGACTTGTGCAGACAATATTCATTTATGACCGTTGTGAGCACGCAAGGGCGGAGCAAGGTCTGCGGGAGCTATACCTTTTGTAATGAAAGTTTTTGGGAGTCCAGAACCCTTTTTTC
>JAZOSH010000026.1:0-16004 GCA_045656985.1 Eubacteriales bacterium | reverse complement strand
TCCTTAGCGGTCTTCTCAACGTACTTACCAACCTTAAGCTCGTCGTCCTTGATGTAGTCCATATCAACAAGGCAATTGTTCTCATAGAACTTGCCAAGCTTACCAACTACCATCTTCTCAAGGATCTGCTGGGGCTTACCTGCGTTCTTGGGATCGTTTGCCATCTGTGCAAGAACGATAGCCTTTTCCTCTTCGATTACAGAAGCGGGAACGGACTCTCTGTCAAGGTAAGGAGTTGTATATGCGCCGATCTGGAGAGCGATGTTCTTTGCGAACTCCTCAAACTCTGCCTTTGCTGCAACTGCTGCGTCAACAGCGAACTTAACAATTACGCCGATAGAGCCGTTGCCGTGGATGTATGTGCTTGTAAGTCCGTCAACGATAACGAAACGGCGAATGCTGATCTTCTCACCGATAACGAATATCATTTCCTTAAGCTTTGCATCAACTGTTACGCCACCATCAATGTATGTCGAAGCAAGAAGTGCATCAACATCAGCAGGCTTATTTGCAATTACTGTCTTAAGAAGATTCTTTACGAACTCCTGGAAGGATGCGTTCTTTGCAACGAAGTCTGTCTCGGAGTTAACCTCGATCATTGCTGTTGTGTCGCCATCCTTGAGAATATCAACGATACCGTCTGCAGCGATTCTTGTAGCAGCCTTTGCCTCTGCCTTAAGCTCGCCTCTCTTACGAAGGATCTTTATTGCCTCCTCAGCGTCACCGTTAGCCTCAACAAGTGCCTTCTTGCACTCCATCATACCGATACCGGTCTTAGCGCGAAGAGCTGCAACATCCTTTGCTGTTATATTTGCCATTTTTCTTATTTCCTTTCTTTAATTATTACGAATTATAAGAATTACTCTGCGTCAGCTACTGTCTCTGCCTCTGTCTCTACAGGTGCCTCTACAGTCGCCTCGCCCTGTCTTCCCTCGATAACTGCGTCAGCGAGAGCAGAAGAGATAAGCTTTATAGCGCGAATAGCGTCGTCGTTACCGGGAATGATGTAGTCAGCATCGTCAGGATCACAGTTTGTGTCAACGATAGCAATTACCGGAATACCGAGCTTCTTTGCCTCAAGAACTGCGTTCTTCTCCTTCTTGGGGTCAACTATGAAGATAGCTGCAGGGAGCTCCGACATTGTCTTGATACCGCCGTAGCTCTTCTCAAGATCAAAGATCTCCTTCTGCTTCATAGCAACTTCCTTCTTGGGAAGAAGATCAAATGTACCGTCCTCCTGCATCTTTGTAAGGCTGTTAAGACGAGCGATGGAGCGCTTGATGGTCTTGAAGTTAGTCATCATACCGCCGGGCCAACGAACATTAACATAGTACATTCCGCAACGGAGAGCCTCTTCCTTGATAGCGTCTGCCGCCTGCTTCTTTGTTCCTACGAAAAGGATGTTTCCACCCTGCTCGGATACCTCGCGTACGAAGTTGTACGCTTCCTCGAACTTCTTAACTGTCTTCTGAAGGTCGATGATGTAGATGCCATTTCTTTCTGTAAAGATGTACTCCTGCATCTTGGGGTTCCATCTTCTTGTGTGATGTCCAAAATGGACGCCTGCTTCAAGCAGCTGCTTAATTGAGATTACAGACATTTTAATGTCCTCCTTCGGTTTTTTCCACCACATCGTTCCGACGCTTTCGCCGCACCGGCGGCACCGATTCGTCACAGGCGATGTGTGTGTGATAATATATTTACGGAAGTCTTTTTCAACTTTCCGCAGTGCGAATAATTATACCATATTTATATAATCTATTCAATACAAATTTTACGATTTTACAATTTGTTTACAATTTCACTTTTTCTTACCTTTTTTTAAGGACAAAAGATACAAGGTGCTTGTGATAAGCGGTGATATTGGAGCAATCAAGAGATAGATAACGCTTGAAAAGCCCTCTATACCAAAGGCATCGGCTATTCCTCCCACAAAGCAGAGCGCAGTTATCGCAAGTGCGAATGCAGGAAGCAAAACAAGGCTCTTATCAAGTCCTTCCCTTATCACCCCTCCCCTCTCAAGCTTCAGTGACAGGAAAAGCGCAACATGGAAAAACATAAGGGTAATAAATGAGTACTCTGTCTTATCCACATATGCCGGGAATGACGGTATCAGCGCCACAAGCTGTGGCAATAGCGTTGAGACAAAAGCGCCGACCGAGAAAAAGACTATCAACCTGATATTTGACCTTATCGGCGTAGTTATATCCCGAAGGAGTGCGCGCGCATTTATCCTCTCCACTCCGCTGTCAAAGGCAAAGCAAAGAAGCACAGCGAGATCAATTAGCATTCCGCAAAGCAGAAGATGACGCGAATCAAGCACCGCAGTTCCAAAAAGCATAGGGCGCATAAGCATTGCAGTTCTCAAGGTTCCCGCGGCAACAACATATTTGAAGAAGGTTGCTATATTCCTATAAGCCCCCTGCCCTCTTGATACTGTAGTCAGCAAAGAGGAAAGACCGCCTGAAAATCCTTGAGGTCTTGGTATGACAACATCGGCAATTTGCTTGGTGCACTGTGGCGCCTGCTTTGAGGTAAGCTCATCGGCACTCTCAAGAATTTTTATCTCATCTTCAAGGACGCCCTCGAGTGTATATTTTTCATTTGACGAAGTAACGACGACATCTGCGACGCGATATATCTTTTCATATTTCTCGCTGAAGCCGACTACCGTCACAGTCTCTCCATTCTTGTGAAGAGCTTCAACAAGCTCACATACCTGCTCGTCTGAGAATGAAGAATAGCTATTTATCTTGCCAAGTCCGTGAGTAACAGACTTTTCCGCCGCGACAAAATCTCTTATATCTGCCCGATTTTCGCCAAGCAAGGACTCGGGAACACGGCTGACATCTGCCTGTCTGCCGTTAACGCTTATGTCACGGAAGAACACCGTTCTTACGCCTCGCGCGGCAAGAGCTGTAATCGCTTTTTTGGCGCTCATATCAGCACGCTCTGCAAATGCGATAAGTGCAACAAGGCATCGCTCTCCCGTATTTCCGTATCCCTCGTTACGCGCAAAGCTGAAAATGAGAAGTCTATGCCCCGATGCGATGAGGGCTCTGTGTTTTTTGATAAGCTCTTTCTTTTTTGCATCGTCAAGAAGAACCCTCTCACCGCCTGCAAGCGCATATGAGCACTCTTCTATGGCATTTTCGTTATAAGAAACGAAAAGTATCCTTCTCTCACCAAAATCATTATAAAACAGCTTATCGTGAGGATCTATTGAATTATGCACCATAAATCCACTTACAGAGCATCTTATCTTGAGCGCATCTCGGTCGCAGTGAGTGCCTTCTATAAGCTCGCTCATTCCCTTATCGTATCTTCCGTGCGTGCCACCCTGACTCAAAAGTGCACTTCCCTCTGCACCAAGATAGAGTGCACAGAGCTCTGCGAGCCTTTGGGTGTTTTCAGAAGAATCTGAATCAAGATCGCTCACCTCACTGTCAGCAAAGACAGCTTTATCAAAATGCAGTACGCCGTCTGTCAGCGCAGCGCCATCAAGCATAAAGAGAAATCTTGTACATGCCAGCTTATCAAGTGCATCGTGTGAGCGAACAACGGCGGGATCCCTTGCGAGAATGCATCTTGTTGTAGCAATTGCAAAGAATAGCCGGTAAACGGTTGTGGCAAGCTGTGGAGAGAGCGAGACCGAAAGTGCAAGGACTATCATAAACGCCGAAAAGAGAGAAATCTTATCTCCGCCGACTATAAGTCCTACTATACTCAACGGCAAGCTTGCCAAAAGAAGCCAAAAACTCAATGCAGAGGTGTATTTCTTTGCCTCAACAAGTATTTTCGGTTTATTGGTTCTTCCCGCAGAAGCTCTTGCAACCTTAAGCTGACGGGCACCGATATATGTATATCGTCCCACGGCTGTAACTATAGCCCTTCCGCTACCTCTCGTTACCAGAGAGCCTGCGTGAAGCATATTTGAGTATTTTGTGACATCGTTCTCATTGGGAGCAACAACGCCCTCTGCCTGCTTATCAAGGAAAAGATGACTTTTTTCATCAACGCGCATAAGTGTAAAAAGCGAATCGGAGCTGACAATCCTTGCGTCGCACGGCAAAATATCGCCCTCGCTCACCATTATCACATCGCCAAGAACCACATATCTTGAGTCAATAAGATAGAGCTTTCCCTCTCTTATGACCTTACATCTCGGGGCAAAAAACTCCTCGCTTGACGCAGAAAAAGCATCAACACGATAATATATAAACGCCGAAACAGCAAGATTTATCGCGATAAGGGCAAGTACCACGCCTCCCGTTGCACGCTCGTCAAAGAAAAGCGCAACAAGGGACATTATGAGAATGATTATTACAGAAAAATCCTCAAGAAGCTCGCGCGCAAGCAAAAACGGAGAGCGACGCGGCAGATCAACAAGGCTTTCTGTCTGATGAGAATAACGCGAACGAGCCGCCTTGTGGGAAAGTCCCAAGGCGGCATTGGTTTTTAGTTTCTTTTCAATTTCGGGAACAGATAAAGAAAACCATTTTTCGTTCATTTCAATTACACTCTATCAAAAGCTTATTTTCATTCTCGGAGTATCCGAGAGATACAGAGGTGATTGTCCTTGTATAATCCGAGATTATCTTCTCGGCAAGGGCATCTTCAACCTCACTTCTTATGAATCTGCGCATATTTCTTGCGCCGAACTTATGTGAATACGATTTTTTTGCGATATACTCGGCAGCACTGTCGGTATAAGAGAAGCTTATCTCCTTCTCTTCAAGGACCGTGCGAAGCTCGCCAAGCATTATGCGCGCGATAGCGACAAAATCCTCCTCCGTAAGCGAACGGAAGGTAATTATCTCGTCAACTCTGTTTATAAACTCGGGGCGAAGAAAGCCTGAAAGTGCCTTCATAGTACGGCTTTCGGTAACGGAATGCTCGTCCTCAAAGAAGCCGACTGTTGTGCCCGTCTTATCAGATCCCGCGTTGGTCGTCATAACTATGATGGTATTCTCAAAGTTGACCGTTCTGCCCGAGGCATCTGTAATTCTTCCGTCATCAAGTATCTGGAGCATTATATTGAGCACATCAGGATGTGCCTTTTCTATCTCGTCAAAAAGCACGACGGAGTAAGGTCTGCGGCGTATTTTCTCGGTAAGCTGTCCTGCTTCGTCATAACCGACATATCCAGGAGGCGCTCCGATTATACGGGATACAGAATGTTTCTCCATAAACTCCGACATATCAAGTCTTATGAGTGTCTCGGGAGAATTGAAGAGGTCTGCCGCAAGAGTCTTTACAAGCTCGGTCTTACCCACACCCGTAGGTCCTGCAAAAATAAAGGAAACAGGTTTTCTCTTATAAGAAATTCCCGCGCGGTTGCGCTTTATTGCCTTTGCAACTGCATGAACAGCCTCGTCCTGACCGATGATCCTATCCTTGAGTCTTGCCTCAAGGGTATCTATCCTCTGGAATTCGTTTTCATTTATGCTTGATGCGGGAACTCCCGTCCATATCTCAATTACATCTGCGATATCGGCGATTGAAAGCTCTACATCGCTGCACGAGGGCTCTATCTCACGAAGCTTTTCGGAAAGCTTTATCTCCTTTGCCTTGAGCTTTGCTATCTCCTCATAGCTTCTCTGTGCCATCTTGTCATCAGAGGGAGTTTCAGCCTCAAGTCTTTCTCTCTCTCCCTTGAGACGCAAGAGCTCCTCACGGATCTCCTGTGCTTCGTTAAGCACAGAGCTTGAAAGCGAGAGATGAGAAGCAGCCTCGTCTATAAGGTCGATTGCCTTATCGGGGAGATATCTGTCTGTGATATATCTCTCGGAGAGCACGACCGCTCTCTTTACCACCTCATCGGGTATTCTTATTGCATGGAACTCCTCATAGTAGTGCTTGATACCCTCAAGCATCTTAACTGTATCCTCAATAGAGGGCTCCTCAACCGTTACGGGCTGGAAGCGGCGCTCAAGAGCGCTATCCTTCTCTATATATTTGCGGTATTCCTTGAGAGTTGTAGCTCCTATTATCCTTACTTCGCCTCTTGAGAGCGCGGGCTTCAAGATGTTCGCGGCATTGATGCTTCCCTCTGCGTCTCCCGCACCCACAATATTGTGCACCTCGTCAATAACGAGCACGATATTTCCGGCCTCCTTGACCTCGGAGAGAAGTCCGAGAATACGCGACTCAAACTGACCCCTGAACTGTGTACCTGCGACAAGTGCGGTAAGGTCTACAAGATATACCTGAATATTCTTAAGCTTGTAAGGCACATTTCCGTCAGCGATCCTCTGCGCAAGAGCCTCTGCAATTGCTGTCTTACCGACACCCGGCTCACCTATAAGGCAGGGGTTATTCTTCTGCCTGCGGCAGAGTATCTGTATTACTCTGTCAAGCTCGCGATCACGACCGATTATTCTGTCAAGCTGTCCGTCTGCGGCACGCTTTGTGAGGTTACGGCAATAGGTATCAAGAAATTTATTTTTCTTTCCCTTCTCCGCCTTGTCTCCTCTTTTAGCTCTGTGCACATCTCCATCCTTTTCCACAGGGAGATTACTCTCTCCGAAAAGCTTCGGGAAATCTATCGCAGGTGCTCCGCCGTCCTCTCCCTCGTCATTCATTGACGGGAGATTTCCGCTCTCAAGCATCTCGTTAACCTCGCTTTCCATATTCTCAAGCTGCTCGGGAGTAATTCCGAATTTATCCATAACATTGCCAAGCATATTGTCAACGGGAACACCCATATCCTTGGCGCACTTTATGCAAAGTCCCTCTGTGAGCTTATTGCCGTTTTCTATTCTCGTCACAAAAACGACGGCAACGCGCTTGTGACATTTTGAACACATAACCATAACTGATTTATAAACTAAAAGTACTTCCGTACTACCTTTCAAAAATTATTTTATAACATCTCTTATCTTGCTGCGCTCAATTTCTTCCTTCTTGAGCACCCAATAGTGCTTGATATATCCGAAGAATGCCGCAACAGCAAATATTACAGCAGGAGTGAATATGAGTAGCTGTAAAAGACTGTTGCCCGCAAGCATATCCTGAAGGCCTACCGAAATGACCACAGTTACATAGAAAAGGCAGACCGCCGCTTTACCGTACCACTTGCTCACCACAACAACACTTCTCCTTCTTATAACTATCCAACCGATAAGAAGTGTTGAGAACTCCTTAAGGAAGAAGGGTATCACAAACCACAAGGGGATAATTCCCTTCAGGCAGAAGCAAACGAGAACGGTGCACTGCATAAGCTTATCAGCAAAGGGATCAAGTATCTTGCCAAGCTCTGTTATCCAATTATATCTTCGCGCAAGAAATCCGTCAACAACATCAGTAGCCCCCGCTACGAGAAAGACCACCAACGCAGGAACAAGGTTTTCCTTTGCAAAAGTAAGATATACAAATACAAATACAAGCAATATCCGTATTACAGATAAAATATTTGGAATGTGTTTAAGCTTTAACTTCATTATTCTTACAAACCTGATTTCCTATAAATATGTACTTCTATGTCTTTATATAATAAAATGCTTAAGTATCTGTGACTCACCTATCGTTGTGATTATTGTTGCCTCACTATTTACCATTGAAACAACAAGAATGATAATCTGTGCTACAAGTCCGAGCAGGTAGATGCCCGCAAAGCCGCCGATAACACCAACAGCACCGCCGAGTATCTTATCTATAAGACCCGAGCCAAGTGCTTTTGTAATCATTTTTGCCACAAGCCCGAAAATTATTCTACACAGGAAGAAAAGCAGAATAAAGGTAACAATAACGCCGATAACCGAAGCAAATCCGCCCAACACATCACCAAGGAGCTGTGTACCAAGTGTACCGCCAAACCAACGCGAGACTATAAATGCAACAAACAGTGCGCCAAATCGTGCGATTATCTTGAGGAATCCGCGAGCCGCACAATTTATGAATGTCAAAAAGAAAATAACAAGTGCGATTATATCAAAAATATTCATATGCATCTCCTGTTAATCGTCAAATTTCAAATAGACTGCCTTCGACTGTGTACATACAAGCGCAGTTTCTTCGTCGTAAATGAGCATTCTTCCGCTCTGGCAGTTAAGCTGCTGCTGTGATGAGTCCTTCATCCTTACGCGAAGAACTCCACTACTGTTTTTTATAAAGATATAACCCGAGAAAACACAAAGCTCCTCAATGTCGGACTGAATAGTCTCATTATATACTAACTTTCCACTTTTGTCAAACACTAATATCTCATTGATATCGGTAATTACTCCATCATTATGAGATACAGCAGAATAGCTTCTGTCTGTATATATTCCCGACACCGACCTTGCTGCAAACGACGCACTGACATACTCCTCTGTATGCCTCTTATCAAAGAGGATAACCGAGGAATCGGTGACCACCGAAAAGCCTCCGTCCGACCTGAAGGAGCAGGAAAGCGGAAACTCCCTTGAATAAACCGTCTCCTCAAGTTTTTCATGCCGTTTGAGATCATAGAAGACCACATAGGTAGAAACAACGCCGCTTTCTGTACCCACATATATAACGCCAAGCGTCTCACCGTTCTTATCTATGGCAAGGTCAAGAGCATAAAGTCCTTTTGAATACCTTGCAAGTCTTTTGAAATCGCCGTCATAAAGCAATACGACTGACTCATGCTCCTCTGAGCGTGTGAGCAAGGCAAAGCTGCCGTTATCGGCAAATGCCGCAGCTGTTACGGGATAGTCAAGCGACTCCGAATATATCTTCGCAAAGGAATTATACACCGCGAAGCTGCCGCTACCCATATCAGAGACAAGCATATACTTATCCGATGTAACAACATAAGGCTTTGAATAGACAGCATTGTTATTAAGTGTTCTGCGTCCCGTTGAGGTAAACGCCGAAACATTTGAGCGACTTGCCACAGCAAGTCCCCCGCGATAAAGCGCAAAGCTCTGTTCACTTGTTGCATCATATGAGAGAGTCTCATAATTAAGACCGTCTGACTCTGCCGCTGCAGAGAAATCCTTCATCAAATAGAAAAAATTGTCGTATGTAATATTTCTTATATTGAAAATCAGCGATATAAGGACAAATATAACAAGAAGTGTCAGGAAAAGTCGTGAAAGCACCTTATACCTCGCCGAAACTGTGGCATAATAGGTATCTCCTGCCGCATCAAAGTCCTCATTGCGAAGAACTTTTTCCTTTTCGGGCTCAGTGGAAAAATATTTTGATAGCTTCTCGGCTACATCGCTAAAGCTCGGTATGGCTTCTTCGCCGTCGTTCTTTTTTCTCGCAAACAGCTCACGAAAAAAATTCTTTTTCATTTTCCACTTGCCTCCCTTCGCTTTTAGTACTCTACTTTGTTAAGATACAGTCCGTCGGGACATACCGTCATTCCCGCACGGCTCCTGTTTCCCGAGAGGATTATTTCGGGTATTTCCTCGGGCTCTGTTTTCCCCTCGGCAACTGCAATAAGCGTTCCCATCATTATACGCACCATATTATAGAGAAATCCGTCGGCTTCCACACTGAAGATGATGATATCTCCCTCTCGATAGACAGATGCCGAAAAAACCTCCCTCTCTGTGCTCTTTACAGACG
This sequence comes from Eubacteriales bacterium, assembly GCA_045656985.1. Lineage (GTDB taxonomy): Bacteria > Bacillota > Clostridia > Oscillospirales > CAG-272 > HGM12713. The sequence continues at coordinate 6,458 of JAZOSH010000026.1, read as the reverse complement.
ATCCACTTGCCATAAAGGCACGGAAATCGTGTTTTCCGACAAAATATGCCGCAGCTCTGTTCATTCTCTGAAGTGCCGCATCATCAATCATTCTTGTGTAATGCCACGCCCTGCCGTGAAGAAAGGGATCTGGTAGCTCTCTGTTGAGGATTTTATAGATATATTCCTTTTTCTTTACATCGTATCTTGGATGGAAGCTCTCCTCCACATATCGCGCTGAAAGCACGCATATATCCTTTGGTAAAAAGGTATTGAGCGCCAGCCTTATTGCTCCCTCGGGAATATTGGAGGAGATACCCGTCTCGCCGCGCTTACTTACTGCGGCGCAGAACATATTTGCGTGAACGCCCTTGTCGGTACGGGAGCAGCCAACGATATCACAATCAAAGCCGAAAAGTGCTCGCGTTGCCTCGTTGAGCTTTCCCTGAATAGTATCGGCATTCCTCTGCACTTGATAGCCAAGGTAGCCACTACCAACATAGCTGACAGTTAAAAGTATCTTCATTTTTCCTCCGTCACGCCATGGCATACCCAAAGCCGAGCGAGTTTATGAGAATTATTACTCCTCCGACAAGTACAACAGCGAAAAGCCACATAAAATCAGATGCTCTCACGTGTCTTACGGTCATTCTCGTTCTTCCCTCACCGCCGTGGTAGCAACGGCACTCCATAGCCACCGCAAGCTCCTCGGCGCGTCTGAAGGCGGACACAAAAAGCGGAATAAGCACGGGAATGAGCGCCTTTGCACGATTTACAAGGCTTCCGTTTGTAAAATCGGCTCCCCTTGCCTTCTGTGCTGTCATAATCTTCTCAGTCTCATCAATAAGCGTTGGGATAAAACGAAGCGCGATAGTCATCATCATTGCAAAATCGTGCACAGGCACACCAATTTTCTTAAGTGGCCAAAGAAGATCCTCAATAGCATCGGTCAGCGCTATCGGAGTTGTGGTATAAGTGAGGAACATACTTGTTCCTACAATAAGCACAACAAACCGAACAACGAGAAGTATTGCATTGCACACGCCCTCAAGATATATTTCAATTATCCACCAGTCAATAAGAAGCACTTCTCCCTTTGTCCAGAAGACATTTATAAGTGATGTGATGGCGATTATTATTATAACGGGCTTTATTCCGCGAAGCACCGTTGATACAGATATACGCGATACGATAACCAGCAGAAACGCCGACAAAAGCAGCAGTGCAAAGCTGAATATATTTTTGCACAGGAATGTGCAAACGATATACAATATCGCAATTATCACCTTCATTCTCGGATCAAGCCGATGCAGAGGTGAATTGGCAGGATAATACTGCCCCAGTGAAATACTGTTCATTTATTAGCCCTTTCGGTCAATTCCTCTTGAATTTTATAATTCTGTCAAATGCACCCTCAACGGTATACACGCCGTCTCCAAGGTCTATTCCCCTCTCACGCAAAAGCATAGCCAACCTTGCGATCTGCGGGACATCAAGTCCGTGCGAAACAAGAAGCTCGGGGCTTGAAAACACCTGCAAAGGTGTATCATGCATAAGCACCTTCGCCCCCGACATTACGATAAGCTCATCGCAGTATCTCGCCATATCCTCCATGCTGTGACTGACAATAACGACCGTTCTTCCCGTCTTCTTGCGATAATCTGATATATTCTCAAATATTGACTCTCTTCCCTGCGGATCAAGTCCTGCCGCAGGCTCGTCAAGTACAAGCACATCGGGACGCATCGCAACGACACCCGCTATAGCCGCCCTTCTTTTCTGTCCACCCGACAGTTCAAACGGAGATTTATCAAGCATTTCAGTATCAAGGCCTACAAATTCTGCCGCCTCAAGCACTCGCTCTGCTATCTCGCTCTCGTCAAGTCCCATGTTTTTAGGACCGAAAGCTATATCCTGTCTTACAGTCTCCTCAAAAAGCTGATATTCGGGATACTGCATAACAAGTCCCACACGGAAGCGGTATTTTGTTATTTCCTTCGGTTTTTCCCAGATATCCTCGCCGTCAATAAGCACCTTGCCGCAATCGGGCGCAAGAAGTCCGTTAAGCATCTGCACGAGCGTGGATTTACCCGATCCCGTATGCCCGATTATTCCCGTTATCTTGCCGCGCGGTATCGTAAGACTTACACCGTCAAGTGCCTTTATCTCATACGGAGTCTTTTTCCCGTAGGAATAGCTGACCCCTTCAAGTTTAATTTCAGACATTTTTAATCCTTATGATCAATTTATTTTTTCAGCTCTCTCGCTATAAGCTCCGCACAATCCTCGGGAGTCAGACAACTCCCCTCAAGGGCGAGTCCCGCCTCACGCAAGCGATGAACAAGCGCTGTGCAGTATGGCACATCAAGTCCCGTCTTGCGAAGCTCATTCTCGTGAGAGAACACTTCTTCGGGCGTTCCGTCAAATTTTATATGTCCGTCATCAAGCACTACTACTCTGTGAGCGCGCGCCGCCTCGTCCATATAGTGAGTTATCATTATGACGGTTATGCCCTTTTCGCGATTTATCTTTTCAATAGAGGCAAGCACCTCTCTGCGACCTATCGGGTCAAGCATTGCTGTTGACTCATCAAAAATTATACACTCGGGAAGCATCGCCATAATACCGGCTATCGCTACCCTCTGCTTTTGTCCGCCGGAAAGTCTGTGCGGCTCATGCTTTGCGTAGTCAAGCATTCCTACCTCCGAGAGTGCTTTGTTGACTCTCTCCCGTATCTCCTGCGAGGGAACGCCAAGGTTTTCGGGTCCGAATGCCACATCGTCCTCAACTATAGTTGCGACTAGCTGGTTATCGGGGTTTTGAAAGACCATTCCTATCTTGCGGCGTATCGCCATTATTTCGTCATCTGTCACATTTTCGGGGTCAATCTCCTTGCCGTCAATTGTCACCCTTCCACTCTGACCCGAAAGAATGAAATTAAGAATTTTCGCAAAGGTTGACTTTCCCGAACCGTTATGCCCGAGCACCGCGATAAAATCGCCTCGCTCAATGTCTATTGAAAAATCGGTAAGCACGGGTATATTTTTTCCGTCGTCATCCTCATACGAATAACACAAATTATTTATCCTTATAAAAGGCTCGTTCATTTTCTACCTTCTTGTTGTTTTTTTGCTTAATTATCATCGGCTCCGTCTGCCTGCCAGCGCGCACTTGCTCCGCAAGGAAGGTAACCACCCGTTGCCGTTACGGGAAGACATATCTCGCCCGAGGCAAGCGTTCCGCCAAAGCGCGATGCTACCTTGAGTGAAAGTATATACTGCATTGAAAGAGGAGACAATCCTGTGGTGTACGAATTGATGAGGAAGAAAAGGGGCTTATCCGAAAGAAGCTGTGCACAAAGTCCCACAAGCTCATCAATGCTGTCCTCTATCTTCCATACCTCGCCTCCTGGCCCTCTGCCATAGGAGGGTGGGTCCATAATTATCGCATCATATTTATTTCCGCGTCTTATCTCACGCTCAACAAACTTTTTGCAATCATCAACGATGTATCTTATCTTTGCATCGGAAAGTCCCGAGAGTGCCGCATTTTCCTTTGCCTGTGCTACCATTCCCTTTGCCGCATCAACATGCACCACCGATGCACCTGCAGAAGCAGCCGCAACGGTTGCTCCGCCCGTATATGCAAAGAGATTGAGAACCTTGACCTCTCTTCTACCCGACTTTTTTATCAGTGAAGAGAACCAGTCCCAGTTTGTAGCTTGCTCGGGAAATAGACCTGTGTGCTTGAAGCCCATAGGGCGCAGTACAAAGCCAAGTGAGCCGTAATTTATCTTCCACTCCTCGGGAAGCTTATTCTTTACCCACTTGCCGCCCCCGCTTGACGAGCGCTTGTAAACGCCGTCAGCTGCACGCCACTTCGGGTGCTTGGCAACTCCGCGCCATATTATCTGCGGGTCGGGGCGCACAAGTATATATTTTCCCCACCTCTCAAGTCTCTCTCCGTCAGAGGTATCAAGAAGCTCATAATCCTTCCATCCGTTTGCTATCCACATAATATCTTCCCTCTAATTCTTGTTGTAATACGATGCGATGCGCGATGTGCCCGAATGTGCGTGACATATAGCTATCGCAAGTGCATCGGCGGTGTCATCGGGCTTTGGAGGCTTGCCAAGCCCGAGAAGCATGGTCACCATGGTGATGACCTGACTTTTCTCGGCCCTGCCGTAGCCTACTACCGACTGTTTTACCTGAAGCGGCGTGTACTCAAAGGTCTCCACTCCCTTTTGCTCGGCACAAAGCAGGATAACTCCTCTCGCCTCTGCGACCTTTATACCCGTTGTAATGTTCGTGTTGAAGAAAAGCTCCTCAACCGCCATCTGCTCGGGCCTGTATTTATCAATAATTGCCGAAAGCTCGCGGTAGATTGCCGAGAGCCTCTCTTCCATCTTCATTCCCGCAGGAGTTTGAATTGCTCCGTAACCGAGCACCGTGAAATGCGAGCCACTATATTCAACAACTCCCCAGCCTACAATGGCAAAACCGGGGTCTATACCAAGTATTCGCATATCACGCCTCCTTCGCATTGGGATAATAAACCAATCTATATTATAACACATAATTATATACAAGTCAAATAATTTCCATTAAAATTCCATGAAGAAAAAAATATCCTGCCTCTCGGCAGGACATTTTTTAGCTCTTAAAAGAGAGCTATATTTTCCACAACATATTTGTAGAGCTTTTTCTGAAGATATTTTTTGTTTCCGACAAGGTAATCTCTTGTCTGCTTCATATTGACGGGCTTTGCGCTCTTGAGCTGAACAAGTGCTCTCGCAAGCTCTGTATCACCGTTCTGTGCCACGCCGCGTGCGATAAACTCAATTGTTGCACCCGAAGCAAGAACAAAGCACTTCCAGCCTGCCTCACTGTCAAAATTAGCAATGTCAAAGAGGAGCTTATATGCAACAAGTGGCTTGAACGCCGCATCAATAGCGATCTTCGGATCATCAAGCACTCTATCTGTCCAGAGCTTGCTCTCTGAGTCGGTAAAATTGGAGAGATACCTATTCATCCTCTTATCTATCACCTCAAAGGTGAGCTTTTCAACAGGAATATTGCTGTTAAGTGAAGGATTGAAAAGGAAATAATTCGGCTTTACCATTCTTGTTAGCAGGAATATATAAGCAAGCTCGCAGGCAAGCACAAGAACAAGCACAGCCGCAACAAAAATAAGTGCTTTAGCAAATCCTGTGCCATCAAAAACTATTCCGAAAATAAATAATCCTATTGCAAGCACAAGGAGAAGTGCACTTGCTATACAGAGTAAAAGCTTTATCTGTTCCTTATTCATCAATCTTCCTCCAAAAGAGCTCTTAATTTATCATGTAAATTATATCATACGCGCCCGCTGTTTGTCAATCGTATATTGCAAAAAGGGGCATATTATATCCTTTAAAGACGCTCAAGAAGCGCCGCTACCGCACACGAATATCTTGCGAAAGATTCTATCTCTATTGCCTCATCGGGAGAATGAAGGTCCTTCATGTTGGGGCCGCAGGAAATACAGTCCATATCGGGAATATTTGACTTGATTATTCCGCACTCAAGACCTGCGTGTATGAGAACTCTTTCTATGCTCTTACCTAAAAGCTCACGGCAAACCTCTGTATACGCATCAGCCATAGCGCTCTCGCCAGCGTATGCCCAACCGGGATATCTGTTATAGTGACGGCATTCTGCTCCACAGAGTGCCGAAAGCATATCAAGCTCTCTTATAGCTGAATCAAGTTGGGCATCAATTGCCGAGCGAGACGAAAAGGTGAGCATTATAGCATCGCCCTCTGTATTAATAACACCGAGATTTCTTGAATATTCAACAAGACCTGCAAGGCGCTTGCTCATCTCAATGATACCGTTCTTTGCAACACAGATAAGGCTGACTATCTTGCTTGTGCTGTCTGCTGAAAGCATTCTGTTATAACCGCCACACGCCTCAAATGAAAGAGCGAAGCCCTTGTCATCGCAAGATACCTCTTTGGCGATATCGTCAGCAAATCTTTTGCAAATTTCTGCGACAGCATCGCAGTTATCGGTAGCCACTACCGCCACCGCCTCACGCGGAATAGCATTGTCCTTTGATCCACCGCGAAGCGATACAAGCCTTGCATCTGCCGAGGCGATGAGCTCACCGAGAAGTCGTCCCATAAGAATATTGGCATTTGCTCTTCCCGAATTTATATTCTCACCCGAGTGTCCGCCGTAAAGTCCGCTTATGCGTATCTCGTATGTCTGCTTGTCAAGAGCCTCAAAACAAGGCTTGAAGGTAATAGTTGAGCGCAGTCCGCCCGCGCAGCCTACTATAACCATATCCTCATTTTCACCGTCCATATTGAGCATACGGCGAGCATATATTTTGCTGTAATCAAACGCCTTCGCGCCATCAAGTCCTACCTCCTCGGCAGTGGTGAAAAGACACTGAACCGCGGGGTGCTTCTCAACTCCGCCCTCAATCACATA
>JAZOSH010000025.1:0-57272 GCA_045656985.1 Eubacteriales bacterium | reverse complement strand
AAAAAACCAAAATTCCCTTGGTCTTAGGGGGTCCCGAGGGCCTCTGTCCACCGGGGTCCACCAAAGATAAAGGGGATGGCAAATGCCATCCCCTTTATCTTTGGTGGACCCGACGGGAGTCGAACCCGTGTCCGAAAACCTCTTGATATAACCTTCTCCGAGTGCAGTCTATCGTTTAAAATTCCCCGCGGAAGCCGCCGACAGACAGGCTTCTTCTTTGGGTAGCCATTTTATGCGTGGCTCGTTCAATGGCGAAAGACGACCGCACGTTCACCGCTTACTTGACGCTCGAGGCCTGGCCGCGATACTCCAGGGATGAACGGGCGGCTAATAAGCCGCGGCACTGCCCTTAGGCAGCCATTGCTACGTTATTGTTAGCGTTTAATTTTAAAGTTAGACAGTTTTAAGAGATTATCCGGCTCTACTCGCTTATCATACCTCAAAATCCCCGTCGAAACCTTTACGGGCCCATATTAAATGGGAATCAATCGTATCTCGATTGCTCCTTCATTCTTCTGTCCATTTCCCTGCCAGCCTGCTTCTCGGCAAGGCTGTCGCGCTTATCATAAAGCTTCTTTCCTCGGCAAAGGCCAATTTCCACCTTGACATTCTTTCCCGAAAAATACATTGAAAGCGGAACAAGGGTAAATCCCTTTTGCGACACAAGTCCGCCAAGCTTCATTATCTCTCGCTTATGCATAAGGAGCTTGCGGTCGCGTCTTGGCTCTCTGTTAAATATGTTTCCCTTCTCGTAGGGGCTTATATGCATACCTACCACGAATATCTCGCCGCCCTTGACCTCACAGTAAGAGTCCTTGAGATTGACGGCACCCGCGCGCACACTCTTGACCTCGGTGCCAAAGAGTGCAATTCCCGCCTCGTATTTTTCATCAACGAAATAATCGTGCCAAGCCTTTTTATTCTGCGCTATAACGCGGCTTGCAGCCTTTTTGTCTGCCATCATACCCCTCCTCTCACCGATTTTTGCCGTTGCCCATATATTCTAACACAAAACTTTTGCAAAATCAAGCGTTTTGTGTCAGAAACTCAAAAAGGGAGCTTTTTGCTCCCTTTTTGCTTATTCAACCGAAATTATATAATCATAAATAGGCTGACCACCCGAGAGCATTGTTACCTCGGCATCGGACGGAACGCTTGACTTGATTATCTCAAGCACGCCCTCTGCCGCCTCGTCACTAACTCCCTCTCCGTAGAATACGGTGATAAATGACGCATCGCTCATCTTGTCGGCAAGGCTTCTTATGACCGCCTCGCTGCTGTTTGCAACGCTTGCTATCTTTCCGTTAACAAGTCCGAGTATCTGTCCCTCTTTTATCTTGATTCCGTCTATCTGTGTGTCTCTTACCGCATAAGTAGTTGAGATAGATGTTACTGCACCTGCAGCCTCCTGCATTGCGGCCTCATTATCCTCGGCAGATGCGCTCTCGTCAAAGACGAGCATAGCAGCTATACCCTGCGGAACGCTTGCGGTATTAAGTACCACTACCTTCTTATCCTTAACAAGCTTTGCAGCCTGAAGCGCTACAAGGTAGATATTCTTATTATTGGGAAGCACGAAAACGCACTCTGCTGGAGTCATATTTACGCCGTCAATGATGTCCTGTGTTGAGGGGTTCATCGTCTGACCGCCATAAATGATGTAATCCGCGCCAAGGTCACGGAAGGTATCACTGATACCGCCGCCCATGCAGACAGATACAAATCCGTACTGCTTGGTGGGCTTCTTTATCTTGATTATCTTCTGCTCATTCTTTGTGCCCGAAACCACCTTCTCGGAATGCTGAAGCTTCATATTCTCCACCTTAATAGTGGCAAGAGAACCAAACTGAAGCGCCTTCTCCATAACGAGTCCGGGGTTGTTTGTATGAACATGGAGCTTTATCATTGTGTCATCCTCGGCAAAAACTACGCTATCGCCGAGAGACGAGATATACTCATTAAGCTCGCCCGACTTTTCCTCACCGATATGTGCCTCATCCTTATCAATGATGCACTCGGTGCAGTATGCAAACTTGATATCCTCATCCGAGAAGTTCTCAAAATTCGCCTCGCTCGGAGCTTCTGCAACGGTTGTGGTGCTCTCAAGTGCCTCAACCGGCTTATTATTGAGGGCATCAAGCATTCCCGATATGACAGTTACAAATCCGTAACCGCCTGCGTCAACCACATGAACCTCCTTGAGAATAGGAAGCATATCGGGAGTCTTTTCAAGCGCGTCCTTTGCGAGCTTAAGAATGTATGTGAAAAGTCCCACAACATCGCCGCGATACTTTGTCTCGGCAACGGTTGCTATCTGCTCGGAGCACATTCTCATAACGGTAAGGATAGTTCCCTCTGTGGGTTTCATTACCGCCTTATATGCCTCCTCTGTTCCGCGTTTGAATGCGTTTGCAAAGTCGATGGAATCTGCTATTTCAAGTCCCTTTAAGGATTTTGACATTCCTCTGAAAAAGAGCGAGAGTATTGCTCCCGAATTGCCTCGTGCCGCACGGAGTATCATCTTCGCCATACGGTCGGCACAGTCTGAAATGGTACCGTCAAAATCTTTAAGTGCTCGTACTGTGCTCATCGTGAGCGTCATATTTATTCCCGTATCTCCATCCGGCACGGGAAAAACATTCATGTTGTTGATTGCCGTCTTATTGTTGTCAAGTGCATTTGCCGCCGATATCAACATTCCGGCAAAGGTATGTCCGTCTACAACCATTGAATTTTCTCCGTTCTTTTATCTCTGTGTTCCAAGGAAGAATACTGCAAGTGTTCCGGGGCCCGAATGAGCTCCAATAACAGGGCCAACATAGGAAATAATCACCTCAGGTACGCCAAGCTCACTCTTGAGCTTATTTGCAAGATACTCAGCATCCTCGGTGCAGTCACCGTGGCTGATGAACATTGTCTGCTTTGCGGGCTCTATTGCAGTTTCGCGTGTCTTATTAAACAGTGCATCTATAGATGCCTTTCGGCCTCTTGCTGTGGTCACCTTGATGAGCTTTCCCTCATCATCAACATGCATAACAGGCTTGATGCTGAGCATCGTTCCGACAACGGCTGTTGCCGCGCTTACTCTGCCGCCTCTCTTGAGGAAGAAAAGGTCATTTACCGTAAACCAATGCGCAAGCTTGAGCTTGTTTTCCTCAACGAAATCACGGACAGCATCAATATCTTTTCCCTCGTCTCTCAGCTTTGCCGCATACCATACGAGAAGTCCCTCTCCCATAGACGCTGCAAGTGTGTCAACGGTGTATATCTTTCTCTCGGGATATTTCTCCAAAAGCTCTCTTGCAGCCACAAAGCCTGCATTATATGTTCCGCTGAGCCCCGATGAGAAACCAAGGTAAAGAATGTCTTTTCCCTCCTTGAGAATAGGCTCCATCTCTTCTGTGAAGCGGTCAATGCAAACTGCCGAGGTCGTTGCTGTCTTACCTGAGCGAAGTGCGTCGTAAAACTCCTTCACATCTATCCCGTCATTCTTTATTGATTCGTCCCCATCTATCAGAAGATCAAGTGTTATCATGTGAAGTCCAAGCTCTTTGATAAGCTCCGCGGGAAGGTCACACGACGAATCCGTCATAATAATGTAATTATTCATTTATTTTCCTTTCAATCGTCTAATTTTGAACAGTTTAATATTGGCTGTTTCCAAAATTGGACGATGTAGTATCGGATACTATTATACACAACAACAGTATTTTTGTCAATAGATAAAGTAAAATTACTTAACGAGATGTCTCTTTATTTTTCTTGATGTTGTCTTTTCAAACTCTGTTGTGCGAAGCTCAACCTTCATTACATGCTTGTAGCTCGGGAGCTTCTTGTTCATAGCATTTATCTCTGCCTCTATTGCCGCAAGGATATCCTCCTCACTTGTTCCCTCCTCAAACTTTGTGTAGTCGGGATAGCAGATAGCAGTGAGAACTACATTGTCTGTTGTGCTTGCCGCGCGACCTACAACAACGCTCTCTGCGATTATCTCAATATCGGAGAGATATTCCTCTATCTCCTCGGGAAAAACATTCTTTCCGTTCTCAAGAACGATAACTGTCTTAAGGCGTCCTGTAATAAACACATAGCCGTCCTTATCCATGAAGCCCATATCACCTGTGCGGAACCAACCGTCATCGGTAAATGCCGCCGCGTTGGCCTCTTCGTTATCAAAGTAGCCAAGCATTACATTGTCGCCCTTGACCTCAATCTCACCCTCAAGATAACCGCGGTCATTCATAACCTCACCCTCAATTCTTACCTGACAGCAAGGAACTGCGGGGCCTACCGAGCCATACTTTCTTGCATAGTAGGGTGTTACGCAGGTCAGAGGAGCACACTCTGTGATACCAAAGCCCTCATAAATTGAAATTCCAAGTGCCTCAAAGAACTCTATCATCTTGGGGTTGAGCGCCGCGCCGCCGCAGATTATCTTCTCAAGTCTGCCACCGAAGGTATTATGTACCTCTGCAAGTATCTGGCGTCTCTTATCAATACCGACAGTTGAGAGCGCCTTGGTTGCCATAAGACCTGCCTTGAGCATCTTGTCTCTGCCTGTCTTCTTTGCCTCTGCCCAAATTCTCTTATACATGGTGTAAACAAAGAGAGGAACAAGAACAAGTCCTGTGGGCTTAAATATCTGGAAGTTCTTGAGAAGATGTGTGAGCGAATCATTAATGCAGACATGCATACCGTATACGAATCCGCTGAGCATGCAAGCAAGCTCATAGGTATGGTGGATAGGAAGAACCGAAACGATGGTATCATCAGGGTTAAAGTCAACAGTCTGACATGCTGCAGTAACTACCGAAAAGATATTCTTCTGGCTAAGCATTACCGACTTGCTTGTGCCTGTTGTTCCCGAAGTAAAGAGCATCTCCGCAAGCTTCTCTCTGTTTGTAACTCTGGGATACTTATAGCCTGCCTCAACAGCTGCCGCACCCTTTTCAAGAAGCTCTGCATAAGAAAGTGTGGTTACACCCTTTACCTTTTTGTTTGTATCCTCTGCGGGAGCCATGGGGATATAGTATTTAAGCGACTTGTGGCTACCCTTTGTTGCCTCAAATGCCGCGTTGAACTTCTCAGAATAGATTATTGCATCTGCATCTACCCAAGCGAGGAACTCCTCAATAACGCTTGTATCAAGCTCCTTATCCATAGGAATTACGATGCTGTCGGATGCGAGAATACCGATATATGAGGTGATCCACATATAAGATGTCTCACCGATAACGGCCACCTTCTTTCCTGCAAGACCTACTGCATCAAGTCCTGCCGCAACCTTCTTTGCGGTGTCGGTAAGCTCTGTGTATGTCATGTCGCAAAGATTTCTCTGCTTATCAAAATATGAGAGCGCTATTCTGTCGCCGTGCTTTGCAAGCACTGCGCAATAGTCAACAACATCGGTTACCTTCTCACACTTTCTCTCTGTCTTGGGCTTGCGGTGTATCTTTATCTTCTCAGGCTTATTATTGATCTTATTTTCGTTACTCATAACTAACTCTCCTTAAAAAATTTCTTCTGCTTCACGAAGCTTGTGATTTATTGTTTCAAATGTTTTGTAGAATTGCGAGATCTCCTCACCGGATATCTCACCGCTGACAAACCGATTGACCTTCAGTACGATGGAATTTATCTCATCGGTAATCTTATGCCCTTCTTCGGTCAAAAAGAATTTGCGGTTATAAGCGCGTTCGCTGCAGTCATCTCTTACATAGTTGTTTTTGATAAGCTCATTCACGATCCTAGTGACCTGCGCCTTGTCCATATCGCAATCGTCTGATATCTCTTTTTTAGTCAGTCCTTCAGGATGCTCATACAAGAGGCGCAGACAGATAGTGTGCGTACTTGCAAGACCGTATTTCTCCATATGCTTAACCTTGATCCTTTGTATGGTCTTTGACGCGCTCATTATCATCTGATTGAAGAGCTCAAATCTGTCTCCTTGCAAAAAGATCCCTCCTTACTCTTTTTTATGAGAAATCGTTAAAATCGCATTCCCCACCATTATATCATAGATATAATACCACACTTTTGTTGAGTTGTCAACAATTATTTTGCAATTTATGTAATATAATGTATATTTTAGTAATTCAGGACAAAAAACGGCTGTCTGCACGGGGTAGACAGCCATTTTTTTATTTTTTTAATATGAGCATCTGGGCAGGACACTCTCCTGTGGGAAGCGTCACCTTGCCACCTCTGGTCTTGTAGCTCATTCCACTGAAAAGCTCGGTGGTTTATTCCGTTTTTCTTGCTGAGCTTCGCTTCCATAATTTCTTCCTTTCGGCGCAAAAGGTCATTTATGGCTAAATTATATCACGGGAAAGTCCCAAAAACAAGGCTTCTGAAAACTTTTAAAAATTATTTTCAGCGCCAAAATCATACTTCCTCACGCACAAAATCATAACTTTTGTCTATATTTGTATAATAAATTTCTTGACATAGCTCACCTATTCCAATACAATAAAAACAAGAGCCGCCGAGTTTTCTCGCGCAAAAATTGCTCACGGAGAAAAAAATGAAAAAAATTGACTTTTCAAAGGTAAGAATAACCGATGGCTTCTGGAAGCTGAAGCAGGATATGATGAAAAACACAACGGTATATGCAGTTTATGACCGCTTTGTAGAAACACACCGCTTTGACGCCCTCAACTGCGATTGGAAGGAAAAGGGCGAATATGATGCCCACTATTTTTGGGACTCCGATGTGGCAAAATGGCTTGAGGGAGTTGCGTATCTGCTCACCCTTGAGAAAAATGACGAGCTTGAACGCATAGCCGACGAGACGATAGACACCATCATAAAAAATTGCGATGAGCACGGATATTTCAACAGTTATTTCCTTGTCACCCGTCAGGACGAGCGCTTTAAGCTACGCGACTGCCACGAGCTCTATTGCGCAGGACACCTTATTGAGGCAGCAGTTGCCTACCGCAATGCCACAGGCAAGGATGCTCTCCTTCGTGCGATGTGCCGCTATGCCGACTATATTGAGAAGGTATTTAAAACAGAAAAATCGGCTGCATTCATAACACCAGGTCACCCCGAGCTTGAATTGGCACTTGTAAGGCTCTATGAGGCAACGGGCGAGAAGCGATACCTTGAGCTCTCAAAGTATTTTATTGACGAGCACGGCGTGCACTCTGAATTTCTGCATGAGCGCTTTACCGAGTTCTACAATATGGATGACAAGCCCCTGCGCGAGCGAGACACAGCTGACGGTCACGCGGTAAGATGTCTCTACCTCCTTTGCGGAATGGCAGATATTGCCGAGAAATACGACGACAAGGCACTCCGTGACGCCTGTCTGCGCCTTTATGAAAACATCACCACAAAGAGAATGTATATTACGGGCGGCGTTGGCTCAACAAGAATAGGTGAGACATTCACTGCCGATTACGACTTGCCGAGCCGCACGGCATATGCCGAGACCTGTGCCTCTATCGCCATGGCATTCTTTGCAGTTCGTATGCAGAAGCTCTTTGAGGATGCCCGTTATGCCGACACAGTTGAGAGAGTTCTTTATAACGGCATCTTCTCGGGAATATCCGAAGACGGCAGGTCCTTCTTCTATGTAAATCCTCTTGAGATATACCCCGACTTCAACAATGTAAATCACTCAACTGTTGAGAAGCCGAAATATCCGATAACACAGCGCGTTGAGGTCTTTAATTGCTCGTGCTGTCCACCCAACCTTGTGAGATTTATCTCCTCTCTTGGCGACTACCTCTATTCGCAGAATGACAGCACACTCTTTGTCAATCAGTATGCCTCCTCAGAGCTTTGTGAGGGGGAGACAAAACTTACACAAAGGACAGATTACCCCACAAGTGGCAGTATCTCGCTTGAGGGCGTGACTGATAAGAAACATATTGCCCTGCGTATCCCCGCGTGGTGCAAAAGCTTCACTCTTGACTGCGAATACACAATGAAGAACGGATATGCATATATTGAGGCAAACGGCAAGGTGAATATCCATCTTGTGCTTGATATGCCCGTTGTAACGGTATCTGCTAACCGTCGCGTGTACGACTGCGTGGGCAAGATAGCCGTTATGCGGGGGCCTGTTGTTTACTGTGCCGAGGCTGTTGATAACGGCAAGGAGCTTGGCGCGATTGCGCTTGATGCATCTGCCAAATTCAAGGTGGTCAAGGGCGAGTTTGCCCTTCCCTCTCTTGAGGTGCCTGCCATAAGACAAAAGGAGACCGACGAACTATATAGCCTTGCGACAGACAATTATGAGCCTGTTACTCTCAAGATGATACCCTATCAGTCCTTCGCCAACCGCGGTGAGAGCGAGATGCGCGTCTGGCTTATGAGAAAGATCTGAATTATTTTAACAAGTAGGTGTTGTGAACATTGTCACAACACCTACTTGTTTTTTGAAAATTATTTACTTTTGTAAATTTTTATTGACATTTTATAGCTTATATGCTATAATTACCGTAGGAGGTGGTACGATGTATATAAGCTACGAAAGACTTTGGAAAACACTTATTGACAAGCATCTGAAAAAGACTGATCTTATTGAGCTGTGCGGGATAAGCTCGCGCACACTCACAAAGCTCTCTAAAAATGAAAATATCAACTCCGATACACTCTTGCGGATCTGCGAGGCACTTGACTGCGATCTCACCGATATAATGGAGCTTTGCCACAACGAAGAAGATTCAAGTATTTACGAGGAGTTTAAAAAGAGCAAAATTAGGGTCGCTGAAAACGAGCATTTTTCTGTCTATGAATTTGTATATCGCGGCAAGCGCGTTCTGCTCACAAAAACCAAGCTCCGCGCAAATAAAAAGAACACTGTTATCCATTGCAAGACATCGTCTCTGCTTTGGGAACAGCAGACTACTGTTGGCATCCATATTGAAAGAGAGTATTTTGAAATGTCTTTTGCAGATGCCAACGATCCCGATACTGTCTACATCTGCGTAATTTCGGGTAAGCCCGAGTGTATCAAAAATCTTGATGAGGGGATCTTTGTCTCTGCGCACGGCATACCGAAAACAAAAAAGCATATCTATGTTATGTCGGAGGCAAGATTTAAGCTTTTTGAATTGCAAAAATAAAAAGGAGGCATTTGCCTCCTTTTTATATGCTTACTATCTCCTCGCCGCCAATAAGCTGCTGAAAGCTCCCCATGGTGTCTATCTCAAGGCGCGCACCGAGAACATGCAATATGCGGAGCGAATAATAAGGATAGGTAGAAAGCGGGCGGTCAAGTGCATCGTTTGAATGCGCCGATACAAGAATATCGCCCTCACTGAAGCCGCTTATTATGAGCGTATGATAAAACTCTCCCTCGGCATTGGCAAGCTGAACAACATCGCCAAGCTCCACCTCTTCTCTCGTCTCTGCAAGCTTCGCGTACGGACCCGTGCCACCGTTTGCCATGGCAAATTCAGGCAATCCCGTAAGGAAATTATAGAGCTCGTCAACGCCACTCCACGCGGGCGCGCGGTCGTCTGACGATATGTAATACCAGCCATAGGTCTCGGTATAATTCATCACACCGCAGCCTGCGAACAAGCACTGTGAAACAAAATTTGTGCAGTCTCCTCCGCCACCTGTAAAATCAATAAAAAGCGGATTGCGCGAGAGCGCCCACCTGCGCGCGTACTCAAGCGCGCGTTCTCGGTTATAGGGTATTTCAATAACCATTTTTGCCTCCATATATAAAAATCTATTTATCAGTATATGCTTTTTTGTATTGAAGTGCTGCTCGTTATGTGATATAATATAAGTATCAAGAAACGGAGGATATTCTATGCTCAAGATCTTACATACGGGAGATATGCACCTTGACAGTGCCTTCTCGTCGCTCTCGCTTGCCGACGGCGAAAGAATGCGCGAGGCGCAACGCGATGTTTTCTCTAAAATAATGCGCTATGCAAAGGAAAATTCCTATGATATGGTGCTCATATCGGGCGACCTTTTTGACGGAAAATATATAACCCCCGCAACACGCAAGCAGGTGCTCATGAGCCTTGGTGAGCTTGATTGCCCTGTAATCATAGCACCGGGAAACCATGATCCCTTCTCCTCCACACCCCTATACCACTCACCCGAGCTACCCCAAAATGTGTATATTTTTAACTCGGAGGAGGTGCAAGTATTCTCCTTTGACGAGCTTGGCGTGACGGTATGCGGCTATGCGATGATGACCGACAGGCTTGAGACAAGTCCGCTTGAGTCCTTCACGCCGCCAAAGACCGATAACGCGCTTATTCTCTGCGCGCATGCCGATATTTCGTCATCAGCCTCAAAATACGCACCCATTTCAATGCGCGAAATAGAGAGATGCGGCTTTTGCTATGCCGCGCTCGGTCATATACACAATCCTCCGATACCCGAAAGCACAAGGTCGCTTGTGCGTTACTGCGGATTCCCTATGGGCCGCGCCTTTGATGAGCTTTGCGACGGCGGTGCACTCTCGGTAACGATTGAGAACGGCCGTGCAAGCGCCGAAAGGATAATATTCTCGGAACACAGATTTATTGAGGAAGCACTTGATGTAAGCTCTGCCGAGAGTGGCGCGGATATAGCCAAGATGATAGAGGAGCATATAGATGCACATTCCTACGCCAGAGAGACCTCGCTCCGCCTGCTTCTTACGGGAACAGTTCCGCTTTACTGCGTAATAAGCCCCGAGAAGCTTGAGGCGATGTCTACACCGCTCTCGCTCCTCAAAATAAAGGACCTTACACTGCCTATGCCCGATGCCAAGGAGCTCAAGAGCGACATCACGCTTCGCGGCGAGCTTTACAGAACACTCTTGCCTCGACTTGAGAGCGAGAATGCAGATGAGCGCCGCCTTGCGGCAGAAGCACTGAGAATAGGACTTTACGCAATAGACGGCAGAAATCTTGCCGACATACTTAAGCTTGACTGAAGGAGGGTGCGCTTTGAAGATAATTAAACTTGAAATCAAGGAATTCGGCAAGCTGCGCGACCTCTCTCTTGAGCTTGGCGACGAAATAAACCTCATTCTCGGCGATAACGAATCGGGAAAAAGCACAATACTGCTCTTTATAAAATTTATGCTCTACGGTGTGGCGAGAAAGACGAAATCCTCGCCCGTATCCGAGGCAGAGCGCGCCCTTTCCTGGGAGAATGACAAGGCGGGCGGAAGCATGACGCTGACACACAGCGGTAAGCGCTACAGAATTGAAAGAAGGCTTCCTGCCACGGCAAAAAATCTTCAGGTATTTGACGATGAAAGCGGCGAGCCCCTCAAGGATATTACCGCCCCGGGTGAGTATTTTCTCGGCATGACGGCAGAGGTCTTTGAGTCTACCTCGGCAATATCCCAGCTTGGCTGCACCCTTATCAAGGGTGAGAGCGTTACTGCCGCCACACAAAATCTTATGTCGAATGCCGATGAGGCGATAAATACAGACAGAGCTCTCCGTGCGCTTGACGAGGCGAGAAAGAGCTATCAGCACAAAGGTGGCAAGGGCGGCTCAATATACGAGCTTGAGACCAAGAGTGAGTCGCTTGAGAAAGACCTTGCCCGCGCGATAAAAGACAATCAGGAAATTGAGGAACTGCAATCAAAGATAGACGACACCGAAAAAAAGCTTGATGCAGTACTTGCGCGCAAAAAAATAGCAGATGAGCTTTTCTCAAAGACAAGCCTACTCTCGGTGGTAAGGCTTTTTGACGACCTTCATTCCCACGAGAAGGCAAAGTCAGACTTTGAGACAAAAGCCGCAGAGCTTACCGCTTTCCTACAGAAAAACGGATTTATGCCAAACAGAAATTATCTTGCTGAGCTCAAGGGCTCACTTGAAGAATACGAGCTTATAAAAAGGCAGCTCGCTGCAAAAAGAAATGAGCTTGCTGATGCCGAAAAGGCTCTCGGCATAGATGGAGAGCTTGAGAAAAAGCTCGAGCGCATCTCGGCAGAAGGCGGTGTTGACGCAATCAGACGCCGACTCAAGTCAGAGAAAGGAAAGAAGAGCATGTTCGCTTCCCTTTCCTTTATCACGGCGATTGCAAGCGCCGTGGCGGCAGTATTTTTTCTACCTGCCCTCGCGGGACTTCTCCTTCCCCTCCTCTTCTGCATTCTTGCGGTAAGTGCGTCTGTGTCATACGGCAAATACTGCAGGGCGCTTGGCAGCGACAAGGGGCATATTGATGAATTCTTAAAGCAGGTGACAGAGGAGCTTGCCGCGCTTGAAAGAAGCCGTCAGGCTCTCGGCGCGCTTACCGCCGAGCTTTCAACACGAGAGATGCTTTTCTTAAATGCAAGTCAGCGCCTTATCTCCCTTCTCTCGCGCTATAAGACAGTATCTACAGATCCCGAGAGCGAAGCAAAAGGTGCTGTTGCTGAAATTGAAAAAGCACTTGATGAGCTTGACAGAATGCAAAATCTCATTGCCGCACAGGACACGATGATCTCCCGCCTTTCGGCAACACTTGCCGAGTACAATGAGCATAAGGTGCGCGGAAGGCTCTCGCTCGAGATACTTTCTATGAGCGAAGAGCAGATAAAAAGGGCAAAGCTTGACAGAGATCTTTGCGAATCGCAGGCGGCCGCATATGAGGGCTCTCTGCGCAGAAACGAGAGACTGCTTATTGAAAAGCGCTCGGTAAGCCAGAACCCTTTCAAGATAGCCGAGGAGCTTGAGGCTGTGAATGAGGAGCTTGCGCGTCAGCGCGAAAGACTTGCGGCAGTCCTTCTCGCCGTAGAGGCGATAGGCACGGCGGCGGAAAATCTCCAAAACACGGTAACTCCAAAGCTTCGCGCGATGTCAAACGAGTATATCGGCGAGCTTACCGACGATAAATATTCGTCCGTCTCAATAGATGCCTCCCTTGGAATATCGATCGCTGCAGACGGATTTTCTCATCCACTTGAGGCATTCAGCACGGGCACGAGAAACGCGGCATATATCGCGCTTCGCCTCTCACTCTCAAAGCTTCTCTCACCCGATGCCCCTCCCCCCCTCTTTATGGACGAAACGCTTGCCATGATTGATGACAAGCGCGCCACAGCAATTCTTGCGATACTTGCAAAATATTGTGGCGAGGGCGGACAGTGCCTTCTCTTCTCCTGCCATGACAGGGAAAGAATGCTTTGCGAAAAAAAATCAATTCCATATAAGCTTATCTCACTTTAAAAAAAGGCGTGTCGCACAGTCGGCACGCCTTAAATATTTCAAAAAATATTGATTATAATAAAAAAATATGTTATAATAAAATTTAACGATTATAATGCTCTCGGAGGTTCTAATGAGCTTTAGTGAATTTTTTAATACCTTCACACAGAACGGATTTCTTTATATGCTTATCCCCGATCCAAATATTCTTTTGGTGGTGGGTATGTTTCTTACCGCGTTTACTGCATATATTCTAGGCAGTCTTAATTTCGCGATAATGATATCAAAAAATGAATATCATCAAGATATCCGCACACACGGAAGCGGTAATGCAGGTATGACAAATATGATGCGTACATACGGTAAGCGCGCGGCGATACTCACCTTTACGGGAGATGCCCTCAAGGCTATAGTTGCAGGTCTTATAGGCTATGCGCTCATAGGATATCTCGGCGCACATATTGCGGGAGTTTTCTGCGTTGTAGGTCATATGTTCCCTGTATTCTATAAATTCAAGGGCGGCAAGGGCGTTGTTACAACGGCGGCATCTATGCTTGTCTGCAACCCCTATGTTTTCCTTATTGAACTCGTTATCTATGTAACTGTGGTGCTCATTTGGAAATACATCTCGCTTGCCTCTATTATCTGCGCGCTTATCTACCCCGTCGTACTTCACGGAATGGATACAGTTATCAACGGCCGCGCGCCCTACGGTATATTTACAGTTATTATCGCGGTGCTCGTTACAGTAAAGCACAAGGACAACATCAAGAGACTGCTGAGTAAGACCGAAAGCAAATTCAGCTTCAAGAAGAGCGTTGATAAAAAAGATGTTGACAAGGAGCTTTGATATGAAGGAAATTGAAAATCTTCCCGCTCTCTCACAGATAAGCCATCTTACTGTCAGCGCGGCGACACAGAAAAAGCTTAAAAAAGCAGTATTTTCAAAGCCGCATGACGCCGCGGTACAGCGTATGTGCGCCACTCTTAAGCAGATCGGCGGAGCGGCTGTTCTGCAGTGCGAATATTTTATGAATGATAACAAGGCTCTACACAAAAATCTTGCGCTTGACGGTGAGCTTTATGACAAGCTCAGTGCCATTGCGGCAGAGTTTTCACAGATAAATCTTATCACCACCGCGGGCGAGTGCGAATATAAGCTCTCAAAATCGGGCAAGAGCGTCTGCCTTGGCTCACTCAAGCTTGCAAGAGCGCTTGAGAAGGACTCTGCCGAGGTGACTCTCACGGGCAATGACCGCAAGAAGGAGCATATACTTGACGGCTCGGAGCCCTTTCTCAAGCTTCTCGGTGTATCCGACGAAAATGGGCGCATCTATGACAAAAAGCGCTCAAAGTTCAGACAGATAAATCGCTTTCTTGAGATGGTGCGCGATGTCCTTGACGAGCTGCCCCGAGACGAGATAACCATATGCGACCTCTGCTGTGGCAAGAGCTATCTTTCCTTTGCGGTCTATCATTATTTTGCAAATATTCTCGGATATAAGGTTACTATGACAGGTGCAGATCTTAAGAGCGATGTTATCGAATACTGCTCCGAGGTGGCAAAAAAGCTCTCCTTTAACGGGCTTTCCTTTATCTGCACCGATATAAGAAAATACAAGACAGACAAGCTTCCCGACCTTGTTATCTCTCTCCACGCCTGCGATACAGCAACAGATATTGTGCTGGAGAAGGCTACCGAGTGGCAGGCAAGGGTTATTCTTTCAACTCCCTGCTGCCACCACGAGCTTAATCACACCCTCAACTGTGAGGCACTTTCCTTTATTGCCGAGTATTCAATGCTTCGTCAGAAGCTCTGCGATGCTGCAACCGACGCTCTGCGCCTTAAGCGACTTGAAAGTGAAGGATATTCCTGCGACGCGCTTGAACTGATAGACCCCGACGAAACGCCGAAGAATATAATGCTTCGCGCCATAAGAAAAAAGAATTTTTCAAAGGATTCAAGGGAGGCACGCAAGGCACTTGACGAATATGAGAGCGCGCGACGCTTCTTGCTTGGAAAATAAAAATGACATACCATAACGCCATAAAATATATACTTGGCGCGCCGAACAAAAGCGGCCCTGCCACCTCATATGAGAGGATACGCCTTCTCGCTTCCCTACTCGGCTCGCCCGAGGCAAGACTGCCATATGTGCGCTTTGCGGGAAGCAACGGAAAGTCAGTGTGCCAGAGCATGCTGACAAGGATCCTCGTTGAAAGCGGGATACGCACCGGCAGTCTTGTTATGCCAACAACGAGTGAGCCGCGTGAGAATGTGCTTATCGACGGCGAGCCCATATCAATTGAGGCAACCGTTCGTTACATTGAAGCAATAGCCGATGCCACAAACATGGCAAGAGCCAGTCTTAAAACAGATGACGAGACTCTGCCCGAGGCAATAAGAAGCAGAAAAATATCTCTTGAGCCTACAAAAAATGAGATAGTTCTCTTAATGGCGCTTCTTGCCTTCAGAGAGGAGGGCTGCAAGCTCTGCCTTATGGAATGTGAACATAATGGTGCCGACCCCACAAAATTCCTCGCTCCTCCGCTTTACAGTATCATCTGCGGAACGATACCCGATGACGACACACAGGAGCTCTCCCGCATAAAATCCTACATAAGACCCGGAATTACAGAGATAGTCAGCGCGCCGCAGGACAGTCGCGCGTTTAAAACCATCTCAAATGCGTGTGCGAACATAAACTGCCGATTTTCAATGCCTGTGCGCTCCTCTCTTGAGATAACGAGAATGTCGCTCAAGGGCTCGGAGTTTATCTACCGCGACAGAGGCTATAAAATAGGACTGTGCGGAAGATTTCAGATCCACAATGCCACAACTGTAATTGAAGCGGTAAGCATGCTTGAGCGCGCGGGCTTTGAAATAGGCTATGATGCCATCTGCCGAGCCCTTGCGAGAGTCAATATCAAAACTAAATTTGAGACACTTTCGGTAATGCCGACGATAATTGCCGACAGCACCCATAAGACCGAGGCAGTGGCAACTATGTCACAGACGCTTGAGGACTTCAAGGAACAGACAGGAGAATGCATCGTCCTCTGCATCTCGCAGGACATTCCGCTTATCAGGGCATATCTTGATAATCTGCATGAGCGCGGTTATACGGTAAAGGAGCTTATAATTCCCCTACCCGACAAAAATACTGTGGCTGACTCGGTGGAACTCAATCACGAATTCAATCTTTCGCTCCCCACAACTCTTAAAGCGGCGGCAAAGCGGATAGTTGATGCCTCACGCGAACACGGATTTGTGCTTATTACAGGAGAGTCGGAGATGACTGCAAAGCTTCGCACAGAGGTAATAAAAATTCTTGAATATTAAAAATTAACGGAGGAGCTATGAGATTTCGAAAAATTTATCTTGAAATATCCAACATATGCAACCTCCGTTGCTCTTTTTGCCCCAAAACAAGACGCGCACCGCGACGAATGAGCGCAGAGGAGTTTGAATGCCTCGCTCCGCGTCTGCGTCCCTATACAGATTTTCTTTATTTTCACCTTATGGGTGAGCCTCTCTGCCATCCCGAGCTTGAGAGCTTTCTTTCTATTGCCGACAGAAACGGCTTCAAGGTGATAATCACCACCAACGGAACACTGCTTGCAGAGAAGCAAAAGATACTTCTCTCCTCCCCTGCGATCCATAAGGTAAACATCTCTCTTCACGCCTTTGAGGCAAATGACCTTCCCATTCCCTTTGATGACTATCTTGGCATCTGCTTCTCCTTTGCAAAGGCTGCCGAGGGCAAAAAGATAGTAGTATTGAGACTTTGGAACGAGGGCGGCAAGAACAGACTTAACTCAAGCATCCTTGAGAAGCTAAAGTGTTATTTTGACAGTGAGTGGATAGACGAGAGAAGGGGCACGCGAATCGGGGAGAAGATCTATCTTGAAAACGGAGAGCGCTTTGATTGGCCCGACCTTTCTGCCCCCGAGGGTCCCTCGCACCTCTTTTGCTACGGGCTTCGCGACCAGCTTGGCATTCTCTGCGACGGAACTGTTGTTCCCTGCTGTCTTGACCACGAGGGTGACATCGCACTCGGCAACATATTTGACTCAACACTTGACGAAATACTCACATCGGAGCGTGCGACGGCGATTTACGAGGGCTTCAAAAGCCACCGAGCTACCGAGGAGCTCTGTCGCAAGTGCGGATACGCGAGAAGGTTTAGATAAGAAAGGATACATATATGAAAACGGGAATAACGGGAGCCGCGCACAACAGACCGTGGGGCGACGAATTTTATAACAAGATAAGATCCTTTGGCTTCGACTGCAACGATTTTAATATGGCGAATACGAGTTCCTTTATTTACGGCTATGACGATAAGGAATTTGAGGAATACCTGAGAAAAGAAAAAAGCCTTGCCGATGCGGCAGGCATCTGCATTTCGCAGGTTCACGGCCCGTGGAGATGGCCGCCGATGGACGCGACACCCGCCGACAGAGCCGAAAGGCGCGAAAAAATGGCGCGCTCGATGCACGCCGCAAAGCTTCTCGGAGCGAAATATTGGGTAGTGCACCCAATTATGCCCTTTGGCGTAGACGATACGAAAATGGGCAAAGAAGCCGAGACCAAGGTACTAAATCTTGAATTTATGCGTGAGCTTCTTGAAATTGCAAAGCGTGAGGATGTAATCATTTGTCTTGAAAATATGCCATTTTTGAACTTTTCCCTCTCCTCCCCCTCGGCAATCGCAAAGATAGTGGAGGAGATAGGCGACCCCTCCTTTGCTATGTGTCTTGACACGGGACACGCGAACAACAGCAAAAATTTTGAGTCACCCGCAGAGGCGATGAGAAGCTTCAAAAAACATATAAAGGCTCTCCACGTTCACGATAACAAGGGCAAGGGTGACGACCATATGATGCCCTTTGAGGGTACTATCGATTGGAAGGATTTCTCAAGTTCTCTCAAGGAGGCATGCTTTGACGGTGTTCTATCCCTTGAATGTGAACCGCCCGAGACTCTCCCCGCAGAGATTTTTGATGCTCTCTTTCCCATTTACGCACGAGTTGCCAAAGCTATCGCCAACAGCGAAATTGATTAAAGGAGATAAAATTTATAAACCTTGTATTACCAAGGAACTATTTCGTGCCCGACACCGAGGAGCTCTGCCGTAAGCGCGGATACGCGAGAAGATTTAAGTAGTATATATCGGAGATTTTATTCAAATTTTGATTTATCGAACAGTTAGTTGACGAGAAGGATTATCCAAAACCCTTTTTAAAAAAAGGGTTCTGGACTCCCAAAAACTTTCATTACAAAAGGTTTAGCTCCCGCAGACCTTGCTCCGCCCTTGCGTGCTCACAACGGTCATAAACGAATATTGTCTGCACAAGTCCAAAGACAGGAGAGTTTTTGCCAAGCTTTTTGCAAAAAGCTTGCCGCCGGAGGCTCGCGTCCTCACCGACAAATCAAAATTTGACACCGCGGGTTGCATGCCGCCGTGCTTTCTGCCGTCACACAAAAAACACGCAAAAAACACCAAGTTTTTGCTCTCACATTCATAAAATGTTTACATATTTGTGGTATAATGTACCCTGTATATTTGTGTTCAGCGAAAATAAAGGAAAGGAACGCATAAAAAATGATAAAAATAGAGCATTTGGTTAAAAACTACGGTCCAAACTGTGCCGTGGATGACATAAGCTTTGAGGTTGGAAAGGGCGAGATAGTTGGCTTCCTCGGTCCGAACGGAGCAGGAAAAAGCACCACGATGAATATTCTCACAGGCTACCTCTCCATGACCTCGGGAAATGTATCTGTAGCAGGTGTAAATATGCTTGATAACCCGCTTGAGGCCAAAAAGCATATCGGCTATCTTCCCGAGCAGCCCCCTCTATACCTTGACATGACGGTTGAGGAATACCTTATCTTCACCTATAATCTCAAGGGCTGCAAGCTCAACAGGGATAAGCATATTGAGGAAATATGCGACATCGTCAAAATAAAGGATGTATATAAGCGACTTATCAAAAATCTCTCAAAGGGCTACCGCCAGAGAGTTGGAATCGCACAGGCCCTTATCGGCAATCCCGAAATAATCATATTTGACGAGCCCACAGTCGGTCTTGACCCCAAGCAGATAATTGAGGTGCGCAATCTGATAAGAACGCTCGGTCACGACCATACCGTTATTCTTTCAACTCACATTCTCGGTGAGGTACAGGCGGTATGCGACAGGATAATCATTATAAGCAAGGGTAAGATAGTTGCCGATGAGCTTACAGAAAACATCACCCGCGCTGTTGAGAGCAACCGCCGCTTCTCGGCAAAGATATGTGGCCCTCAAAAGGAGGTCCTCGCATTCCTTAAGGCGCGTCAGGGCATCGTTCACGCAGAGCTTCTCCCCCAGAGAGACGGAGACGCTTATTGCTATATGATAGAGAGCGAGGTCGGCGTTGATATAAGAAAGCCTCTCTTTTTCGCGCTTGCAGAAAAGCAGTGGGCTCTCGTTGGACTTGAGGCTCTTGGAATGAGCCTTGAGGATATATTCATAACCGTTGTTGACGAGTCGGCACAGAAGTCGCGCTATCTTCGCAAGCCGCGCCAGAAGGGCGCACACCGCGAGGGCTCTGAGGCAGAGGTGGCAAGAAAGCTCGTAGGTCGCACGGGTGCGTCTGCAGAAGAAAAATTCTCGGCGCTCTTTGGCGACGACAAAAAATAAGGAGGTAAAAAGAAATGCTGGCAATCTATAAAAAAGAGCTTCGCTCATATTTTGCAAACGCGATAGGCTTTGTCTATGTCGGAGTCTTTCTCTCGGCAGCAGCCCTCCTTTGCGGCTATTCCACCCTTTTTGCAAGAAGCTATGACACCTCCACATATTTCACCCTTCTTATCTTCACCTTTATAATACTTATTCCGCTTCTCACAATGAAGCTTTTTGCAGAGGAAAAGAAGCTCCGCACAGAGCAGCTTTTGCTCACCGCGCCCATTTCCATTCCCGCAATGGTCTTCGGTAAATTCTTTGCGGCAATGACTATGTTCGGCGGTGCGCTCCTTGTCTCATGCATCAATCTTTTTCCGCTTTACAGCTATAAGCGTATAGAGGAATCGGCTGATGCCATCTCCTATGTAGGACCTATAACCAGCCAGATAGTCGGCTGTCTTATCGGCGTGCTTCTTATCGGTGCTGCCTTTGTGGCAATAGGAATGTTCATTTCCTCGCTCACCGAAAATCAGCTTGCGGCGGCTATCTCGACCATTGCAGTCATCGTTGTGATGCTCGTTCTTAACCTCGTCAATGCATACATTGATTCGTATGCTGTTCGCGCGGTGCTTGATTGGGTCTGCATCCTCTCAAGATTTGATAATTTTGCCGCCGGTCTTCTTGACTTCTCGGCAATGCTTTACTATCTGTCGCTCGCGGGCGTCTTCCTGCTTCTTACAGGCAGAGTCTACGAGAAGAGACGCTGGGCGTAAGGAGGTAGTGACATGAAAAATCAGGCATATTCAAAGAGAAAAATGCGTTATGCGTCGACCTCAATCGTGCTCACAGCGCTTATAATCGCAGCTATCCTTGTTGTAAACATAATCTTTTCGGCTCTCGCAAGCAAATTCTTGTGGTATATTGACCTCACGCCCGAGCCGCTATTCACTCTCTCCGATGAGTGCTTTGACCTCATAGAAAACGGAGATGACGCCTTCAAGAACAGTTCTTCTCCTATAGAGATGGTAGAGCGCTTCAGAACCGAGAACGCCGCCTTTAATAAAGAAAACGGTCTTGAGAAGGGTGACCCTCTCTGGAGAGATGAGAATCTCATGATTGAGATAATATTCTGTGACGATATTGACAGTATCGAGGCGGTACAGACACAGAGATATGTCTACCACACTGCCCTTGAGCTTCAGGACAAGTTCCCCGAATATATCCGTGTTGTCAACTACAATGTAGCAAAGAATCCCTCTGCCGTAACGCAGTATCAGGAGACCTCACTTGATGTGGTAAATACTACAAGCGTTATCGTTGCCTGCGGCACAGAGTACCGCAAGTACTCGCTTCGCAGCTTCTATACCTTTGACACCGCAACAAGCGACGAGCCCTGGGCATACAACGCAGAAAAGAAGTTTGCGGCAGGAATTCTCGCGGTAACGAGAACAGAGACGCCCGTTGCCTGCATAACCACAAATCACGGCGAGACGATAAGCTCCGAGAGCTTCCTCACAACGCTTGAGGATGCCGGCTACGCAGTAAGATTTATCGACCTTGCCACAGAGGAGATACCTGTAGAGTGCCGTCTTATCATCGTGTGCAACCCGATGGCGGACTTTATGGTAAATGACGGTGTCAGCCAGATAGACGAGATAGAAAAGCTTGATGCCTTCCTTGACAACACCAACTCGCTTATGGTGTTCATGTCTCCGAGCACGCCAAGGCTTACAAATTTTGAAGACTACCTTGAGGAGTGGGGAGTCGTGTTCAATCGCTATACAGATGAGCTTACCGCACAGACACACTCTATGCTTATAACAGATAAGTCGCAGTCGCTCACAACCGACGGTTACACCATCGTTTCAGAGTATGCAACCGCGGGAGCAGGTGCGTCGCTGACAAGCGAGATGCGCTCGGGTGCTATTCCGAAGAAGGTCATCTTCAAGAACGCAATGCCCATTTCATATGCACCAACCTATTCTCTTAACCACTATTCAAGCAATGACAGCTCTGCCGTTTCTTATGACTTTGGACACTATTCCTTTGACGGCACGGTGCGCAAGATGTTTGATGTCTTCCTCTCAAGCGAGAACGCCACCGCCTATGCAAATGGCGGCGAGGTCGCGCGCGCAACCGAGGCAAATCCCTTCAAGCTTATGACGGTCACAGTTGAAGAGAGAATAACGCAGGAGTCAACAAATATAGATACCTATATAAATGAGGCGTCTTATGTCGTTGCCTGCGGCTCGGTAGACTTCCTTGAGGAGGCTCTCGTTGCCTCCGAGGCATACGGCAATGGGGACCTTGTGCTCTCAATAGGCAGAGCGATAGGTCAGGAGCCCGTTCCTGTCGGTCTCGCACCGAAGCCCTTTGCAGACTCCACTATTGATGTCATCACCGCCGCCGAGGCAACGCAGTACACCGTGACACTCACAGTGCTTCCTGCAATATGCGCACTCGCTGTGGGAATCGTGGTGCTCGTAAGGAGAAAGAACAGATGATCGTTGAAAAGCAAAAGGCTCGCGCAACGCTGCTCGCACGCAGAAAAAGGGGAATAATCATCTCCCTTATAGCAGTTGTGCTGCTTACCGTCGTGGCAGTTATCGTAACGCCCTATCTCAACACCTCAAGCTTTGAGGATGCCGACGGAGTAAAATACTCTATAAGGTATAAGAAGGGCGAGTATCTGCTTTACGACGCGAACGGCGTTGAGATAACGCGCGAATCCACATATAATTACTTCGTTACCGAGAACGGAACGCTGATAAATCTTGACACCTCAACGGGTAAGTATGAGGTAATAGGCGTTCCCGATCTCGAGGAAAGCGAGAATGCGGGACACAACAACCGCGTGCTCATCTTTCCGCATCTTGAGAAGGCAAATATCAGCTCTCTTGAGGTGCACAACTCGCACGGAAGCTTCAAATTCCTGCGATACAGCATTGCAGACGCCGCGCCCGACAACTCGGGAGACTTTGTAATAGACGGCGCACCCCTCACCACCTATGATCAGGATCTTTTCGCATCTCTTTATGTAAGTGCGGGCTACACCCTCACCATCATGAAGATAGACGAGCCGATAAAGGACGAAAACGGCGAGTTTTCAGAGTACGGCCTTGTCAGCGAGCTGCGTGTGAACGACGAGGGAGAGGAATATCTCCACGAGCCTGCCTACTATATCATCACAGACCTTGAGGGCAACAGCCACAAGCTGCTTATCGGAGACAGAATGGTAACAGGCGGCGGATATTATGTTCAGTATGTCGCGCTTGACGGCGAGACAGAAAGACCGCGAGATGCAGTTTATGTGCTTGCGGCAGACATTGCCGACTCGCTCCTTCAGCCCATAGAAGCATTTGTCAGCCCCACCATCGTTCAGGGAATCTCTCTCAACAACTATTATGATGTTGAGGATTTTAACCTCTTCAAATATGATGCGAACGGCGAGAAGGCAGAGAACATCGTAGGCTTCACATTTATTCCGCTTGAAGAGCGAGAGGGAACGATAGAGTCGTCAAAGCCCTTTGTTTTTGACAACAGCGAGCTTACCGGCTATATTCCGAATTCCGATGCGATCTTTGAGGCGCTGATGAACTTCTATTCGCCCGAATTTGAGGGTGTGGTGAGCTTTGCGCCGAGCGATGAGGACTTTGTAAAGTACGGGCTTGGCCGTTACACAGGAGAGACAGACGCCGAGACGGGACTTCCCGAAATGGAGCTTTCTCCGCGCTATGCTATCTCCTTTTTGTGCGATCCGCTTGACGAGAGCGGAAGTCCGTCGGGAGCCACCCTCCGTCAGGTGATCTTTATATCGGACAAGAACGAAGCGGGTAACTACTATGTTTATACCTTCTTCTATGACGGCTCAATAGAAGGCGGAGACCTGCTCTACACCTCAAACATGATAAGCGAGATCAAGGGACACTGCCTTGAATTCGTAACATGGAAGCAGTCAAAATGGATAAACAAGACCTATATTGATCTCAACATAGCATTCTGTGATACCCTGAAGCTCGAGTCACCCGACTATTCGGCAACCTTCAAGCTTGATAACAGTAAGTCGGATATGTCAACAAGGATAAGCTCCGAGCACCTGAAGGTAACGGGAGACGATTCTGCGGGCAACTCGGTTGACACATTCTCAATCCTCACCGTCACCGATACGAAGGGCTATGTCTGGACAATAACGCCCACCAATATAACCGCAAAGAATTCAGCGGGCGAGACGGTTTCTGTATCGTCAAGCTATCACGCCTACAACGCGATCGGCAGAAATGTCAAGGTCATAAGTGGATACATTGACTGCGCCGACGGCAGACAGGTAAGAGTTCATGCCGACACGGTAAGTGTTACAGAGCGTGACGGAAGCGTTACAACATATGTGAGATACGCGTCAACGCTTTTCCGTCTTTATTACCAGACGATGCTTCTTGCGTCTATCGTTGACACCTATGAATTGAGTGACGAGGAGGAAGCGGCACTTATCGCAGACGAGAGCAAGCTTCTTCTCACCATCACACTCACAAAGACCGAGAACGCGTACGGCAATAAGCGCGGCGACAGAGAATTCCCCGAGGATTTCACAACGACCTACAAATTTTACGCGATAA
Organism: Eubacteriales bacterium; assembly: GCA_045656985.1. Classification (GTDB taxonomy): domain Bacteria; phylum Bacillota; class Clostridia; order Oscillospirales; family CAG-272; genus HGM12713. The sequence goes on along the minus strand of JAZOSH010000025.1, from coordinate 32,876 downwards.
CCTCGCGTAAAGCGTACATCGTTATAGACGGAGTTGGCGGCTTCTATGTAAACACAAGCCGAATCAACAAGATCATAAACGACACTCAAAAATTCTTTGCGCTTGAGCCTATCACGGCAACAGACAAGAATTAACCCAATAAGATGCGGGGGAGACCTTCATAAAAAGGTCTCCCCCGCGAATTTATTCAAGAGCGCAATCATTTACCTTATCCCGCGTACATACTTTTTCATATCGCTCTTGCTCTCAATACCGCGTGCGCCGTCAATTATCTCCGCGCGTCTCTCGTCGGACATCTCGGCAAAGACCTGCATCGCAGAAATATTCTCGGCAAGTGCCATGCGAAGCCCTAACGGTATGTCTGAAAATCCTATCCCGTCAGATATTGCTTTTTTTATCGTTATCTTGTCGTATATCTCCATTTTTTCGCCTCCTTTTTACCTGTACTCTTATTATTGCCCGAAAGCGCCAAAAAGATAAACTCTTTTTTTGTTTCTCGCTTGACACATGCGTGTTTTAGTGGTATAATGACTTGCCCCTTAAAAAGGGGCTTAATTTACGATTATCTGAAGGTATCATCATGCAAATACTTATTACTCTTTCGGTAGCAATGCTCGCAGGACTTCTCATGTCCCGCCCCGCAAAGCTTTTGAAGCTTCCTGCCGTAACGGCATATCTTGTCGCGGGCATTCTCGTCGGGCCCTTTTTGCTCGGCGCGCTTGACATAAGCTTCCTCGGACTTGACTTTTCACATCTCGGCTTTTCTCCTGCAGATTTCGGTCTTGCAGAGGGCAGTCAGCCAAACCACGCGCTTGAGATAATCTCGGATGTCGCCCTCGGCTTTATCGCCTTTGCGATAGGTAACGAGTTCAGACTTTCCGATCTTAAGCATATCGGCAAGCAGGCAGCAGTTATCGGCGTGCTTCAGGCGGTGGTCACAACGCTCGTCGTTGATGCAGCACTCATCGTCCTCGCACTCGCCTTCCCGTCGCTTCTCTCGCCCTCAATGGCAATAATACTCGGCGCTATCGCAACTGCCACCGCGCCCGCGGCAACGCTCATGGTCGTTCGTCAGTATAAGGCAAAAGGAAAGCTTACAGATCTGCTTCTTCCTATAGTTGCACTTGACGATGCGGTAGGACTTGTTGTTTTCTCTATTTCCTTTGGCGTTGCGCGTGCACTCACAAGCGGAACGATAAGCATTATCTCTATTCTTGTCAACCCTCTTCTTGAGGTTGCACTCTCGCTTGTGCTCGGCTTCGTTATGGGCTGGCTCTTCACGGCGTGTGAAAAGATATTCCATTCGGGCTCAAAGAGAATGTCGCTTTCAATTACCTTTGTACTCCTCACAGTAGCTCTTTCAATGATCAGCTACGACATCGGTGAGTTCCATATCGGATTTTCGCCCCTGCTCGTTTGCATGATGCTCGGCACGGTATTCTGCAATATGTGCGACTTCTCGGCAGACATCATGGAGCGCGCAGATAAGTGGACAGCACCCCTTTTCGTGCTCTTCTTCGTGCTCAGCGGTGCGGAGCTTCGTCTTGACATCCTCGCTTCGCCCTCGATAATCCTCGTCGGTGTTGTTTATATCATCTTCCGTTGCATCGGTAAATACTTCGGCGCTCGCTGGAGTGCAGACCTTGTAGGCTGTGAGCCGCAAATAAGAAAATACCTCGGAATAACCCTTTTCCCACAGGCAGGTGTAGCACTTGGAATGTCATCGATCGTGCTTCAAACTATGGGCACAGAAGGAGTGCTTATACGAAACATCGTGCTCTTCGCGGTGCTCGTTTATGAGATATTCGGTCCCGTTATGACAAAGATTGCTCTCACCCGCGCAGGCGAGATAAAAGAGAAGACCACAGAGGGCTTCAACAGAGCAAAATTCCTTGAAAATCAAGGCAAAAAATAAATACACAAAAAAGTTGCCTCATCTTTGTGCAAATGCACGAAGATGGGGCTTCTTTATTGACAAATCTTGTCTTTTATATTATAATTGTATATTGGAAGAGAAGCACCCTTTTTGAAAAATCAAGGAGCATTCTCTGCTTTAAATTACGCAAAAATTATGAGGAATGGATAATCAATATGAAAAAAATAATTTCTATAATTTTACTTATTTGCATGCTCGGAGCGACACTTATTGCCTGTGGCAATGACCAGCCTCCCGTTACCGAGGATGAGAAGGGAAAACTCTATGTCGGATACGGCAGAGAAAACATCTCTCCCACAGAGCCTGCAGCTCTCTCGGGATATGCCGATGTTCTGGGCAGAATGAGCACCAAGGTGCGTGACGACCTTTTCGCCTCCTGCACTGCCTTTCGCGATGAGGACGGTAATACGGCACTGCTCTACACGCTTGACCTCCACTCAATAAGTGTTGGTCTTGCGGAATACCTCCATCGCCTTATTGAAGCCGAGACAGGAGTATCAAAGGACAATATAATCCTCAATGTAACTCACACACATGCTGCCCCTGCAACCGACCTTCTCGGCTCGGATACATATCTCAAGGGCTATGCAGCTATCTTCTTTGACGGTATCGTAAATTCTGCAAAGGCAGCACTTGATGACCTCTCGGAATGCACAGGGCTCTTCGCAGGAACGCTTGAGATAAACAATATGAATTTCATAAGACGCTATGAGTGTGAGGATGGAAGCTATGCAAGCGTTACCACCAAGATAACCTCTCCCCGCGTGGCTTATGAAACAGATGTGGACAATCACATGCCCATCGTCAAGTTCGTGCGTGAGGGAAAGAAGGATATAATCCTTGCAAACTGGGCGGCTCACTGCGACACCGTCAGCGGTAGCGACGCAGAAGAGGCAAGAACATCGGTTTCTGCCGACTACATCTCGGCTATCCGCTCAACCGTTGAGTCAAAGACCGACTCCTATATTTCGGTACATATGGCAGCCTCGGGAGATGTCAACCCCTCATCAAGGCTTGAGGGTGCAGCCGATTTCCCCGGCACCACACAGTACGGCAGAACACTTGGTTTTTCAATTATTGACGGACTTGAGACTCTTGAGGAGCTTGAGATAGACGGCTCTGTCAAGATGCTCACCACCGATGTCCGCGTTACAGTTGACCACTCGCGAGACGACGAGGCAGCGGCGGCAACACAGGCTCTTGAGCTTTTCAACCAGGGAAATATTGCAGCATCCGACGCAATAATCCTGCGAAACGGCTTCAATGATATTTACGAGGCAATGATGATAAGCGGCAAATCAAAGCGCGGCGTTTATCAGAGAATAAATGTTTCGGTACTCTCAATAGGAAATATCGCCTTTGGCGTTGCTCCTTATGAGATGTTCACAGATAACGGCAGAAATGTCAAAAACGCAGGCGCGGATAAGGATTATGACCTTACATTTATGTGCGCTTATTCAAACGGTATGATAGGCTATATCCCGACAGAGCTTGCCTTTGAGCACGGAGAATATGAGGTCTACTCCTGCCAGTTCGTAAAGGGAACGGCAGAGCAGCTTCAGAACGAGATAATCCGTCTGCTCGGCGAAGCATCGGAATAAAATAGAAAAGGAGATACACCATGAAAAAATTTTTGTCAATTCTTTTAATACTTTGTATGCTGTCGGCAGCACTCGTTGCGTGCGACAGTGGAAACACTCCCTCTGACACAGATCCTGTAACAGATCCTGTTGACTCCGATCCCGTGAGCGACACTCCTGTCACTCCCGATCCCGAGAACGCGCTCTATGTCGGCTACGGCAGAGAGTGCATCTCGCCTACCGAGCAGGACTATCAGTATTGGTCGCTTGCAGGCTACTATGACGGTAGACCTATTGAGGGTATAAGAGATGACATATATGTGTCCTGTACCGCATTCAGAGATCACACCGGCACAACCGCTCTTATTTACACGCTTGACCTTCACGCTATATCTCCTGCGCAGGCAACAGAGATAGCAAATGCAATAACCAAGGCAACAAAGGTGCCGAAAAGTCATATCGCCCTCAATGTAACACATAACCACGCTGCTCCCTCGCTTAGCTATGATGGTGCTGATAAGCTACACTACAAGGACATAATCTTCAACGGCATCGTAAATTCCGCGCTTGAGGCAATAGACGACCTCGCGCTCTGCACAGAGTTGTATGCAGGAGAGATAAGCTTCAAGGGCTTTAACTTCACCCGCCGTTATCTCACCGAAAACGGCAATCTCTACGGTGTTGGCGCAGGCGGTGATGAAACAATCGTTGCTTACGAGAATGAGGTAGACTACATGATACCTGTCGCTAAATTTGTAAGACAGGGTGCTCTCCCCGTAATTCTTGCAAACTTTGCCGCACACTGCGACACTGTTTCGGGCGATGATCCCGGACTTGTTTCTGCAGACTTCGTTTCCACCTTCAGAAGAACAGTTGAAAATAAGCTTAGCTGTCACTTCTCAATGCAGCTTGGTGCGACCGGAGATGTTAACCCCAAATCAAGAATGCCCGACTATAAGGGCTTTGACGGTACAACACAGTACGGCAGAAGCCTTGCCTTTAATCTTATTGAGAAGATCGACAATCTTGAAAAGCTTGAGATAAATGCGAATATTGAGGCGAAATCCTCAAATGTAAGAGTAGCTTTCAACCACGCCACCGACTATCTGCTTGATAAGGCTGTTGAGGTAAAATCTATTTATGACGGTGATAAGAAAAATAATATTGAACCCGATCATGAGACTGCCGAAGCGCTCATGAAGGAATACGGCTTTGCATCTATCTACGAGGTAATGTATATCGTGGGCAGAGCAAATAAGGGTGAATATGAGCGTCGTAATGTTTCTGTTATTTCTATCGGTAACATTGCCTTCGCTTGTGCCGATTTTGAGATGTTCTCACAGACCGGAAGAAACATCAAGGATGCCGGCAACGAGCTCTTTGACCTTACCTTTATGTGCGCTTACACAAACGGTATGATAGGCTACATCCCTGCGGCATACGCATTTGATAACGGCGGCTATGAAGTCTATTCTTGCTACTATGAAAAGGGCTCTGCCGAGATAATTGAAGCAAAGATATTTGAAATTCTCAAAGAGGTTGCCGCTAAATAATACCGAGAGGTAAAATCGATGAAAAAAATTATTTCTCTACTTCTTGTACTTCTTTTGCTTGCGTCGGCATTCGTGCTGACACAGGCAGAGGAAGTCTCCTCCACAGGTAAAATGGAGGTCGGCTATTCAAGAAAAGATATAACACCCTACGACCCCGTACCGCTTGCAGGCTACGCAAACCCATCTTCCCGTAAATGCGAGAGCGCGCGTGACAATCTTTATGCCTCCTGCACGGCGATCCGCGACGGAGAGGGAAATATTGCCCTGATATTTGCGCTTGATCTGCACGGAATGGAGCCTTCCTTTGCAAATTACATGCAAAAGATGATCTCCCAGTACACAGATGTACCAGAGGCAAATATAGCACTTAACTGCTCGCACAACCATGCCGCTCCCGAGATCTCCTCGCTTGACACAACACCTGAGGACTTTGCTTACAGAAAAAAGCTGATAAGTAATATCATAGGTGCAGCTACATCTGCTATCAAGGACCTTTCTGTGTGCACTGAGGTGCTTGCGGGAACTATCAAGACCGAAGGACTTAATTTCATTCGTCGCTATGTAACAGACGAAAATGGAAATGTCTCTCATGAGATAAACAGCGACGGAGAGATGCCGACCATTCGCTTCGTAAGAGAGAACGCAAAGGATATTATCATGGTAAACTGGGCGGCTCACTGCGACACCATATCGGGTGGCAACTGGCATGCCGCAGCTTCCGACTATATCGGTCCCTTCCGCGACTATGTTGAAGCGAAGGACGGTGACGCATACCTTTCTGTGCTTATGGGTGCGGCAGGTGATGTAAACCCCGTATCAAAAATAGCAGAGGACAATACATATTTTGGAACTATCCAGTACGGCAGAAGCCTTGCAAGAGCGCTTCTTGACGGACTTGACAGCCTCACTCCCATGGGTACAGAATGCTCTGTATCGTCTGTTGAGGCAACATACCGCGCGACAATAGATCACTCTCGCGATGGCGAGGCAGATGCAGCACGCGCAGCGCTTGAGGCATACAATAAGGCAGGCAAGGTCACCGATGAAGTTCGCGAGCTCGGATTTTCAAGCATTTATGAGATAAACTCTGTTCTCGGCAAAGCACAGTCGGGTGCTCTTCGCACTATGGAGTTTTCCGCTATATCTATAGGCGACACTGTTTTCGTATGCGCTCCTTATGAGATGTTCACCGAGACAGGCAGAGGAATAAAAGAGGCTTCACCCTTCAGAATGACCTTTATCTGTGCATACACCAACGGACAAATGGGTTATATTCCCACCGAGGATGTTTTTGAGAATGGTGGATATGAGGTATATTCCTGCTCCTTCGTGCCCGGCACGGCGGAGGATATTGAGAGTGTTTGCGCTTCAATGGTAAATTCCCTTGTAAGGTAAGAAAGGTAACACAATGAAAAAGCTTTTATCTCTTATTTTAATTCTTTGCATGCTCGTGGCTTGCTTTGCAGCGTGCGGCACAGACCCTTCCGTTAAGGATACCGATCCTGTAACGGATCCCCCTGTCAGCGACACAGATCCCACTGACAGCGAGTCTGACCCCGTTGAGTCAGATCCCGTTGAAAGCGAGTCAAACCCCGTTGAGAGCGACTCCACTCCCGCTGAGTCCGATCCGCCCGAAACAGAGCCTGTTGACACAACTATCGGAAAGCTTCAGGTGGGATACGCAAAGGTAGACATCACCCCTGCATATTCGGTTCCCCTTGCAGGCTACGGCGGAAGCTCACAGAGATGGAGCGAGGAAAGTGACGAGTCAACAAGCATCTATGCAACTGCTATCGCCTTTAAGGATGCAAACGGCAAGCTTGCAGTCACAATAACGGTTGACGGCCTTCATATAACCGATGAAGAGCCTAACTACACATACTCCAATATAATGAGACGCCTTTCTACAATAGACGGCATCAGTGAGGAGAATGTCATCATTTCGGCAACGCACTGTCACTCTGCTCCCGACTTCTTCAGCAGCGGAGAGAGTGTTATCAGAACCAAATATAATCCTGAATTTTATAAGAAGATACTGAATGTCGTTAAGGAAGCCATTGCAGACTGTAAGGAGACAGACATCTATGTCGGCTCGGCAAAAATGGCAAGAATGACCTTTGTCAGACGCTATTTCGCAGCCAACGGCTCGTTTGTAGGCACACAGTGGAACAATCCTCTTCCTGCCGTAAGACATGAGAGCGAGGCAGACGACATAATGCAGATAGTTAAGTTTGAGCGCGAGGGCAAAAATGATCTCGTAATCGTAAACTGGTCAACTCACCCCAACTCTATAGAGGATAATAACGCGCTTTCGGGCGACTTTATCTACTACATGAGAAAATATGTTGAGAATACTCTCAAGTGTGACTTTGCCTTCTTCCAGGGCGCGTCGGGTAACACCTCTATGTCCTCAAGAATAGAGGGAGAAGACTACGGACTTAACACCGAAAACTACGGCAAGCAGCTCGGACAGATGCTTGGAAACGCTCTCCGCAAGGACGAAAATTTCACAAAGATCCCGTCAAATGTTCTTATCAAGAACAATATGGCAGATCTTGATGTAAACTATGTAAACTGCAAGTACGATCCCAGTATTCCCGAAGAAATGCAGAAGATAACAGCAGCATCCGAGATAGCCAGTGCCTTCCTCATCAACCAGATTTCGGCAGGTGAGGCTAACGGACGCGCGCAGGCAGCAGGATTTTCAAGCGTATATGAATGTATGCAGATAAGAGGCGCATACTCGCGTATTGAGAACGGTCCCAAGACATGTGCTTTCAGACTTGTTGCTATTTCAATGGGCGAGTTGTCATTTGCATCAGCTCCCTATGAGATGTTCTGCCAGAACGGAGTTGCCATAAGAGAGGGCTCCGAGGCAGAGATGACCTTTGTTCTCACACACGCAAACGGCACCCACGGATATATTCCTTCAGAGGAGGTCTACGACAATCTCGGCTACGAGAGCGTTGTTTGCTCCTTTGAGAAGGGCTCTGCCGAGCGAATCCAGGCAAAGATAATTGAGATGATCAATAAGAATTATCAGTAAATAAAACCCAAAAGGGAGGCAATGCCTCCCTTTTTTCTACCTTTTTAATATCCTCATAACAACTACCGAAATATCATCGTCGGCGCCCTCGTATTTCGCCCGCTTGACGATTGCGTCTGAAATAGAGGCAAGGCTTTCCTTGCCAACATTTTCACGCAGAAGGTCAAAGAGCCAAGGGCACTCGTCTCTTGACTGCGTCACGCCGTCACTTACCATCACAACCACATCTCCGTCGGCAAGCTCAAAGGCAATCTTTCGGGTATCAAGCTCCTTGATTATTCCAAGAGGTACACTGTTTGAGCGAAGCTTATAGAGATTTGTGTCGCGGTACACATAGCTTGGCGCGGCACCACCCTTATAAAATTCTGCCGAGCCCGTTATAAGGTCAAGCTCCATAAGGTCTACCGTTGCAGAGCACTCGTGCATGCTTCCGCCTCCTTTGTTGCGGAGAAAGCCGTTAAGCATATTCAGCGAGACTTCGCATTTGCTCGTTGTATTTAGTATTCTTGAGAGAAATACCGAGCAGATTCCCGAGGTCAGCGCCGCCTCTCGTCCCGAGCCCATACCGTCACTGATAAAGGAATAAAATCTGTCCTGTCCGTTCTCAAAAATATTTATAGTATCTCCGCAGAAGCCCTCTTCGCCCTCTGCCTTGAGGCTTCTTTTAACATACTCTACAGTATATCTTTTTGCTGTTACAAAGAGTGCTTCGGCGCGCCCTTCTTCATATTTTCTCTCAACATATTCAAGGCGCGTTCCGCAAAGCTCCTCAAGCTCGGCGCGGATAAGGTCAATATTCGCGTATATCGCAGAGGGCTTGGTGGCACGCAGAAGAACTGCCTTTTTTCTCATATCACCAAATACAAGCGCTCCGTCAATGCCTATAGACATAGAACTCAAGCGTTTGCATACCTCGCGCGTCAGCTCGGGAAGAACGCCATATTCATCGCGTTGGTCAACCATAGCACCCGCAAGAAGCTCTGATACCGCCTCATAGTCAAGCGCAAAAATTTCGGTCTTGTCTCCTATCATAAGCTGCTGCATATGAAGCATAGCATTTCTGTTTATCTGCTCCAGCATGTCGGGTATTGAATGACACCTCTCACGCATTCTTTTTGACATATCGTCTGCCGTCACATGTCCGTTCTGCGTAAGGGCTGACGAAAGCGCACCAAGGGCTGCAAGCGAATGAGCATATTCTACCTCCCAGCAAGAGGCGCGGTTCTCACATGTACAACAAAAAGCATCAAAGGCACTGTCACATATCTCTTTCATATCCTGTGACGCAGGGCGGCGCATCCGCTCGCTGATACTGTAAAAAAGTGTAGACAGCGAGGAAAATGTCTCGCACATCACCTTTATTTTTTGCTCTGTATCGTTAAGTATCACCGCATCAAGTGCCCCCTCGTCAAGCGCACGGCAGACAGGCGCGGATACCGCCACACTTTTCCTTGTTGAAAGCCTCTCGCCCTCATTTGAGAGGTAGAGCTTATCTATTACCGAGAAGAGAAGGCAGGTAATAAGAATAGACGGCAATGCACTTGTAAGCGCCGAGATACCGACCGCAAAGAGCGACCAGGAGATACCGATCACTGCTGCCGAAAGGCAGGCAAAGAAGAAGGAGACGCGCTTCAGAAGAAATACAGAAAGTGCCGAAAGCACGAAAAGCGGTGCTAAAACAGGGGAATAGGCAAGTCCTGCCACAGCTCCTACTATAAGTGACTCTATGAATCCTCTTTTACGGCAGAAATAAAGCGTGTATGCCATTGCTCCGCAGAGAGCAGGTGAAAGGCCGAATAAGCTCATTTCGCGCGCAGCGAAGATAACACTTGCCAGCAGAGCACAAAATGAGATGAAGCGCACATGCTCCGAAACTCGCTCGCCTCCAAGAATACCGAAATAAAGAAGCACTGCTGCAGGCGCGATTATCATACCAAGAATTGCGCCCCAAAGGTCATAATAAAGAAATCCGCCACCAATAAGGGTGTACAGTCCGATAATGAAAGCACCTATACACGAGGTCGCCATTCGCAAGCAGATATTTTCCGAAAAAAGCAAAGGGAAAAGCTCACCAAGTGTTGCCTTTATATCCTCTTTTTTATGCTTAAGCGGAACATTGTCTATAACTATCCGCGTCATTACACGAATGAGAACTATTACGGTATATGTGGCAATAAGCACAGCTATGCTCTCTCCGCTTGCGATTGCTGCGATGCATAATCCTATGAATATATATGCAACTCCGCGACTCGATGCAGACAGCAAAGCAACACCGAACGGTGTTGCGCCAAAGAATATTTCGGCAGTACCGAGCAAGAAGGAAATTATTATGTAGAAAAACCCTTCGCCGGCTCGTCGCGCTATCGAACGAATAATCTCTGTTTTTTTCATTTCCACTTCATTTTCAAGCGAAATATCCTTTTTTTCAAGCTCTTTTTCAAGCTCTTCACTCAAAATATTTTTGTTTGCATCCATTTTTTTATTCCTCCCAAGAGCCCAGAAAATAAGGGCTTTTTTCATTTTCATTTTACCTTGCAGGAAATAAAAAAATTGCCGTTTTATGAGAGATAAATCCGACTGATTTCGTCAAGCTTTGATAAAATATTCATTTTTTATGAATATTTTTCCTTTTACCATCATCATTTTTTGCAGGGGAATGTCACAGTCAGAGGAGTTTTGTGATATAAAAAATTTAAGTCACAAGTGTTCGCGAGGTTCTGCATCAATGAGGTAAGACTAAAAAACACAGAGAGAACGGTGTTCTCTCTGTGTTTTTTTGGCCTGCCCGACAGGATTTGAACCTGCGACCTCAAGAGTCGGAGTCTTGCGCGCTATCCAGCTGTGCCACGGGCAGTTATTTTTTTCGGGGCACATCTATATCTCGCTTGCCCTAACTTTTTTATTATATCATATCCTCATATTTTTTTCAATATTTTTCTTGTTTTTGCCCTCATTTTTCTCTCTTTTTTCTTTGACATTTTTCGCATACGACAGACCGCGAAAAAAAGTCGTATTTATTTATTATATATTGAAGAAAATATTGCATTTTTTCTTGCATTTAAGGCTAAAATATGATATAATAAACCTGTATAGTTTTGCTTATTTTTTACATCTTATGGAGGCACAAAATGTCATACCTCAAAGAAATTGAAAATATATGGGGAGAGATAAAAGAATCTCTCAAAGAAAATATGTCAAGCACTGTTGTTGATCTTTGGTTTGGTGAGCTCAAGATCGTTTCCTACGAGGACGATTGCATCACTTTTTCAACCGATGCTATAACAAAATTCAAGGTCATAACCGAAAAATTTATCCCTATGCTTGAGGGTAAGTTTTTTGAATTCTTTGGCTTTGAAACAAAGGTCAAGCTTGTTTATATCGTAAGTGAGGAGCAGAGAGAATATACCGAGAGCATAAAGAGAACGATCGGTGAGGTAGCTGACGAGGAAGAAAAGCCTGCGGTAGTTGTCCCGCAGAATTACAACTTTGAATACACCTTTGATAATTTTATAGTTGGCAACTCAAACCGCTTTGCTCACGCAGCGTGCACCGCTATCGCAACGATGGATGCAAAGGATTATAATCCTCTTTTCATCTACGGTCCAAGCGGTATCGGTAAGACTCACCTTATGTACGCCGTTGTAAACGAGATAAAAAAGAAAAAGCCTGATCTTAAGGTAACATACATAAAGAGTGAGGATTTTACAAACGAGCTTATTAGCAGCATCTCAAACAATTCAATGCCGTTTTTCAGAGAAAAATACAGAAACTGCGATATTCTTCTTATTGACGATATTCAGTTTATATCGGGCAAGGAGGCAACACAGGAAGAATTTTTCCATACCTTCAATGCTCTTTATGACGATTCGAAGCAGATAATCATTTCGTCAGACCGTCCGCCAAAGGATATAGAAAAGCTTGTTGAGAGACTTCACACCCGCTTTGAGTGGGGAATTATTGCAGATATTCAGCCGCCTGATCTTGAGCTTCGCGTTGCGATAATCAAGAAAAAGGCAGAGCAGGTTTCTCTTAATATCCCTGATGATGTACTTAACTTTTTGGCAGAAAATCTTCGCTCAAATATAAGACAGATAGAAGGTGCTATAAAGAAGCTTTCGGCGCTTTCCTTCCTCTCGGGTAAGAAGATATCAATGGAGCTTGCAGAGGGCTGTATATCCGAGCTTCTCGGCGGTGCTGAGCCTATAAGCGTTACGGTAGAAAAGATCTACGCTGCGGTTTATAAGAAATACAACATCAAGAAAGAGGATATTCTCGGTCAGAAGCGAAATAAGGATATTGCAGAGGCAAGACACATTGCGATCTACCTGATAAGAGAGATAACAGAAATGTCTTATCCCAATATTGCAAAGCTCTTTGACAAGGATTCTTCAACTATGATAACTTCTTATCAGAAGATACTAAAAAAGCTCACAGACCCTGTTTTCAATGTTGAGATCAAGGAGCTTATCCGCGATATTTCGGGGCAGTAATAGCTTTTCAATATCTTTTTAAAGTGTTTTCAAGTTATGGAAAATATTATTGAAAACTAAATAATTTTTCAATAAGAGTATATTTTTTTTCGGTAAAATAAGGAAAAGAGCTATGGAATGTATATTATACATTTCTATGGAAAACTCATTTTTATTCTCTTTTTCGCGCCTTTTCCACAAAAATTTTGCTTTTTTTATCCACAGGCAAGTGGTAAATTTAATTTTTTTTCTTTCTTGTTTTGTTTTTGCCGTTTTTCTCATCTGATGCTTTTATTTGATCAAAAGTTTTCCATAGATCATCAAGTTAATTCTGTGTCATTTTTCAATAGCTGAAAAGATGGGAAAAGCAAGACAGCACAAGCCCTTCGGGACTTTTCAACAGTTTCCATAGGGACTACTATTAAAACTACTATAATTAATTATTTATATTATTATTATTATTTGGGCGCGAAAGGCTCAGATAAGAAGGAGATTATTATGAAAATCATATTCAACCGTTCTGCAGTAAACGCGGCAACTACACCTCTTATGTGTGCGGTCTCGGGAAAATCTACTCTTTCTTCAATAGACGGAATCCTTATTGAGGCTAAAATGCCTGATATTTGCGTTCTTACAACCTTTGATCTTGAGAAGGGTGTAAGAATAACCATTGAAGCAAAGGTAATTGAAGAGGGCTCCTTCATAATCAATGCACAGAAATTCTATCAGACACTCAAGGTAATGCAGGGTGAGGAGATAACTCTTACTGTTGACGATAAGCTTGTTGCTTGTGTTACTTGCGGAAAGTCCTCTCATAAGATGAGTGCGCTCGTTGGTGAGGATTTCCCCGCAATTCCCGACCTTGTAAGTGACAGAAGCTTTGTGCTTCCCCAGAAAGATCTCAAGGAGATGCTCTCACAGGTTTCTTTCTCTATGGGTATCAATGACCAGAGAGCGGTCCTTAACGGTTGTTTTGCAAATATAACAGATGATGAGATAATGCTCGTATCCTGTGATAGCTTCAAGCTTGCAAAGGCAAAGAGAAAGGTTGAGATTGAAAACAGAAACACAAATAACGATAAGCATCTCAATTTTTCATTTATCATACCTGTAAAAACTGTAAATGAGCTTATCCGTCTGCTTGATGACGATGAGGACAGCCTTACACAGATATACATTACAAGAAAGCATATAGTTTTCCTTATTGGCGAGCTTACCTTCTTCTCGCGTCTTATTGAGGGTGACTATATAGATTATAACAGAATAATCGTTACAAATCACAGAATAAATATTGAGCTCAATAAAAATGAGTTTATATGGGCGCTTGAAAAAGCGGCGCTTGTAACAGAGGAGAGAATTGCAGGCAGCGTTCGTGCGCATGTAAAGCTTGATGTAAGCGGTGAGCTTCTCAAGATCTCTGCTAATTCCTCTGCAGGAAGCATCTATGATGAGGTGGCAATCGACCATGAGGGTGACGATCTTCTTATCGCCTTCAATAATAGATTCCTTATTGATTCTGTAAGAGCATGTAACGCAGAGAGAGTAAGACTTTCTATGTCTTCTCCCCTTACAAGCATGAATATTCAGCCTGCTGACTGCGAAGACGGCAAGGAAGAGATCTTTATGCTTCTTCCTGTCAGAATGAAGGAGTAATAATTTTACATTAAACTGACGAAAATCTGTCAGTCACATAAAATATCTGTGTGGTAAAATAATCACACAAAAATAATAATGATTTTTGAAGGTTGTCGAGAGAGAGCTTCTCCCGACAAGACGAATAATGTATTGTAAAAATATACTTATAAACGATTTCAGAAATATTGAGGAGCAGAAGATAGAGTTCTGTGATGGAGTCAACATCATTTCAGGTGAGAACGCGCAGGGAAAGACAAATCTTCTTGAGGCGATATATTATGTGTCTGTGGGCAAGAGCTTCAGGGCGACACAGAATTCCGAGATAATCCGTTTTGGCGCCGAGAGGGCGACTGTGAAGCTCTCATATGACGACGGGATAAGAGAGCAGAATATAAAAATGACTATCTTTAAGGACAAGAAGCGTCAGGCGGAAAAGAACGGAGTAAAGATAGTCAGACTCTCTGATATAGTGGGCGCATTCCGTACAGTGCTCTTCTGTCCCGAGCATCTTTCGCTTGTCAAGGAAGGACCTGCTCTTCGCAGAAATTATCTTGATATTGCCATAAGCCGTTCAAGGCCGATGTATCTTCATGCTCTTCAAAAATACAATCATATATTAAAGCAGAGAAATCAGCTTATAAAAAACGCGCAAAGTGATAGAGAAACCTTTGATGCCACAATTGAATTCTGGTCGTCACAGCTCGCGCATGAGGCGGCTGTAATAGCAAAATTCAGAGCAGAGTTTATAGAAAAGGTGGACAAGCATGTCAAGGCGTGCTTTGAGGAGATGAGCGGGGCTCGTGAGCTGCCTGAAATAAAATATCTCGGCTCATCAAAGGGAAGCGGTGAGGATTATGCAGACATCGCCCTTACAGAGCGAAAATATCTCGCTCTGCTTTGCGATAATCTTGAAAGAGAGATATACGCAGGGTCAACGCTTTACGGCGCTCACAAGGACGATATGGCGGTCATGCTCAATTCAAAGGCGGCAAGACTGTTTGCTTCACAAGGACAGCAGCGCTCACTTTGTATTGCGCTCAAGCTTGCAGAAGGCGAGATATGTAACGAGGAGTTTGGAGATTATCCTGTATTTCTCTTTGACGATGTTCTCTCGGAGCTTGACTCGCGCCGCAGAGATTATCTGATAAACCGTATCTCATCAAAGCAGGTCATTATGACGAGCTGTGAAAAAAATGAGATACTTAACGCGAAAAAAATAACAGTTGAAAACGGAAGATATTTTCTTTAAGCAGAGGTTTTTATGTTCTTACATGCAGGAAACGGAAAAAACATAAGAGAAAAAGATATTATCGGAATTTTTGATATGGATAATGCTACGATATCGCCCATAACGAGAAAATATCTCTCGGCAGAGCAAAAAAAAGGCAGAGTTTATTCGGTGTCAAACGATATACCTAAATCCTTTATCCTTTACAAGGAAAACGGAGAGGTAAGAATATGCTTTTCTACACTTTCAACTGCATCACTTATGGGAAGATTATAATTTGAGTTTTAAGATATTTAAAGGGTAAAACCTTTAAGCCTAACTTATTGAAAGGAAAAAGACAAATGGACAACACAACGAATCAGGTTTATGACGAAAGTCAAATACAGGTGCTTGAGGGGCTTGATGCCGTAAGAAAGCGTCCCGGTATGTATATCGGTACCACCTCTATAAGAGGACTTCATCATCTTGTTTATGAGATAGTGGATAACTCTATAGACGAGGCTCTTGCGGGATACTGCGACTTAATAAAGGTCGTTATCAATCCCGATAACAGTATAACTGTTGAGGATAACGGACGAGGAATCCCTTCGGCTATCCATCCTCAGCAAGGTATTCCCACGCCTGAGGTCGTTTATACGATACTCCACGCGGGCGGAAAATTCGGCGGTGGAGGATATAAGATAGCGGGAGGACTTCACGGAGTCGGTGCGTCGGTCGTTAACGCGCTCTCGGAGTGGGTAGAGCTTGACGATACCTATGAGGGACACCGCTTCACCGTTCGCTTTGAGCGCGGTAAAAAGGTAAGAGAATTTGTTGAAGTTCCGATAGAGGAAGGACGCTCGCACGGCGTGCGCGTTACCTTCAAGCCCGACCCCGAGATATTTGAGGAGACGGTGTTTGAATATGACATAATCGCTACGAGAATGCGTGAGCAGGCATTCCTTAATGCAGGTGTAAAGATACTTCTTACTGACGACAGAGGAGAAGAGAGACGCGAGGAGCTCTTCTACTTTGAGGGCGGTATAAAGACCTTTGTAACCTATCTGCGTGAGCAGAACGGTCACGAGCCTATTCATCCCGAGGTCATTTACATCAAGAGCGAAAAGGGCTCAAGCATTGCCGAGGTTGCGCTTCAGTATAACACGGCATACACCGAAGAGCTTCGCTCGTTTGCAAACAATATGCACACCGTAGAGGGTGGTATGCATGTCACAGGCTTCAGAGCAGGACTTACCAAGGTACTTAATGACTATGCAAGAAGCCACGGAATCCTTAAGGATAAGGATAAGAACCTTTCGGGCGAGGATGTGCGTGAGGGACTTTGTGCTATTATTTCCGTAAAGCTTGAGGATGCACAGTTTGAGAGCCAGACAAAGGCAAAGCTCGGAAACTCGGATATAAGAACTCTCGTTGAGAATGCCATGAACACAAAGCTTGCCGAGTTCTTTGAGGAAAATCCCTCAACGGCAAAGGCAATACTTGAAAAGGCACTTGCGGCATCACGAGCAAGAGAGGCGGCAAGAAAGGCGAGAGAGGACTCAAGAAGAAAGGGATATCTTGATAACTCTGCGCTTCCCGGAAAGCTTCGCGACTGCAATGAGAGAAATGCAGAGCTTACAGAGCTTTATCTCGTAGAGGGAGACTCCGCGGGAGGCTCGGCAACACAGGGAAGAAACTCCAAGTTCCAGGCTATTCTTCCGCTCCGCGGAAAGGTGCTCAATGTTGAAAAGAGCAACGCGGGCAAGGTACACAATAATGAGTCGCTTATACCGATAATTCAGGCACTTGGATGCGGTATCGGCGAGAATTTTGATATAAATAAGCTTCGTTACGGTAAGATAATCATTATGGCGGATGCCGATGTTGACGGCTCGCATATAAGAATTCTGCTTCTCACATTCTTCTTCAGACACATGCGTCAGCTCATAGAGGACGGACATATCTATCTTGCACAGCCTCCGCTTTATAAGGTACACAAGAAGAGCGGAAAGGGCGAGGTGCTCTATGCATATTCCGATGCCGAGAGAGACAGATGTATTGAAGCCCTTGGCGGTACTAACATTGAGGCAGACAGATATAAGGGTCTTGGTGAGATGAACCCCGAGCAGCTCTGGGAAACAACTATGGACCCCGAAAAGAGAACTCTCCTTAAGGTAACTATGGAGGACGCTATTCTTTGTGACGAGACCTTTGCGCTCCTTATGGGAGACAAGGTTGAGCCGAGAAGAGAGTTTATTGAGCAGAACGCAAAGTTTGCTGAAAACTTGGATATTTAAACAGAAATATTCATTTTTAGCAAAAAAATATCAAAATTAGTTAGCAGGCAAGTTTTCCATAACCTATGGAAAACCCTGTGAAAAACTTTGATATACAAGGAAAAAATATCCATAATATTTTGCAGTGATTATTGAAAAAGGGAAGCGATTGTACTTTTCAACAATGTATAAAAATCTTTCCCGAGGACACCGAATGAAAAAAGAAAGGACGCGGAGGAGGCGTCGGTAAAAAACCGAGAATACGCCGCTTCCGAGGGCTTGAAAATTGGAAAACGAAAATATAGAATTTAAGGACCAAAAAATAGTTGACATAGAGATGGATAAGGAGGTCAAAAAATCCTTCATTGAATATGCTATGTCTGTTATCGCGTCGCGTGCACTTCCTGATGTAAGAGACGGAATGAAGCCCGGTCAGCGCCGTGTTATGTATGCGATGTATGAGGATAATCTTACATTTAATAACCCCTTCCGCAAGTCGGCAACAACGGTTGGTAATGTGCTTGGCCGTTATCATCCCCACGGCGACTCGTCTGTTTACGGCACAATGGTAAGAATGGCGCAGGATTTCTCGCTCCGCTATCCGCTTATTGAGGGTCAGGGTAACTTCGGCTCTGTTGACGGAGACGGCGCGGCTGCATACCGTTATACCGAGGCGAGAATGGCGAGAATTGCCGATGAGCTTATGCGCGACATAGAGAAGGAGGTCGTTGACTTCCAACCTAACTTTGATAACAAGCGCAAAGAGCCAAAGGTTCTTCCTTCCCGATTCCCCAACCTGCTTGTAAACGGCTCGGTGGGTATCGCGGTAGGTATGGCTACCTATATTCCTCCCCACAATCTCGGTGAGGTTATAGATGCAACTATCTTCCGTATGGAAAATCCCGACTGCTCTGTTTCAGAGCTTATGGATTATATCAAGGGCCCCGATTTCCCGACAAGAGCAACAATTTACGGTATAAATGGAATTATAGATGCTTATACCACCGGTAAGGGAAGGATAAAGGTAAGAGCGAAGGCGATAATTGAAGAGGATAAGCACCGCATTCTCTTTACAGAGATACCTTATCAGGTAAATAAGCAGGAGCTTTGTAAGTCTATCGCAGCGCTTCATAAGGAGAAGAAGGTAGAGGGAATCACCGATCTGCGCGATGAGTCGGGCAGAGACGGAATGAAGATCGTGGTTGAGTACCGCCGCGATATAAATCCCCAGATACTTCTCAATCAGCTCTACAAGAACTCCGAGCTCGAGAGCACCTGTCCTGTAAATATGCTCGCGCTTGTCAATAACGAGCCCAAGATCCTCTCGCTCCCAGAGATACTTGATGTTTATATTGAGCATCAGCAGTCGGTAATTGAGAGAAGAGTTAAATTTGACCTTGAAAAGGCAAGGATAAGAGCTCATATCCTTGAGGGCTACCATATCGCTACCGATAATATTGACAGAATAGTTGAGATAATGAAGACATCAAAGACCATTCCCGAGGCAAAGGAGCGCCTTATGGCAGAGCTCTTTACAGTAAGCTTCAGCGATGGCTTTGAGAGTGAGCTTGGCAATGTCCGTCAGCTTACCGATGCGCAGGCGCAGGCTATCGTTGAGATGACTCTCGGCAGACTCACGGGTATGGAGAGAGATAAGATAGAGCAGGAGCTTGCAAGACTTCACGCACTTATCGTTGAGCTTGAGGGCATACTTGCCGATAAGACAAAGATAGATGCTATAATCAAGGAGGAGATGGGCGAGATAAAGCGCAAATTCTCCGACGAGAGAAGAACAGAGATAGTTCAGTCCACCGACGAGATAGATATAGAGGATCTCATAGAGCGCCACGAGTGCGTTGTTACAATGACACACGCGGGCTATATCAAGCGTCTTCCTGCCGATACCTACACCGCACAGCGCCGTGGAGGAAAGGGAATAATCGGTATGGCAACGAAGGAGGAGGACTTTATAGAGAAGGTTATCGGCGTTTGCAGCCATTCTTACCTGCTTATGTTTACAAACATGGGTAAGATACATGTAAGAAAGGCATATCAGATCCCTGAGGCGTCAAGAACAGCGAAGGGAACTAACATAGTAAACATCATTGAGATGCTTCCTGACGAAAAGATAACCGCACTTATCGGTATTGAGGAGTTTAACGAGACCGATTACCTCACAATGGTAACAAAGCAGGGCGTTATCAAGCGTACACTTCTCAAGGAGTATGAGTATCAGCGCCGCGGCGGTAAGATAGCGATAAATCTTGATGAGGGCGATGAGCTTGTATTCGTAAGATGTACAAGTGGAGAGGGCGAGATAGTTATCGCCACACGCGACGGAAATGCAGTAAGATTTGAGGAGGCAGGCGCACGCGCAATGGGAAGAACCGCGCGCGGCGTTCGCGGAATAAAGCTTCGCGATGGTGATTATGTAACGGGAGTTGCTGTTGTTGATGAAACAAAGAAGCTTATAACTGTTACAGAGAACGGCTTTGCAAAGCAGACCGAGTTTGAGGACTTCAGAATAATGAAGCACCGCGGCGGCTTTGGTGTTACCTGCCATAAGATAAGCGATAAAACGGGCGCGCTCGTTAGTATTGCTACCGTTGGCGAGGATGATGACCTTATGATGATAACCGACTCGGGTATGATTGTAAGAACACCGGTGAGCGATGTTCCCACATATTCAAGAACGGCGGGCGGAGTTATCACAATGCGTCTTAACGACGGACAGAAGCTTGTCAATTTTACAGTTGTTCCTCACGAGGAGCCGGAAGAAGACCAGACCGACGAGGCAACAGAGGTAACTGAAAACTAAAAAAACAGGGGAGGGGCAAGCCCCTCCCCAAAAGCTATTAACATAGAAATGCTTTATTCAGCTGTGGATAAAGCGGAGCGAAATTTTATCGGGAGAACAAGATGAAGAAAATTATTTGTCTTTTAATGTGTCTTGCGGTGGTGGTATCGGCACTTGTGTCGTGTTCAAAGCCCCCCGAGCTTGCCGAGATAATGCCAAGGCTTGAGGAGCTTGTTGAGGCATCGTACGGAGTTAACAGAATAATGTTCGGCACGGGGCTTGAGACTTATGAGAGAGTCTATGACCCTATAGAAAGCCTGAAATATTACGAGGACAGCGAGACCGACAGGCGATACTATTACTATATGATAGAGGATAGAGAGCTTGGTGATGTGCTTGCCTACCGCACGCGCTCGTACGGAGATGATTTCGAGTATCTTCTCGTAACAAACGAGGCGGGTGAGGACTGCGTATATCACGATGAAAAGGCAGGGCTTTATTACAACAAATTGACGGATTATGTCGAGAAGGAATACGAGTTTTATTATAACAGCAGTATTCCCGATGGCTATGATGTCGTGCGCGCCGATGAGGTTTGTGTTACTATAGAAAAAATCAAGGAGTATGCCGAGAAGGTCTATTCAAAGGACTATCTTGAGTCTGTTTACGAGGCACTTTTTGACGGAGCAATGGTCTCCTCCTCGTCAAGCGGACTGCTCACCGCGCGCTATACCGAATATACCGACGATTATGGGTTTACATGGCTCCTGAAATCAAACAGCTATGAGCCGCTTGTTACAGAAAAGAGAATATACGATGTGTCAAGCGCAACTCTTGAGCGCTCGTCAAACGCGCAGTATGTGAGAGTGACGATGCAGACCTATCTTGAGGATAGCCCCAACGAAAAGCTTGCCGTTACAGTTGCACTCGTGCTTGTTGACGGTATCTGGTACCTAGATAGCGGGACATATTGATAGCCATGAAAGGCAAAGAAAAAGGGAGGAATTTCCTCCCTTTTTTTATTCAACAACTTCAATTGTTTCAATTACAACGGGCTCGCGCGGAACATCCTGCATGTACCAGCCGTAGTTACCTGTTTTTACCGATGCGATGGCATCAAGCACATCAAATCCGTCGGTAAGCTTGCCGAAAGCGGCATACTGCTTGTCAAGGTGGGGAGCATCCATATGCATTACAAAGAACTGCGAGGAAGCCGAGTTAGGGTCACTTGTGCGCGCCATAGAAAGTACGCCGCGTGTGTGCTTGATGTCGTTCTTCATAAAGCCGTTTGCGGCAAACTCTCCCTTGATAGAGGGGGCATCTTTGTCGGTCATTGACTCATCGTATCCGCCGCCCTGAATCATAAATGTCTTGATAACGCGGTGGAAGATAAGGCCTGCAAAGAAATCAGCTCTTGCAAGCTTGAGAAAATTCTCAACGGTGACAGGAGCCTTGTCGGGGTAAAGCTCTGCGGTCATAGTTCCAAAATTTTTGACCTTGATTTTAATAATAGGATTTGCCATTTTTATATTTCCTTTCAAAATTATTCTCTTATTTGGTAGGGAGAAGCTCATCGGCGTCATATGCCGCATCGAAAAGCTCGCGAATCCTCTGCTGTCTGCCCGCAAGGTATAGCCAGCCAAAGAGTGCCTCCATACCTGTTGCCATTCTGTATTCGGCAACGGTGGCAGACTTTGGAGTATTTGTGTGTCCTATGTTTCTTCCGCGCCTGAAGGCAGCCTCCTCCTCCTCGTTCAAGAGGGGGAGTATTTTTTTCACCGCTTCCGCCTGTGCTGTCGCGCGCACAAAGGCGAGCGCCTTCGCATTAAGGTGAGCCGATGACGAAAGTCCACGCGAAACGAGAAGCTCGCGTACGCAAAGCTCAATAACGCTGTCGCCAAGGTAGGCGAGCGCAGAGGTAGAAACAGTTTTAATATCTATACTCATATTTTAGCCTCTTCTTCAAAATTTACTCGCTTGACAGATGCTACCCTGCCACTTTCGGCATCAATGTCAACAAAGAGACAGTTTGCGCGTATTTTTCCTGATGCCACAGTAAATCGGGTGGGCATTCGGGTACGGAACTTTTCAATTACCGCGTCTGCATCTGTGCCGAGAATGCCGTCAATCGGGCCTGTCATGCCCACATCGGTGATGTATGCCGTGCCACGGGGCAGTATCTGCTCGTCGGCGGTGGGAATGTGGGTGTGAGTGCCAAAAATAATATTTATCCTTCCGTCAAAATAGCGCGCCAGCGCCAGCTTTTCGCTCGTTGCCTCGGCGTGAATATCAAGCAGAGATAAGTCATACTCTCCCGCTTCGCGCGCAAGTATCCTGTCCACCGTCTCAAAGGGGCAGGCAAGCGGCTCCATAAAAGCGGTGCCAAGCACATTCATACAGAGTATCCTGTAGCCGTCAATATTGATGATAGAATAGCCGCCGCCCGGGCAGGTCGCGGGGTAATTTGCAGGTCGGATTATCCTTTCCTCGTCGGAAAGAAGAGCGCAGATGTCGCGTCTGCCATAGGTGTGGTTGCCAAGGGTGATAAGGTCAACACCCGCGGCAAGAATATCGCGCGCCAAGGGTGCGCTGATGCCATGAATGTCGGAGGCATTCTCTCCGTTTGCCACAACAAAATCGGCAGAGAGCGAGTCTCTCACACGCCAGAGCTTCTCACCGAGAAAATCAACGCTTTTTGTGCCAACGATGTCGCCAATTATAAGTATCTTCATTTTTTTCTTTCTATTGCCAAAAAATTCTTGCGGTCGGCAGCTCCGCAAGAAGATTATACCATATACGCGCCTCAAAGTCAAGGATAACGCGCCATCGGCAAAAAAGAGAAGCCCATAAGGGCTCCTCTAAAGGACAGTTTTGCAAGATATGGTATATCTCGAAAGAGGGGTGCCGTATTTTTGATTTGTGTCCACAGATGCTGTGCTTATCAGGATAAATGATGATATAATTCTTGCTCTTCCGTAAGGTGCGTTTTAAGTTTAAGGTTTTCTTTAAAGTTGCTTGATTTTTATCAAAGCATGTGATATAATAAGTATGCTACACAAACTGAATATTAGAATTGGTGGTATTTTTGTCTTTATAGGCATATTTATACCCTTTTTTTGCCATAACTATTTTTGAACTTGGTAAAATCGCAAGCTCTACTAAATGGTTATGGTAAATGCCCTAATTCTAATTTAGTTTGTGTAGCAGCAATCGGAGTTTGCGGTTTTCGGTGCGTGGCTTCGGTTACGCACCTTTTTTATATGCAGATGGGGGATATATGAGCAAGAATACTCAAAAAAGGGTAATAGATATTACCGGCGTAGAACTTGCGCCCGGAGAGCCTATGGTTTGTCTTGGTAACGGAGAAGAAGGCTTTGAATGTTGTTGTGACGAGTGCGACTACTATTTGCTTTGTTTCCCTGAATTTGATACAAAAAACAAAGAAGAAAACATTGTTGTGAGTAAAGTTTATATTTGATAATCGTATAAAAAAGGACAGAAAACATAAAATAGTTTCTGTCCTTTTTTCTGTCGGTAGGTAATATATTTTATTCAATTTAGAAAACTGTCCTTAAGAGTGCACAGCATCAGGGCTCCTCTCTTTATTTTTTGCACATTCCTATAAATGAAAAGAGAACAAACACCGCTATCTGTACGCCAACTATCGTCGCACCGACGGGAGTAGAGGCAAGGATCGCCACGAGAATTCCGATTGCCGATGAGAAAAGGGCAACCACTGCCGAGCAGAGCATAACTGCGCGGAAGCTCTTGAAAAGTCGCATTGCGGTAAGTGCAGGGAATATAACGAGTGCCGAGATGAGCAGAGAGCCGACAAGATTCATAGCAAGCACGATGATAACGGCGACCACCACTGCAATAACGAGATTGAATAGCTCGGGGTGAAGTCCGCCTGCCGCTGCAAAGCTCTCATCAAAGGTAACGGCAAATATCTTGTTATAAAGCAGCACAAATGCCGCAAGCACCGCCACCGAAAGCAGAACACAAAGCCATACATCAAGGCTTGTGAGGGTGAGAATGGTGGTTGAACCAAAAAGTGTAGAGCAGACATCGCCGCTGACATTTGGCGAAGCTGAGAAAATGTTCATAAGAAGGTATCCAAGTGCAAGAGAGGACACCGATATAAGTGCTATTGCCGCATCACCGCCAAGACGGCGCTTCTCGCCCGCCTTGAGAATAAGTATCGCAGATATAACGGTTACAGGAAGCACTACTGCAACGCCGTTGGTGATGCCAAGCACAGTAGCCACCGCCATAGCTCCAAAGGCGACATGAGAAAGTCCGTCACCGATAAAGGAGAAGCGCTTTAGTACAAGAATTACGCCAAAAAGCGAGGCGCAGAGCGCTATCAGCACGCCAACTATCATTGCGTTTCTCACGAAGGGATAGGAGAAATATTCGTAAAGCTTTATCATCATTTCGCTCATTTTTCGTCCTCCCCGTGCTCGTGGTCGTGCTCCTCGTGGCAGCAGAAGCAGCCCGAGATACCGCTGTGAATGTAATCGTGCGTCTTGCCAAAGAAGAGCGGGGTTTTGCCGACATGCAGAATATGTGACGCATATTTCATTGCCGAATGAATATCATGCGATATCATTATAACGGTTATGTTCTCCTCGCGGTTGAGCTTTTCAACTATTGAGTAGAAATCGGCGGATATCTGTGGGTCAAGACTTGCTGTGGGCTCGTCAAGAAGCAAGAGCTTGCGTGCCTGACAGAGCGCGCGGGCAAGCAGAACTCTCTGCTTCTGACCGCCCGAAAGCTCGCGGTAGGGCTTCTTCGCAAGAGAAAGTATGCCAAGCTTTTCCATATTTTCGTTGGCTCTTGCCTTTTCGCGCGCCGAATAAAAGGGGCAGCGCCCCATTCCCGAAAGACAGCCCGAGAGCACCACCTCGCGGACACTTGCGGGGAAGTCATTCTGTGCGGGAGAGATCTGGGGAAGATAGCCCACCTCACCGCGCGAGAGCCCCTCAAAGCATATCTCTCCCGAGATGGGAGTAATGCTCTGTAAAAGAGCCTTCATAAGTGTTGTTTTTCCCGAGCCGTTCTCGCCCACGATGCAGAGGTAGTCTCCGCTTGTCACCGTGAAGCTCAAGTTCTCGGTCACTGTTTGTCCCTCATAGCCAAGGGCAACATTTTTACATTCTATTTTTATCATAGTAGCTCCTATTCAAATAACAGCTCTGCGTTTTGCTTCATGATTTCAACATATGATGCGCCGTCCTCTGCCTCGCGTGCTGTGACCGACTGCAGTGAGTCAATAGCGACTATCTCGCACACCCGACCCGAAGCCGAGATAACAGACTCAGCAATGCCGTCTATCGCACTCTCGGTCACAAAAATTCTGTCAAGTCCATTTGCGCCTATCTCGTTTGCAAGTGAGATGACCGTCGAAAAGCTTGCCTCGCTATCGGCAGAGCAGGACGAAAACGCCGCGATATAGTCAAGTGAGTAGTCGCAAAACAGGTACTTGAAGGGGAAGCGGTCGGCAAAAATGAAGGGCTTGTCCGCCGTCTCGGCGCGCTCGGTGTAGAGCGCATCAAGTGAGGAAAGCTCGGCACGGTAGGCGTCAAAATTCTTTCCGTATATATCGGCATTTGATGCATCAAGTGCAAGGAGTGCTTCATAGATGCTCTCGCAGAGGAGAAGCGCCGCCTTTGGTGAGAGCCAGATATGCTCGTCAAGTGTGTGGTGGCAGTCCTCTCCCTCGGTGTGAGAGTGCTCGTGCTCGCTGTCGGCGGTATAGGCAAGCTCGCGTTCGTCAAGAATATCAAGCAGACGAAGCACAGAGAGCTCCTTATTCTGCACATCGCGGAGCGCGGCATTTATCCACGCATCAGAGTCGCCACCCACCGTTACAAGCAGATCGCACGAGGAGATCGCCACAATGTCGGCAACGCCTGCGTTGTAGCTGTGCGGATCGCTTCCGTCAGATACAAGAAGGCTGACCTCAACACCATCGGCGTCACCCACAATGCATCTTACCCAATCGTAGACAGGGAAGATAGAGCAAACTATTTTTATTTTTCCGTCATCTGCTGCGCCCTCACACGAGACCAGCGGAAGCACGCAAAGCAGAAGGACAAGTAATATCGCTGTTATTTTTTTCATTTTTCACCTTGTTTTACATAAATGGAAGGGAAAGTTTGTTATTTATGGTACTTCGTGCCCTTTATGATATTAAAGGCGCGGTAGAGGGCTTCGGCGCAGATGACTCGCATAAGCTGATGCGGAAAGGTCATTTTTGAAAAAGACAGGCGCAGATCTGCCGCCCGCTTCACGCTCTCGGCAAGTCCGTATGAGCTTCCTATGACAAAGCAGATATCGCTATGCGTCGCTGTGGCACCGTCAAGAATTTTGGCAAACTCCTCCGAGGAATACTGCTTTCCCTCAATACAAAGGGCTATTTTGAAGGCACGCGGAGGTATTGCGGCAAGTATCTTTTTTGCCTCCTCGTCAAGAGCGGTCGCGATCTCGGCGTCCGAAGGGGCGTCGGACAGCTTGTGCTCCTTTAGTTCAAGCAGCTCAAAGCGGCAAACACCGCCAAGGCGCTTTGCGTATTCGGCAAATGCCTCGCGCAGATAGCTCTCCTTGAGGCTTCCTGTGCAGATAAGCTTAACATTCAGCATTTTTTATCTCCCAAAAATCATTTCAGTAGGCTCGTCGGGGTGCGCTATCGCAACGCGAACAGACAGATCAGAGGTCGCAGAGAGGAATTCGTCAAGAGCCAAAGCAGGCTCATTGTTCTCGGCACTCAAGTGCGCCAGAATGAAGGACTTTGTTCCCGTGGCAGCAAGCTCTGCGGCAAAAAGCGCACTTTCAGCATTTGAAAGATGCCCTCTGCGCGAAAGTATTCTTTGCTTAAGGTCATATGGATATGGGCCGCTCTTAAGCATATCAATGTCATGATTTGACTCAAGCACAACCGCTTCACACCCCGAAAGACCTTCTCTAATTGCATCGGTCACATAGCCTATATCGGTGGCAAGACCGAGCGCGTGCTCTCCGTTCTCCTCAAAGCAGATACGATAGCCAACACTCATTCGGCTGTCGTGCGGAGTGGGGAAGGAGTGGACACAAACACCTCCGATTTCTACAGAAAACACGGGCGAGTGGGGCACGATACACTCTAAAAGCGCAGAATAACGCTCGCCGTAAAATCTCTCGGCACTCTTTTCTGTAATGTGTATCGGCAGCTTGTGCTTCTTTGAAAGCACCTCAAGCGCGGCTATGTGGTCGCCGTGCTCGTGTGTTATAAATATGGCGTCTATTTCGTCGATCGAGACGCCTATTTTTGTCAGCGAGGTACAAAGCGCACGCGCACATTTGCCCGCGTCGATGAGTAGCTTTACCCCCGCCGCCTCTATGTAAGTCGCGTTTCCGCCCGACCCTGAGTATAATGTTACAATTCTCATATCACCTTTATCGCGCCGTCGGGGCGGATTTTTAAGGTGATGCAAGAACCCTCGCCAAATGTGGACTCCATCACTGTACGGAAGTCATCAAGACACTCATCGGGCACGAAGGCCTGAATAGTGCCCGCAAAGCCGCCGCCGTGAACGCGCCACGCACCGCCGCGCGAGGAGAGCACGCTCTCTGCAAGGCAGAGGGCAAGCGAAAGTCCCTGCTCGGCAACATTTTTGGTGGTATAAATATTCTGCAGATAGCAGAAGGAGGAGCGTCCCGATGCGATAACATTTTCAAAAAATTTGTCAACACAGCGCGCCTTGAGGGCATTTACCTGCGCCTCTACGCGTTCGTTTTCGGCAAAGAAATGCAGAGCGCGGAGAATTGCGCGGTCGCCAAGGCTCTCGCGAAGGGAAGGGAGCGCGGCAACAAGTGCGTCTCTGTCGGTCTGGCGAAGAACCTCCTTGCCAAGAGCCGCCGCAACCGCCTTCATCTCGGCGGGCACAGAGGCATAATCGTCGGTAAGGTCGGCGTGATTTCCGCCTGTCGCAACGATACAGAGCGAGAAGCCCTGCTCGGTGGGATTAAAGTCTATCTTTTCAATAACGGGAGCCTTTTTGTTGGCAAAATCAATGGTAACTATACCGCCATAGGCGCACGCCACCTGATCCATAAGTCCGCAAGGCTTGAAGAAAAATACATTTTCGGCGTATTGTGATATTTTTGCTATCTCAACGCTGTCGACTCTGCCGCCGTTGTAAAGGTGGTTTTCAACAGTTCCTATCATATTTTCAAATGCCGCCGAGGACGAAAGTCCCGAGCCACCGAGCACGCGCGATGTTGTGTAAGCCACAAAACCGCCCACTGCAAGCGCTCTCTCGCGGAATGCGGCGCAAACGCCCGCGATGAGAGAAGCCGAGCTTCCCGCAAGGGCAAGGTCGGGGGATATATACTCTGCAAGGTCAACGATTTCCTCGCCAAAGCCCTCGCTCGTAAGGCGGACTACCCCGTCGTCGGTGGGGGAAGCCACAGTTATCATATCAAGGTCTACCGAAGCGGCGATAACGCGACCGAGATTGTGGTCTGTATGATTGCCCGAGAGCTCGCTTCTGCCGGGAACCGAGAAAAGTGACACCTCACGCTCGCCGTAAAGAGCTGTGAAGTTCTCAATGGCCGCTATATATCTTGCTTTTTGAGCACCGAGAGCATCGGCGCCGTAAAGCGAAAGCAGGCGTGCGTCAAGCCCACCGCCATTTATATAAGTTATGAGTTGAGAAGAATTCATAAGTAGCCTCCGTTAATGTTTATTACAAATATTATATCACGCGGCGAGGTCTATAACAAGCATTTTTTTAAATATATTTTTCTTTTGGGCGAATGATATTGAATTTTGGGGGTAAGTAATGTATAATAAAAGGGAATTATTTTACCTAGAGGGAAATATGAGCTATTTTAAGAAATTTACCGATATTCTCGCAGCAATATCCGCCTTTTTTGCCGCGCTTTTGCTGACGAGAAGCTATATGAATGCCGATTTTTCGTCGCTTGGCGAGGTAGGGCTTCGTGAAAGGCTTGACTTTTTGCTTGACGGCTCGGACAAGCTTCGCAGCTATGCGATACTGTTTTTGTTAACAGTCCTCGCCCTGCTTGTCGGCCGTTTTTTTGAAAAACTCCCCTCGCTTGTACTTGCGGTATCGCTTCTGCCCGCTCTCTTTGCGTCTATTGCTTTTATGAATGGCAGGCTTGACGAGCGCCCGATGTTTTATCTTATCACTGCGGTGCTTTACTTTATCGGCTCGCTTTATGACACCCTTTTTGCCGACCGCACCGACAGAAAACGACGAGCCTTCTATCTTTCGGCGGTGACGGGAGTGCTTTTTGGGGCACTTCAGCTTGCACTTATCAAAATATACGAGCGCACAGAGCCGCTTCGCGAGGCATATTTCGGAGTAGAGATAAGTGATGAGGAGCTTGCCCGCGCTGACCGCGCCTATCTTTACGGACTTGACATTCTCTCTCCGCTTTCTGAGGAGCAAGCAACTCTCATGACACACCTTGCGGTATTGCTCATTGGTTCAGCCTTTATTTCCTTGCTCCTGCGCCGTGCGTATTTTATAGACCTTATTCTTTCGGCATTCATGCTTGATATTGTTATCGTTAAGTGGCACGGCGAGATAATTTCTGTTTCTCCTGCACTCACCATAGCACCGATAGCTATATACTTTGCTCTTCGTCTTGGCATCTTCTTCCTTGAGCCGACCAGAAGAGAATGAAAAAAGCACGGAACACATTGTGTTCCGTGCTTTTTATATTGATAGTATCAATTAACCAAGCTTTGCCTGATTTATCTTGATGCCGGGGCCCATTGTGCTTGCGATTACGCAGCTCTTGATGTACTGACCCTTTGCAGCTGCAGGCTTTGCCTTGATAACTGCACCAACGAGTGTGTCAAAGTTCTCTGTGAGCTTCTCTACACCGAAGGATGCCTTACCGATGGGGCAGTGGATAATGTTGGTCTTATCAAGTCTGTACTCGATCTTACCAGCCTTAGCCTCTGTAACAGCTCTTGCAACATCGGGAGTAA
The DNA here is from genome assembly GCA_045656985.1 of Eubacteriales bacterium. Lineage (GTDB taxonomy): Bacteria > Bacillota > Clostridia > Oscillospirales > CAG-272 > HGM12713. The sequence continues at coordinate 2,371 of JAZOSH010000025.1, read as the reverse complement.
CTGTACCGGCCTTAGGAGAAGGCATAAGTCCCTTAGGACCGAGCACCTTACCGAGCTTACCGATAACACCCATCATGTCGGGGCTTGCGATAACAACATCAAAATCAAACCAGTTCTCTGTCTGGATCTTCTCAGCATACTCTGCGCCGCCTGCGTAATCTGCGCCTGCGTCAAGAGCCTTCTGAACATTGTCGCCCTTTGCGAAAACAAGAACCTTAACCTTCTTACCTGTTCCGTTGGGGAGAACAACTGCGCCTCTGACCTGCTGGTCAGCGTGTCTTGAGTCAACACCAAGTCTGATGTGGATCTCAATTGTCTCGTCAAACTTTGCCTTAGATGTCTGGCAAACGAGCTCAAGTGCCTCGGAGGGGTCATAGACCTTCGACTTATCAATGAGCTTTACACTATCTGTATACTTCTTTCCCATTTTCAGTACCCTCCTTAATTAGTCTTCAACAACAACGCCCATGCTGCGTGCTGTTCCTGCAACCATGCTCATAGCGGTCTCTACGGAAGAAGCGTTGAGGTCGGGCATCTTTGTCTCTGCGATCTTTCTTACCTGCTCCTTGGTGATAGTAGCAACCTTGTTCTTGTTGGGCTTACCGGAGCCTGTCTCTATACCTGCTGCCTTCTTGATAAGAACTGCTGCAGGGGGAGTCTTTGTGATGAATGTGAACGAACGGTCAGCATAAACTGTGATAACAACAGGAATGATAAGACCCATGTCGTTCTTTGTTCTCTCGTTGAATTCCTTTGTAAATACGGGAATTGCTACACCGTACTGACCGAGAGCAGGTCCTACGGGAGGCTGAGGTGTCGCCTTACCAGCAGGCAACTGCAGCTTGATGTAACCTAATACTTTCTTTGCCATAATTAAAAATTCCTCCAAATGTGGTAATAATTGCGGGAGAATTCAAAAATTTTTCTCCCTCCCACGCGCGTGAATGCTCACGCGATGTTCTGTTTCTGATTAAAATCAGGCGAGCTTTATGACGCTTGCGTCAAGCTCTACGGGCATATCACGGCGACCCTTTTTAACGAGGACCGTGACTTTTTTAAGGTCATCGGAAATAGACTGTACTGTACCGAAGAAGCCCTCGAAAAGTCCGTCGATGACCTGAACGGCATCGCCCTCCTTGAACGAAAGCTCCACCTTTTTTGTCTGCTCAATATTAAGGGCCTCAACCTCTGCATCTGAAAGAGGCGTAGGACGCGACCCAGGACCTACAAAGCCTGTAACGCCTGTGATGTTACGCACTGCGTGCCAGCTCTCCTCGGTCATTGTCATTTTGATGTAGACATAGGTAGGAAATATCTTTATTTCTGTTTCCTTTTCTTCATCGCCGTTTTTCTCGACGACTATCTCGACCGGAATTCTTATGTCATAGATAAGATGACCGAGATTTCGGTTTTCGATGATCTTTTCAAGGCTTGCCTTTACCTTGTTTTCATAGCCTGAATAGGTGTGCGCCACATACCATCTCGGGCCGACATTCATCTCGTTGATATCGCTCATAGCCTTCTCCGATTAGTGAGTGAAGAGCTCTGTGAGTGCTGTAATACCCGCGTTGAATACGACATCAAGCGCGCCTATTACCAATGCACAAACGATTACTATAACGACAACTACAAGAGTGTTCTTGCGAACCTGCTTCCATGAAGGCCAGACTATCTTCTTGAACTCGCTCTTGAAGCCGCGCCAAGCGTTACCGATCCTGCCTTTTTTCTTTTCCTTTTTGGCTTTCTGGGGTTTGTTTTCGGCTTTAGCAACTTTTGTTTCTTTCTCTGCCATTTCTATCCCTCCTGCCAAATTACTTGGTTTCTTTGTGAAGAGTGTGCTTGCGGCAGAACTTGCAATACTTGTTCATTTCAAGTCTGTCAGGGTCATTCTTCTTGTTTTTCTTTGTGTCGTAGTTTCTCTGTTTGCACTCTGTGCAAGCAAGAGTGATTTTGACTCTTGAATCATTAGCCATTTTGTTCGGCACCTCCCGTTTCAATTTATTTGACAGACTGCGCTCTCGCGGGCCTGTCCGTGTACCTCCCTCATACAAAAGGTCATGTGCGCTTTGTTGGCGCAAAAATGCGCACACAAAAAAAGCCCATTTGCAGAGGTAGAGTTATTATATCACTTTGTCAATCTGCTGTCAAGGCTTTTTTGAAATTTTTTTACCGCCATATTATATTTATATTATTGTAAAAGAATTTTGAAACAAATTGGGATTTGTTGAAGAGTTAGTTGACGAGAAGGATTATCCAAAACCCTTTTTGAAAAAAGGGTTCTGGACTCCCAAAAACTTTCATTACAAAAGGTTTAGCTCCCGCAGCCCTTGCTCCCCCCTCGGGTGGTCACAAGGGGCATAAACAAATATTG